>JALQVB010000018.1 GCA_023260495.1 Aquiluna sp.
AAGCATCCGAGCGGGTGGGAACGATTCCCTTGGCTACCAGTGCATCGGCAATTGCAGGTCGCCCGATGGTCGCACCGGGCGCCAGCTGGGACTGAACATCCTCCCAGGCAATCGGATAATCGGCTGATAATCGCCGCACCATTTCCTTGGCCCGCAGCACCCGAGACTCTCGTGTCATCTCCAATTCGGCCATCAATGCCTGGTTGTTAGGGTCCGGCAGATAGGCAAGTATGTGCACACTGATGCTGCGCTCCCCCAGACTCGCTCGGGTGGAAACTTCAATTCCCGGAACCAACCCAATACCCTCGCTGCGCGCGGTCTGGAGCGCCTCGTCCCAGCCAGAGACGGTGTCGTGATCGGTAATCGCAAGCACAGTGACACCTGCCTGCTTTGCCTTGCGCACAACCTCGGCTGGCGACTCTGTGCCATCAGATCGAGTTGTGTGTGCATGGAGGTCTATCACAGGAGCAGAATAGTCGTATGGGAAAAAATAGACCTACCAACCGCTCTCGAACTCCGCAGGGCAAAACCTTCATGGAATTCATCGGCAGCAACTGGGCCGATGCCCAAACTCAGGCTCCAACGGCCTGGGATGTGGCGCCATTCGCCGCCGCACGAAGGGCAAAGCTGGCCGAGGCATTTGCTGGCAAGGTGATTGTTATCCCCGCTGGCGGCATGCAAACCAGGGCAAACGACACCGAGTATCGCTTCCGCCCGAGCACTGACTTCACCTACCTCACCGGCTGGGGGTCGGTCACCGTTCCCGATTCCGTGCTGGTTATTGACGCCAGAAAAAAGAAGCCGGCCGAGCGGCTGTACCTCAGGCCAACCGCTGGAAAGGAAACCGACGAGTTCTTTGCCAATCCAGCCATCGGCGAGTTTTGGGTGGGCCCCAGGCCGACTCTTAGCGACATTGAGGCTCAGCTTGGCATCAAGACTTATGATCTGGCGAAGCTGGAAAAACACCAGGCCGACTGGCCCAAACCGCTGACCCTAAAGAACGAGAAGCTGGCTGTTTACCTATCCGAGATGCGCTTTATCAAAGATACCTACGAGATAGATCAGATGCGTCAGGCGGTGGCAATAACCACATCTGGATTTGCCGACGTGGCAAGAGCCATGCCCAAGGCCATTCGAAGTGAGCGTGGCGAGCGAGTGGTGGAAACCGCATTTTTCTCCCGCGCTAGGCAGGAGGGCTACGACCTTGGATACGAGACCATTGCCGCCAGCGGCGCCCACGCCTGCATCTTGCACTGGACCCGAAACGATGGCCGGGTGCTCGAGAGTGATTTGGTCCTGGTCGATGCCGGTTGCGAGCTAGATTCCCTATACACCGCCGACATCACCCGCACAATTCCTGCATCCGGGAAATTCAGCGCCGAACAGAAGTGGGTCTATGAGGCGGTGCTGGAGGCATCCGATGCCGCCTTTGCGGCCGCTAAGCCAGGAGTAAAGTTCCGCGAGGTGCACAACGCTGCGATAGCGGTCATTGCCCGCAAAGTTGCCGAGCTTGGTCTGATTCCGGTTACCGCGGAAGAGGCTCTGAATGAGGACAACCAGCATCACCGCCGCTACATGGTGCACGGCACCAGCCACCACCTTGGACTCGATGTTCACGACTGTGCCAAGGCTCGCCGGGATCACTACCAAGACGGTGTCTTGCAGCCCGGCATGGTCTTCACCATCGAACCCGGTCTCTATTTCCACGCCAACGACCTGCTCGTGCCGGAAGGCTACCGAGGCATGGGCGTGCGAATCGAGGATGATGTTCTGGTAACCGAGGACGGCTGCGAGAACCTGTCCAAGGCGCTGCCTAGGACTGTGGCCGAGGTTGAGGCCTGGTATCAGGAGTGTCAGCTAGGAGTTGCTGGCTGATAGCGCCTGCTGGGCCTTTGGTGCAGCCGACTCCGGAACTAACACCTCATACCGGGTTGCCACCGGCATCTGTGATGAGAGAAAGCCGCGCTTGTTGTTGGATATCGAAAAGCGAACGATGTTGAACAGCATGCCGATGCCGGCACTGACCACCAGCACGGCTAGGAATTGCTGCGGGTTGTAGCCAACCTCACCGTCCGGCGAAACTGTGATGCCGGCCCCAATCAAAATCGCAAATATGAGGCCCAGCCAAAAGCCTGTGATTATGCCGGACAGCGCCACTCGACCGTAGCCAAGCCGGGAGCGAATTCGCTCCACAAGAACCGGATCGTGCCCAACAATTGCTATGTCCTGAGGCTTAATTTCAGCCTCGATTAGCCGTTCAACCGTTGCGCTCGCATCGGAATAGTTGGTAAATTCGGCTACGACGAAGCCCTTAGGAATCGTCGGACCAGACATTTTCCTTCTAGCATTGTTCTTGGCATCGGTCATGTAGGCATTTTGTCACGGATTACACCACCAGAAAGCGGGGTATCTCTGTGAGCGCAACCAGAGTATTCGTAACCCGTCTTGTGGGCTGCGGAGTTTTCGACCCCATGGGAGACCGCGTGGGCAAGGTCGTCGATGTCTTGATGGTTTACCGCAAGACTCTGGCTCCCAGAGCGACAGGTTTCCTGATTGAGATTTCCGGCCGGCGGAAAGTCTTCATGCCCATGGCTAGGGTGACCGCAATAGCGCCGGGGCAGGTAATCACCAACGGCCTGATTGACCTGCGCCGCTTCTCGCAGCGCGGCCAGGAGATTCGTGCAATTGCCGAAATCCTTGGTCGCAAGGTAAGCCTCATCACCGACATGACAGAGGGTGTCATTGAAGACTTCGCGATAGAGCGAAACAAGCGCGGCGATTGGATCCTGACCGAGCTATTTGTGCGCAAGCCTAAGACTTCGGCGCTGCCGTTTTCCAAGGGTCCTACCGAGTTTGTGCGCTGGCAGGATGCCACCGAGAAGCAGGAGCACCCTGCAGACCAGGACGCCCGGCAGCTGCTGAGCGCTGTGGCGGATCTGCGCCCCGCTGACCTAGCTACAGCCGTGCTGGATCTTCCCGAGGATCGCATGATCGCGCTGGCCGAGGAGCTGGACGACGAGCGATTGGCCGACCTACTGGAAGAACTTCCAGAAGAAGAACAGCTCGAGATCATTAACGAGCTGGAGGATGAGCGCGCGGCCGAGGTTCTGGATCTTATGGGACCAGACGATGCTGCCGACCTGATGGCCAATCTTCCCAGTGATCGCACCGAGGCGCTTCTGGATTTGATGGATTCCGAAGAGGCCGAAGATATCCGTCAGCTATTGAAGTACGAGCCATACACCGCCGGTGGTCTGATGACCCCGGAGCCAATCATTGCAGCGGCCGACACAACCGTTGCAGAGGCGCTGGCTTTGATTAGGCGCAAGGAGGTCGAGCCGGTACTTGCGGCTCAGGTCTTTGTCACCATGCCGCCATACGAGACTCCAGCGGGCCGCTATTTGGGGGTTGTCTACTTCCAGAAGCTACTGCGCTACCCACCAGGCGAGAGGCTAGGCACGCTGGTTGACTCCGAGCTGCAGCCTATTCCGACCGGCACCCCAATCGAACAGATTCACCGCGACTTGGCTACCTATGACCTGGTCTCGCTGCCGGTGGTGGATGATGAAAACCACCTAATTGGTGTGGTGACAGTTGATGACGTGCTGGACCACCTACTGCCCGATGACTGGAGAACGGAGGACGCCGATGGCTAGGAACCAATCTCAACTGGAGCGCCCGCTAGGCCGTCGCTCCGCATTTCGCCTGCCCTACCTGTCTCAGGAGACGGTAGGTCGTATCTCAGAGCGCTTCGCGAGAGCAATGGGAACCGGCGCCTTCTTGATTGCCATGACGATTGTCGTGGCGGTGTGGTTGACCTGGAACACTATCGCTCCGGTGTCGGCTCAGTTCGACCCCAGGGCCTTAAATTTCACGCTGCTCACTCTGATCCTCTCGCTGCAGGCTTCCTATGCGGCTCCCTTGATTCTTTTGGCTCAGAACCGTCAGGACGATCGCGACCGGGTCAAATTCGAACAGGATCGCCAGCGAGCGGAGCAGAACCTTGCCGATACCGAGTATCTAGCACGTGAGGTGGCGGCCCTGCGCCTGGCGCTTGAAGAGGTGGCAACCAAGGATCAAGTTCGCGACGAGATTCGATCCGCTCTGGCGGATCTGATTGAAGAAATCAAACCGACCAGCAAGCCCAAAAAGAAGTAAATGAGCGAGGCCTTTGAGCTGTTAGCTCAGGTAATTGACCCAGAGCTACGCGCACCAATTACCGATCTGGGCATGGTTGGCGACATCCAGACCAACGGTCAAAGTGTTCGTGCTCAGATCAAACTCACCATTGTCGGATGCCCCGCGGCCCAGAGCATTGAACGCGATGTTCGCGCAGCGCTGGCCAAAGGCTATGCCGAAGTGGAAGTAGAAATGACCACCATGACCGCAGCCGAACGCGCTGAACTCAAGCAGAAGCTGCGCGGTGATAAGCCGGTGCGCTTCAATCCCTTTGCTCAGCCCGGTTCTCTCACTCAGGTGATTTTTGTCGGTAGCGGCAAGGGCGGGGTTGGCAAGTCCACCATCACCGCGAACCTAGCAGTCGCTCTGGCGCAGCTAGGACACAAAGTGGGACTGCTGGATGCCGACATCTTCGGCTATTCCATTCCAGGAATCTTGGGCATCTCGCAGCAACCCACCAAGGTGGACGAAATGATGCTGCCGCCGATTGCCCACGAGGTGAAGGTAATTTCCATTGGCTTCTTCGTGTCGGACAATAAGCCAGTGGCATGGCGCGGACCCATGCTGCACCGCGCCGTGGAGCAGTTTTTGACCGATGTCTACTGGGGCGATCTCGACTACCTGCTGGTTGATCTGCCACCGGGAACCGGTGATGTCGCGATTAGCCTTGGACAGCTCCTCCCCGGAGCATCCAGCATCGTGGTTACGACACCGCAGTCCAGTGCCGCAACCGTGGCAGAGCGTTCCGGCGCCATCGGCTTGAGCACCGGCCAAGGCGTCATCGGAGTGATTGAAAACATGAGCTACCTGGAAATCGGTGGCGAGAAGCGCGAGCTCTTCGGCTCCGGCGGCGGTGAAGCCGTAGCCCAGCGATTGAGCGCTTTAGCAGGAAGCGATGTGCCGATTCTGGGAAAGATTGCAATTAGCGAGGATCTCCGGGTCGCCAGCGACCAGGGCACCCCTGCGGTTGTGTCTGCTCCGGAGGATGCCGCGAGCCAAGAATTGATGCGAATAGCGAAGCTAATTGCCGCCAGACCCCGAGGGCTGAGTGGGAAGAAGTTGAGCCTGGGAGTAATTTAAATATCTATGAGCTCAATTGCGATTTTTGATCCGCTAACCGGGAACCAGCTACACGAGCTGGAGGCACACTCTGCAATCGACGTGGCCCAGTTCTTTGCCAGCGCTCGAGACTTCCAGGTTCAGTGGAGCAGGGTGCCAGTTGGCCAGAGGGCGGCACTGGCTGCAAAGCTGGTAGATGCCATGATTTCTCGCCAGGACGAGTTGATGGACATGCTGCAGCGAGAAACCGGGAAGAGCCGCGCTCACGCCTTTGAGGAAATCACCGGTGCCCTTGCGGCAATTTCCTACTACGCAAAAGTCGCGCCGAAACTAATGCGCAGGCAACGGGTTCGCGGCGGGGTTCCACTGCTGATTTCCGCCTACACCGAGCCAGCACCGGTAGGCGTTGTAGGCGTGATAACACCTTGGAACTACCCGCTAGCGCTGACCATGATGGATGTCATTCCGGCGCTGCTGGCAGGCAACACGGTGGTGCAGAAGGCAGATAACCAGACTGCCATGACCACCAAGTTGGCCCGTGACGTGGCAATTTCTGCCGGCTTCCCGCAGGAAGTCTGGACAATCGTGCACGGCGAGCCGGCCGAGGTCGGCAATGCCGTCACAGACAACGCCGACTACATCGCCTTCACCGGCTCGACACCAACAGGTCGCCTGGTGGCACAGCGCGCGGCGGCGCGGTTGGTTGGCTACTCGCTGGAACTGGGTGGCAAGAATCCAATGATCGTCATGCCAGGTGCAAATCTGAAGGAGGCAGCCGAGTTGGCGATTGCCAGTGCTTTTGGCAATGCTGGCCAGCTGTGCGTTTCCATCGAACGCGTCTATGTTCCGAATCATGTTTTGCAGGAATTCGAACGGATTCTGAAATCTCGGGTTGAATCGCTAACCCTTGGGGCGTCAAACGATTTTGATTTCGACCTTGGTGCACTCAGCTCTAGCTCACAATTGGAGCGAGTTGCCGGCTTTATCGACCGAGCCGTGGGCGAAGGTGCCCGGATCGTGACCGGAGGCAAGAAACTTCCGGAAATTGGACCGAACTTCTACGCCCCAACTGTGCTGACCGATATCCCGGCAGCAGCCGAGATTCTGCACCGCGAGGTATTCGGGCCGGTAATCGCCCTGGTCGGTTACGAAGGTCTGGATGAGGCTGTCGAGCTTGCAAATGGCACCGAATTTGGCCTGAATGCCTCAATTGTTGGTAACAGCCGGGAGGCCCTAAAGCTGGCAGGGCACCTAATGGCCGGATCGGTGAACATAAACGAGGGTTACCGTGCATCCATGGCCAGCATGGCAGCTCCCATGGGTGGCATGAAGCAGTCGGGCATGGGGCGCAGATCTGGCCCTGGAGGCCTGTTGCGCTACACAGAGAACAGAACTATTGGCGTTGCAAACAGGTTGCCGATTCGGTTGCCAAATCGGGCAAGGGACTACAAGAAAATGGCCCCGCTCATGACACAGCTGGCGCGGCTGATGGGCAAGCTTTAGGTCGACTCGCTGTCAAAAGGTGGGGTCTCCCCCAGCTCTAGCTGCTTCTGCGGCGGTCGAGAGCGGTTCAGGGTATCGGCGATAGTTGGCTTCTTGCGCTCCTCGAGCAGAGCCTCGCGAACGATTCGCCTGGGGTCATACTGCCTAGGGTCGAGCTTCTTCCAGTCGACGTCCTCAAAGCCCTCGCCAAGTTCGCTTTTCATCTGAACCTGAGCGTTGTCAATCATGCGCTTTCCCTTTTTGACCCATTCGCCAAGTTGCTTGGCGTAATAGGGAAGGCGCTCTGGGCCGATGATGAGGACGGCCAATAGCGCAAGCAACAATAGCTTCTCTGCGCTTAGACCAAACATGCCAATGAGTTTACCCCCAATGAATGCCAAGATTTTCCGCTTCCAGACCTAAGCTTGTGCCCAAGATGATTGACAAAGTTTCTAGCTGGAAATTCGCCGAGGATTTTGCCTCCGAGCCGATTGAAATTCGTCGCGCCAGGGCCGCTGCCGATGAACTAGGCGTGGAGTCGGTCACAGAGGCAACTGGCAACCAGTTAGCAGCGATTGCGGCTCTGACACGGGCAAAATCTATCGTCGAAGTCGGCACCGGAGCCGGTGTATCCGCGCTATGGCTACTTAGTGCCTCTCAAGATTCGGTGATTACCACGATAGATTCCGAGCCCGAATACCAAAACGTGGCTAGAGAGAACTTCCGCAAAGCTGAGATTGCGCCGGCTCGGATTAGGGCCATCTCCGGCAAGGCGGCAGCCGTGCTGAAGAACATGGCTGAATCCGCCTACGACCTGGTATTTCTAGATCTTGATCCGCTGGATTTGCAGGGTGTGCTGGAATCTGCGGTGAGCTTGGCAAAGCCGGGCGGAGCGATTGTGATTGCCCACGCAATGTGGCGTGATCGAGTACCGAACCCTACGTTGCGTGACGATGACACTGCCGCCATGCGGGCTGTCACTCAACTACTGAGTGATAATGAGGGATTTCTGAGCACCATGTCTCTGGTGGGAGACGGTCTGCTAATTGCAGTGAAGCGCTAGAGCTACTTCTTCAAAACTCCAGCTAGAACCTTGTGCAGCTCTGCTGCCTCTTCGTCGTTTACCGAAACTACGAGACGACCGCCACCTTCTAGTGGCACTCTAAGAACGATCAAACCGCGAGGTTCACGCTCAGCCTCCATTGGACCATCACCGGTGCGGGGCTTCATTGCTGCCATGCGAAAAACTCCTTGGAATAGCGCGGAAGAGCCAATTATCCCAGATTTTTCGGGGTTAAGCCACCCGAGCTACTGCAACCAGCCGCGCAAACCTGCCTCGACATCGAAAAGGTGACCCACCGGGCAGTTCTCATTGTCGGCATGAGCGAGCGAAGGATCGCCCGGTCCAAAGTTCACCGCGGGAATCCCAAGCTCCGAAAAACGGGCAACATCTGTCCAGCCGTATTTGGGTCTGGCACTCTTGCCAGTGGCGGCTAGAAACTGCTGCGCCAGCTCAGAGTCCAAGCCTGGCCGAGCGCCTGAGGCGAGATCGATGAACTCAACCTCGAAGCCGGAGAAAATTTCACTGACCTGGGCCTGAGCCTGAGCCACCGAGCGAGACGGTGCGAAGCGGTAGTTCACCTCAACGCTCGCGGCATCAGGAATCACGTTGCCTGCGATTCCGCCAAAAATCCGCACTGCATTCAAACTCTCTCGGTATTCCAGCCCGTCAACTTCCAGTGTCTGCGGCTGGTACTCAGCCAAGATTTGCAGCACGGGGGCTAATTTGTGCAGGGCATTTTCGCCCATCCAAGGCCTCGCCGAGTGAGCCTTTACTCCGGTGGTCTTCACAAGTGCACGCAGGGTGCCGTTGCAACCGCCCTCGACTAGGGCACTGGTTGGTTCACACAGCACGGCAAACTCACCCTGCAGCACCTCTGGGGTATTGCGAGCAATTCGCCCCAGGCCATTGAGAGAGCTGTCTACTTCCTCGTTGTCGTAGAAGATCCAGGTGATATCGAACTTGGAGGTTGTAAGCTCTGCGGCTAACTTCAGCATCACCGCAACGCCGCCCTTCATATCGACGCTGCCTCGACCCACAATCACCTGCTCGCGCTCAAAGTGATGCAGCTGCGCGGGCAGGTTTCCCACCGGAGGCACAGTGTCGATGTGTCCGGCGATCAGAACTCTCGGAAGACCCTGGTTTGTGCTGGCAATCACAGCATTGCCATCGCGGCTGACGCTCAGATGTCCCAGCGGCTCTAAGGCGTTGTGAATAGCCGTTGCCAGTTCGGCCTCGTTACCCGAGGACGACTCAATGTTGCAAACGTCGATGGTCAGCTCTACGAGGTTTTTACTAAGGTCAAGTTCAGCCACCCAAAAAGGCTACCTGTATTCTGGTGCGGATGAGTGAAGCTTTTCTAGACTCCAAAGCATGGGGCCACGGCCTGGCAACGGTTGCCGCAGACGGAACCGTGCTTGATGCCTGGTTCCCCAATCCGCAATTAGGGGCAGCGCCGCAATCCGATCTGCAATGGTTCCCGCCGAAAGAGCTTGAGCTAGCGGTCGGCCAAGACGAGCTGCTCGAGGTTTCCACCCAGGTGGTGCGGACCGAGATCGATCTCACCCAGCCGGTTTCCTCAACCGAAGATGCTTATCTTCGGCTCCAGTTGCTATCTGCCCTAGTGGTCAAACCGAACACGATAAACCTCGACGGATTGATACCGAACCTCCCAATCTGCGTCTTCACGAACCGAGGCCCAGTGTTGCCAGAGGTATTTCAAGCCAAAAAGCTTCAGCTGAGGCAGGCAGGTGTGGTTGCCCATTCCCTCGATAAATTCCCGAGACTGATTGACTACGTCACTCCCGAGAAGGTGCGCATCGCCGATGCTAACCGAGTTCGGCTCGGAGCTCACCTGGCGCCTGGAACGACAGTGATGCATGAGGGCTTTGTTAACTTCAACGCCGGCACGCTGGGTTCATCGATGGTGGAGGGGCGCATCTCGCAAGGTGTGGTGGTTGGCGACGGCTCCGACATCGGTGGTGGTGCCTCGATCATGGGAACCCTCTCCGGAGGCGGCAAACACAAGGTTTCGCTTGGTAAGCGCGCTCTTCTAGGGGCCAACTCCGGCATTGGCATTTCTATTGGCGACGACTCTGTGGTCGAAGCGGGTCTCTACATCACCGCCGGGACCAAGGTGACGCTTTTGGTTGACTCCCGCTCACAACTGGTGAAGGCCAGTGAACTGAGCGGAATGCCTGGACTGCTATTCCGCCGGAACTCGCAAACCGGAGCAGTCGAGGCAATTGCCCGTGAGGGTGTCGGCGTCGAACTCAACGCCGATCTGCACGCCTAGCCGCTGACCGAGTCCCAGCCGCTGGGGGCGAGCTCTTTACCGTCGAGCAACACGCCACTGCCCTGCTGCACCGAGCCAATGACTTTGAATCCCCGATGGCTCACACCAGGGGCCAAAGTCACCAAGAAGCTGTGATCCTCACCACCATGCAGCACCCAGTCCATCGGATCGCGCTGTTTGCCATCACGGGATTGCAAAGAGTCGGCAGCCTGCTCCAAAACCGCGGCAAAGCCAAGCAGTTTGCTCGATTCGATTGCCAACTGGACTCCTGAGGCATCGGCAAGCCGGCGGGCATCGAGGCTTAGGCCATCAGAAATGTCCAACATGGCTGTGATTCCATCCAGCCCCTGGAAGAGCGTTGCAAGCGGCGGAATAGGTCGCAGTTGGATATCGGTAAGTTCGGAATAGCTCTTCGCCAAAGACTTATCGGGGTGCTCCAGAAGTTCTAGGCCGGCCGCGGCCTTGCCGAGTGTGCCGCAGACTGCGATCTGGTCTCCCGGGCTTGCTCCCGAACGCAAAATCAGGTCGCTTCCAAATAGATCGCCGTGAGCTGTTACCGAAATAAAAACCTGCTCAGCGGTAGCCAGGTCCCCTCCCACGACGGCTGCATCCGGCGCTAGCTGATCGATTCCAACCTGCAGCCCCCGGGCAAATTCCATCAGCCAGCTGACTCTGGTTTCCCTAGTAATCGCCATGGAAACCACAAGCGCGATTGGCTTTGCACCCATGGCTGCTACGTCTGCGATGTTGCTGGCAACAGCCTTGAAACCAAGGTCGAAGGCTGAAGAGGTATTGAGCCTAAAATCATGCCCTTGGATCATGGTGTCGGTTGTGATCACCACACTGGGTGCGCTGAGACCAACTACCGCGGCATCGTCGCCCGGGCCCACCAGTGTCGACGAAGCGGTTCGAAACTGACTTGTGGCGAGCTTAATGGCAGCCAGTTCGCCTATTTCAATCACCAACGGGTCGGAATTATGCACGAGACAACGCTAGCCTTAAACAGATGCGATTTTTTGCCCTGGCTCTGATTGGACTGACCCTCTCCGGCTGCGCCGCGACCGTGAACCTTGAGGCAGCGCCAAATTCCAACGATCCACTCTGCGCAGAAGTTATGGTTCGACTCCCCTCGGCACTGGAAGAGCATGAAATGCGAACCACCAATTCACAGGCCACCTCCGCCTGGGGCGATCCGGCCGCCGTCCTGCTGCGCTGTGGACTGGATCCGGTTGAGGCATCCCAGCTGCCCTGCGTAACCGCCGGCGGAATTGACTGGTTGGTAGATGACAGCAAGGCACCGAGCTACCGCTTCATCAGTTTTGCCCGAAACCCCGGCGTTGAGGTGATCGTCGATTCGCTTTCAGCCTCGGGAGTGACATCTCTGGAACAGCTGGCGCCAGCGGTGCGGCAGATTCCCGAGAGCAAGATTTGCACTGAACTGGCGAATTAGCGGGGGCTATCCCCCAGCGACACTCCATGTTCAATCAGGGCCGAAATGAGCTCGGCATAGCTGACCCCGGTCGCATTCCACAGTGACGGATACATTGAGATCGGGGTGAAGCCCGGCATTGTGTTGACCTCAGTCAAATAAAGACCACGCTTGGTCAAAAAGAAGTCTGTTCGGGCAAGACCAGAGCAACCAATCGCTCGAAACGCTGCCTTGGCTAGCGAGGTGAGCTTTTCGTATTGGGACTCGGATAGCTCGCAGGGAACCAGCAGCTCGGCCGTTCCCCCGAGATATTTGGCCTCGTAGTCATAAAATTCGCGGCCGTGCACAATGATCTCGCCGGGCAGTGAGACTGAAAGTGAGCCATCCGCGCGCTCAAGCACCGAGCACTCAATTTCCCGCCCCACCATCTGCTGCTCGATCAAGACAGTTCCGTCGTGCTGGAACGCCTCCTTGATAGAGGTGGCCAGCACGCTGCTGTCTCTCTTGAAATCTGCCTTGGAGACCTTGGTGACTCCGACCGATGAGCCAGAGCGGGACGGCTTCACGAACACGGCATCGCCGAAGAGCTTGGCGGCATCGCGGAGCACGGCAGCGGGGTCGGCAAACCACTCATGACGACTCAGCACAATGTCTTCCGCCACGGCAATCCCGGCATCGCGAAAAACCTTCTTGGCCATCGCCTTGTCCATGGCCAATGCCGATGACAGCACTCCGTTTCCCACATATGGAATCTTGCAAAGCTGCAGCAGCCCCTGGAGCGATCCGTCTTCACCATTGACACCGTGCACAACCGGGAATGCAATGTCGATCTTGCCCAGCGAAATACCGGTGGCGGCCATACGCAGTTCGCCACCCCCAATTGGAAACAGCAGCTCGGGTGAATCCTCAGAAACCTCTGGCCAGTCAGCAAGCGAAATATCGTCAGGAATTGGCTCGAGCACAAACTTGCCACTCTTAGTAATCCCCACGGGAATCACCTCGTAGATGCTCTTGTCGATGACTCGATTGATACCGGCGGCGGTGGAGCAGGACACCGAGTGCTCCGAGGAGGCACCGCCGTAGATAAGGGCGAGCTTTGGCATTAGAACTCCACCTCCACGTCATCTGCGAGATTCAGCTGCTTGCCGAAATCTCTTGGCTTCATTCTGCCCTCTAATACCTCGCGCACCTGAGTAACGATTGGCATGTCCAGACTCATTCGCTCAGCAATATCTAAGACGGGCTGCACCGAAGACAGCCCTTCGGCCGTCTGCTGCATTCGTGATAGCACCTCGGCTTTGGAGAATCCCTTCCCCAGCATCTCTCCAGCCCTGAAGTTTCGTGACAGCGATGACTCACTGGTGGCGATCAGGTCTCCAAGCCCGGCTAGGCCGAACATGGTGCGCCGACGTGCGCCGTGTGCAACGGCAAACTTTGTAATTTCTGTCAGCCCACGCGTCATGATTGACGCCTTGGTGTTTTGCCCATAACCCAGACCGTTCACGATGCCGATTGCCACCGCAATTAGGTTCTTCAGCACTCCGCCGAGTTCGGTTCCAATCACATCCTGGTTCGTGAATACCGTGAAGTAGTCGCTCGAGCAGACTCGGGCCACCGCACTCGCTCGGTCCTGGTCGCTACAGGCGCATACTGCCGCTGCCGGATCTTTGCGGGCAATCTCCAGCGCAAGGTTAGGCCCCGAGAGAACTGCAATCTGGTCGTTTGGAAAGCCGGTAACCTCGGCAATCACCTCGCTCATGCGAGCACCAGATCCCACCTCCAGCCCCTTCATGAGGCTAATGATGGTTGCGTCGGAAGGTATGAGCGGCTTCCACTCGGCGAGATTGGTCCTCAGGCTCTGGGAGGGGACGGCAACGTATACCTGCTCGGCCCCTGAAAGGGCCAATTCCAAATCGGCGGTGGCGGTTAGGTTGTCCGGCAGGTCAATGCCAGGAAGATAGTCGCTGTTGCGACCAGTACTGGCGATCTGCTCGGCCTGCTGCTCTCGCCTTGACCACAGCGTTACCTCATTGCCGCCATCAGCAATCACCTTGGCAATTGTGGTGCCCCAGCTGCCGGCACCTAAGACGACAATTCGGCTCACTTCTTTTTCCTAAAGTTGCCAGTCTCCTGCTGCGAATTCTTCACGGGATCCCAAAGCTCCTTAGGTGGCTCTTCGCCACGCATCTGGCCAACCAAATCCGCAATGCGATGCATCACCATGGCGGTGGCATCATTCACCTCTTGCGCCGAAGGGTTTGCTTTCTTTTGTAGCTCAATCGGCTCGCCAATTTTCACCTGAACTAGGTGAAAGGGGTTGGGCTTCAGCTTGGAGCTGTAATTTCCCATGATCTTGTCCACGCCCCAGTGGGCGGCAGGGACAATCGGAACACCGAGCTCGAAGGCCATGCGGATGGCACCACTCTTGCCGCGCATCGGCCACAGGTTCGGGTCTCTAGTCAGAGTTCCCTCTGGGAAGACCACAACAACTTGCCCAGCCCTGATGAACTCTTTGGCAGCGCGCAGCGAATCCTCGTTATTTCTACCGCCACGATAAACAGGAATCTGCCCCACCTTAGGAAGAAGCTGCTTCAGCACTGGGATGCGAAACAGGCTCTCCTTTGCCAAAAAGTGTGGCACCCGCTTCATGTGGATATAAACCGAGTAGGCAAAGGCCAGTGGGTCTAGGTTGCTCAGGTGGTTTCCAACCAGCACATAGCCGCCCTTGGGCAAGTTCTCAGTCCCTGAGGTTTTTAGATTGAACATCAGCCGAAGCAGTGGCGCTAGAAAAAAGGCAATCAACCTGAAGGCAAAGGTGTTTTCCTTTTTTGGAACTTTAGGCAGTGGGGTTTCAGCCATGATTAGGCCTCGAACTTGAAATCAGCCCCGAGATCCTCAAGCTTCTGCAAAAAGCGCTCATATCCTCTAGAGATTAGCTGGACATTGCTCACATTGGAACGACCCTCGGCGGCGAGTGCAGCCACCACATGCGAGAACCCACCGCGCAGGTCTGGCACCCTAATGTCTGCTGCCTGCAGCTTGGTGGGCCCTGAGATGACAGCCGAGTGGTTGAAGTTGCGCTGTCCAAAACGGCACGGGTGTGACCCTAGACACTCGCGATACACCTGGATATTTGCACCCATCTGGCGCAGCGCATCGGTGAATCCAAAGCGCTGCTCATAAACGGTCTCATGAACAATGGACAAACCCTTGGCCTGGGTGAGGGCAACCACAAGTGGCTGCTGCCAGTCCGTCATGAAACCCGGGTGCACATCGGTTTCGATTACCACCGGCTGCAATTCGCAGCCAGGGTGGTAGAAGCGAATGCCTTCATCGGAAATATCGAACTGACCGCCAACTTTCCGATACACATTCAAGAAAGTCATCATGTCGGCCTGGCGAGCCCCACCAACGAAGATGTCTCCACCGGTTGCCAGCGCTGCAGCCGCCCAGGACGCCGCTTCGTTTCGATCAGCAAGAGCCCTGTGAGTAAAGCCGCGCAGCTGCTTAACACCCTCGATGCGGATGACACGGTCGGTGTCCACCGAGATGATTGCTCCCATCTTTTGCAGGATTGCAATCAGGTCAATGATTTCCGGTTCGATTGCGGCGCCGGATAGTTCGGTCTTTCCCTCAGCCGTGGTTGCGGCTAGCAAGACCTGCTCAGTGGCGCCCACAGATGGGTAGGGAAGTTCGATTTTGGTCCCCTTGAGGCCGTCCGGTGCGCTGAGCCTGGTGCCACCCTCGGTCTTTTCGATAACAGCGCCGAAGCTGCGCAGCACATCAAAGTGGAAATCAACTGGCCTGGAGCCAATTTCGCAGCCGCCTAGACCGGGGATGAACGCCTCGCCAAGTCGGTGCAGCAGCGGGCCACAAAACAGAATCGGAATCCTGGAGGAGCCGGCGTAGGCATCGATATCAACCATGCGCGCCTGCTCGACATTCGAGGGGTCAAGCACCATGTTTCCGGTGGCATCGTCATGGCTAATAGTCACGCCGTGCAGGTTCAGCAGCCTGGAGACGACCTCCACATCAGAAATGTGAGGAACATCCAACAGGGTCGATGGAGTCTCGCCCAATAGCGCTGCAACCATCGCCTTGGTCACCAGATTCTTGGCACCCTTCAGGTCGATGCGACCGGAAAGCGGCTTGCCGCCATCGATGGTGATTTGACTCATTAAACTCCCTTGGCGGGCAGAGTCTTGGGTCTCCAGGACTCCCGCTTGGCCTCGAATGCGGCTATCGCATCCTCGTTCTGCAGGGTAATGCCGATGTCGTCAAGACCCTCCATGAGACGCCACTTAGTGTATTCGTCGATTTCAAACGGCACGGAGATATCCGAGTAGCGAATCTCCTGGGCAGGGAGATCAACCTCCACCTCCATGCCTGGATTCGACTCAATTGCCGCCCATAGCGCCTCAGTGTCGGCTTCGGAAATAACTCCGGCGATTAGCCCCTGCTTGCCTGAGTTGCCGCGGAAGATGTCAGCAAAGCGTGACGAGATAACGACCTTAAAGCCGTAATCCATCAATGCCCAGACAGCATGTTCGCGTGATGAGCCAGTGCCGAAGTCAGGACCTGCAACCAAAACGGATGCGCCCTGGAACTGTGGCTGGTTCAAAACGAAATCTGGGTTCTTGCGCCAAGCCGAGAACAAGCCGTCTTCGAAACCGTGACGCGTAATGCGCTTGAGGTACTCCGCCGGAATGATCTGGT
>JALQVB010000190.1 GCA_023260495.1 Aquiluna sp.
AGAAAAACCGCGGCGAATAGCCATTTTTCGGCTCTTTCGCCGAGTTTCAAGGCAGTGTAGAATGGAGGGCTGGCCTAGGCCAGTTTGATAACTCCACAGGGATGATTTCTAGCTTCTAGAACATCCAAATTACGGGGATGATCGGTTTCGACATTGTTTGTGATTCGGAGAGACGCGGGTCGAGGATGCAGGGTTGTCTCGTAAACGCCCCCTGTAAACCAATAGGTGCCAATACAAAGCGCGCCGACTTCGCCCTCGCAGCCTAAGCGCTAGCGAGCCCGAAGTCCGTCAGACCACACGAGCCTTCAGT
The DNA here is from genome assembly GCA_023260495.1 of Aquiluna sp. Lineage (GTDB taxonomy): Bacteria > Actinomycetota > Actinomycetes > Actinomycetales > Microbacteriaceae > Aquiluna. The sequence continues at coordinate 311 of JALQVB010000190.1, forward strand.
GTGGATCCTGGCGTCATTGAGAAGGCTTGCTTAGTAGTGAGGTATTAGCGCTACTAGGGACTTTTAACTAGTACTGGGCCTGTCGTTCACGGTGCGTGTGCTGTATGAACGGGGTCGAGATACACGTCTTACACACGCTACGCCCGTAGAAGACTCCGTTTGTAAGCAGTGGACGGGGGTTCAATTCCCCCCATCTCCACCATTTATTAGACCTTGAGCCACGCAGTCGCGTTGCCAGGGAGCACGTCGCCATCGCAGTCTGTCGAGCAGAGCACCAGCTCGCCGGCAGGCATCGCGATGGGGTCGGTGCCAAAGTTG
>JALQVB010000191.1 GCA_023260495.1 Aquiluna sp.
CATCCACGCTTCTGGATTAATGGGTTCTCCCACGGTGCCCAGCAGCCGAATCGACGAAAGGTCGGATTTTTGAGGAATTTCTCGTCCCGCCTTCATGAACCCACGGATCGCGGTGGGTGCGGTGTAGAAAATGGTGACCCCGTATTTCTCGATAATTTGCCACCATCGGCCAGGCTCTGGGCTGTCCGGGGTGCCCTCATAGATCACCTGGGTAGCCCCGTTCGCGAGCGGGCCGTAAACGACATAACTGTGACCTGTGATCCAGCCAATGTCGGCGGTGCACCAGTACACATCCGATTCGGGATGAAGGTCAAACACGTTCTTGTGGGTGAAGCTCGCCTGGGTGAGATAGCCCCCAGAGGTGTGCAGGATGCCTTTGGGTTTTCCGGTGGTGCCCGACGTGTAGAGGATGAACAGCGGGTTCTCCGCTTCGAATGCTTCGGCCTCGTGCTGGAAGCTCATCGGGGCGACTTCTTCATGCCACCACAGGTCGCGACCCTCGACCATGGTTACCTCGTTGCCGCCGCGCTTCACGACCAGAACGTTCTTGACGTTGTGCTTGCCTTCGGAGAGGGCCTGGTCAACGGCGGGCTTGAGTGCGAACACGGATCCTTTTCGGTATCCG
>JALQVB010000192.1:0-372 GCA_023260495.1 Aquiluna sp.
GTCAACGTCAACGTAGTTGTTGTATGACATGTCTTTGCCGGAAAGCTGCTCGGCTGCTGCGATGCCGGAGCCAGAGCCGTCGGCATACAGCGAAGCCGCCTGATGAGAATTCTCGCCGTAGCGAAGGTCGCCAACTTTCTCAAAGCTCATCGCCAATCGCTCGCCACCTAGCTGTCCAGCCAGCCAGCTGGAAACAGCGGCGTCGTAACTGGCGGTATGACTGAATGCCTCCAGGGCAAGCTGCTTACGTAACTCCAAATCCGTGCCGCCATCGTGAACCGCGGCAATCACCTCACCGTAGCGGGCGGGGCTGACCACTATCGCGACATTTGCATGGTTCTTTGCGCTGGCGCGAACCATTGCAGGGCCACC
>JALQVB010000192.1:381-621 GCA_023260495.1 Aquiluna sp.
GGTTTGGACGAATGGGTATAAGTTCACAACCACAAGCTCAAAGGGCAGAATACCCAACTGGTCCAGCTGATCGCGGTGGCTCTCCAGCCTCATGTCGGCCAGGATGCCGCCATGGATCGCAGGGTGCAGCGTCTTGACTCGGCCATCCAGAGACTCTGGGAACCCGGTGACCGAGCTCACCTCGGAAACCTCAATGCCGGCAGCCGCAATCTGCTTTGCCGTCGAGCCTGTAGACACTAG
>JALQVB010000193.1 GCA_023260495.1 Aquiluna sp.
TGTAGATCTGCCACTGGATTGATGCGTCTGGATAGATTGGTCCATCTTCTGCCCATTGGGTGTCGGGGGCAACCATGTCAACATAGCTGCCGGCCATAAACAGGACCCAGGTGAGGATTAGTGCAAGGAGAGGGTTGCGTATTGAACGCTTCGCAGTTGCGATTTGAGCCATACCTAAAGCCTAGACTTGCGGCATGATTTTGGTAATTGGCGAGGCACTGATTGACCTAATTGGCGAAGAAGGCTCAGGTGGCCATTACACGGCAGTAGTTGGCGGAGCCAATGCCAATGTCGCGCTTGCTCTTGCCCTAAGAGGCGAGGAGCAGCGCTTTTTGGGTCGAATCTCAAAAGATGGCTTCGGAAGGCAGATTGCCAATCACCTCTCATCGCAGGGTGTGGATCTCTCGCTTTCAATAGATGCGGAGGAGCAAACCACCTTGGCTGTTGCGACCATTGATACCGCCGGCGTTGCTTCCTATTCCTTCTATACAAAAGACACTGCCGACTGGGGCTGGACTCCCAGTGAGCTACCCGATTTGGATTTGGTTACCTCGTTGAATACCCAAGCCATTCAATACGGCTGCCTTGGTATGGCGATTGGCCCGGGAAACCTAGTAATT
>JALQVB010000194.1 GCA_023260495.1 Aquiluna sp.
AAAAATCAATCCAGTAATTAGCTGGCCGGTGCCACCGATATTGAAGAGTCCGACTCGGAAGGTGAGGCCCAGACCGAGACCGGCAAGGATTAGCGGTGCCCCCAATCGAAGTGTCTCCGTCATCGGCTTGATGGCCTTTTCAAAAGTATCGGCATCGCCGTTGTAGATGGCGCCTTTGAAGAGTGCTCCGTAGCCCTCGCTCACCACTGACCAGGCGGCGCCCAGTGCATCGGTTGGTCGGGAGAAGAAGTAGCCCAGCGACTCAATAAACTCCGGGTTCGACCCAATCATGAACAGCGCACCCACCAAGAAACCCAGAACCACCGAGATTATGGTTCGGGTGAATCCTCCTGCGAGGATTTCCTTCAGCGCCTGCGAGAAGCGATCTTCGTTATTGCTCATGCGCTGACTCCCGCCATTAGCTTGCCAAGTTGCTCTCGGGTAGCGCTCGGTTCAACTATTCCCACGATCTTGCCCCGATACATAACCGCAATTCGGTCGGCGAGCGCCAAGACCTCGTCCAGCTCCGTGGAGATAAGCAGCACAGCCTTGCCAGCATCGCGCTCGGAAATGATTTGCTCGTGGATGAACTCGATTGAGCCGACATCCACACCACGGGT
>JALQVB010000195.1 GCA_023260495.1 Aquiluna sp.
CTTATGGCCTTCGTCGTATCGCGTTATTCATTTAGAGCAAATGTTGCACTCCTACTTTTCTTTACCGCAGGTAATTTGCTTCCAGGCCAGCTCATCTTTATCCCGCTCTTCAAGATGTATCTTGCAATTGGCGATGCGGTTGGCAATCGCAGAGTTCTCTATGACTCACCATGGGGAATCATTCTGATTCATGTCGCTTTCCAGATGGGCTTTGCTACTTTCGTACTGTCTTCGTATATGAAGACGATTCCGAAAGAAATTTCAGAGTCTGCAATGATCGATGGCGCATCTGTCTTTACCCACTACTTCAACATCATCTTGCCGTTGCTCCGTCCAGCTCTGGCATCGCTCACAGTTTTGATGACCACTTGGATCTACAACGACTTCTTCTGGGCCTTGGTCCTCACCGCAACCGATTCGAAGCGTCCAATTACTTCGGCGCTTGGTCGCTTGACTGGCGAATTTGTGACCGATTACAACCTGCTCGCAGCCGGTGCGATGATCGCAGCGCTTCCAACGCTCGTCGTCTTCTTCGTACTCCGCAAGCAATTTGTTGCTGGCCTCACACTTGGTTCAACCAAGGGCTAATTTCCTGCCTGCTGAGCTGATTTTTCTCTA
>JALQVB010000196.1 GCA_023260495.1 Aquiluna sp.
AAAACCGGTTGATTTGTAACCTCCGCGTCACGCAAGCGAACTGATGCGGAAACGCTGACCCCTCACACTCATGAATAGAGACGGTGCAACATCCGTCACCATTCGTGAAAGAGGTTGAAATGGATCAAGGCAACACCGCCTTTGTACTCATCAGTGCAGCTCTTGTGCTCCTGATGACTCCCGCCCTGGCATTCTTCTATGGCGGTCTCGTCAAGGCTAAGAGCGTCGTCAGCATGATGATGCTGAGCTTTGGCTCACTTGCCCTCATCGGTGTTCTGTGGGTTATTTATGGATACGCCATTGCTTTCGCTAACGCTGGCACTGACACCTTCTACGGTATTGACGGCGTCATCGGTATTGATACTGCTTACATCGGACTCGATGGGTTGCTCACCACTCCTGAAGGTGCAGCTTTCCCCCCACTTGCATTCGCTGCATTCCAGGCAACCTTTGCCATCATCACCGTTGCTCTGATCAGCGGTTCGATCGCTGACCGCGCCAAGTTCGGTGCATGGTTGGTCTTCGCGGGCATCTGGGCAACTGTTGTTTACTTCCCCGTTGCTTCGTGGGTCTTCAACTTCACCATCGTTGACGGCAAGATCGT
>JALQVB010000197.1 GCA_023260495.1 Aquiluna sp.
AGTAGCCGAAAGCAGGCCCTCAAGGTCATTCAGGGTAGCCATTCCATACACATCAGGCTCCCTTGTGCCTAGGAGATTAAGGTTGGGGCCGTTCAGTACGAGGATTTTCATACGCCTACGCTATTCCACAATCGCCTGAAATGCCGTGAATAGCAGCTCTGGTGTAGGTGCTGCAAGGATTCCCGGTTTTCCAATCTTCTCGAGCACCACGAATCGCAGCGCACCGCTTCTTGCCTTTTTATCCCGCTGCATGACCTCTAGTAGCTGCGGCCATTTGTCTGCCTTGTAGTTTGTGGGCAAACCAAGCTTGCTAAATACACTCCGATGTTTCTCTACATCGCTCTCCGAGAGCTTTCCCGAGAGCATTGACAGTTCAGCTGCAAACGTCATTCCGATCGAGATTGCAGCGCCGTGACGCCATTTGTATCGCTCAGCGTGTTCAATTGCGTGTCCAAGGGTGTGCCCATAGTTCAGAAACTCGCGCTGTCCACTCTCTCTGAAGTCCTCGGTGGTAACTCTCTCTTTGATTGATACAGAGCGCCGAACAAGGTCTTCAAACACCTCCGAAGTGGTGTCGGTAGCCGCATCATCCGAAAGTACAAT
>JALQVB010000198.1 GCA_023260495.1 Aquiluna sp.
TAGAGAAGATTGGCATCTGCATAAGCAAAGGCAAGCAAGAGCTCAGCGGGTTTGAGCCCGACTTCTTATAAAGAGCCATCTGCTCGGCTGCAAACTTCTCGCGTGATTCGCGGTCGGTCTTGCCCTTGTACTTCTTCTGCAGCTTCTGCAGTTCAGGCTGAACCAGCAGCATGTTTCGCTGGCTCTTGATCTGCTTCACGAAGACCGGGATCAAAGCGGCGCGAACCACGACGGTTAGGCCAACGATTGAAAGAACCCAGGTTAGGCCGCCATCGGTAGGCATACCGACAGCTGTGAAGACAGTGTGGAACATGACAAGCACAAGCTCGACAGCCCACTTGATTGGCCAAAGAATATCCATGACTAGCCCTTCTTAGAGGTTGGTACTACAAATCCGTGTTTGTTCACCGAAAAGAATCCGGATCCCGGTTTTACCCTGTCGACGCCTCCTTGCGACCACGGGTTACAACGCAATACTCGCCAAGCAGTGAGAACCGCTCCGACTACAACGCCGCGTTGCTGCACTGATTCCAAACCATAGGCCGAACAACTCGGGTAATACCGGCAGACATCTCCATAAAGCGGAGAGATGGCCTTCCGAT
>JALQVB010000199.1 GCA_023260495.1 Aquiluna sp.
AAAGATCATCGCCGCAGATGCGTTCGCAGGGATCGGGCTCATGTAGGGACCCATCAGACCCGACACAAAGAGCATCGGCAAAAGGGCAACCACAACGGTCAGGGTCGCAACGATGGTTGGGTTGCCCACCTCAGCCACTGCTGCGATGGTCGCGCCAAAGCGGCTCTGCCCCGGTTTCTTCATTCCCCAGTGTCGGGCGATGTTTTCGATGACCACAATCGCGTCATCCACCAAGATCCCGATCGAGAAGATCAACGCAAAGAGCGATACACGGTTGAGCGTATAGCCCATGATGTAAGCCGCAAAGAGCGTCAGGAGGATCGTCACAGGGATCACAATGGCGACCACGATGGCTTCGCGCCAACCGATGGCGAGCCAAACGAGGATCACGATAGAGATGGTCGCCAAAGCGAGGTGGAACAAAAGTTCGTTCGCTTTTTCGTCGGCGGTTTCACCGTAGTCACGGGTGATTTCGATATCGACGGATTCAGGGATGAGTTTGCCGTGCATGCCTTCAATGCGATGCAGGATTTCTTCGGCCACGATCACGGCGTTCGATCCAGCGCGTTTCGCAAGCGCGAGGGTGACCGCGGGACG
>JALQVB010000019.1 GCA_023260495.1 Aquiluna sp.
ATCGGCTTAGGCTCGGCATAGCCCTTCAACGGCGCAGCGGCCGGCTTCTGTCGATTGGTGACCGTGTCACCGACCTTGGACTGGCGCACATCCTTCACCCCGGTAATCAGGTAGCCCACCTCACCCACCGAGAGTCCCTTGGATGGCGTTGGCTCGGGTGAGATCACGCCGATTTCCAGCAGTTCGTGCACGGCCCTGGTCGACATCATCTGAATCTGTTCGCGCGGGTTGAGCTTTCCATCAACCATTCGCACATAGGTCACAACTCCGCGATAAGAGTCATAGACCGAGTCAAAAATCATGGCCCTGGCAGGTGCTGAAGCGTCTCCAGTTGGTGCTGGGACCCGCCTGACGATCAGGTCCATGAGCTCAGAAACGCCAGCACCGGTCTTGCCTGATACTCGCAAGCAATCATCCGGTGAGCCGCCGATCAGGCTTGCCAATTCCTCTGCGTACTTTTCGGGCTGAGCCGCGGGCAGATCAATCTTGTTCAAGACCGGGATGATTTCTAGATCGTTCTCCAGTGCGAGGTACAGGTTAGCCAGCGTCTGCGCCTCAATGCCCTGAGCCGCATCAACGAGCAGCACGGCACCCTCGCAAGCCGCCAGCGATCGGGAAACTTCATAGGTGAAATCGACGTGGCCCGGAGTGTCAATCATGTTCAACGCATACGGTTTACCCTCAAGCTCCCAGGGCAATCTAACCGCCTGGCTCTTGATCGTGATGCCGCGCTCACGCTCGATGTCCATTCGATCGAGATACTGATCACGCATCTGGCGATCATTGACGATTCCAGTTAGTTGCAGCATCCGATCGGCCAGAGTTGACTTGCCGTGATCGATGTGAGCGATGATGCAGAAGTTGCGAATCTGATCTGGAGGGGTCAGCGATGGCTCAAGGGCTTTGCTGGCGCGTGGCGACAAGTATTCCTCCGGAAGATTTTTGGTATCGGCTAATTCTCGCAGATGCTTGCCTGGTTTTCACCAAACTGGTAGAGTTTTGGCTTGTTCTGGGTCCTAACCCAAAAAGATTTTTCTCCCCAAGAAAGTAGAACATGGCGAATATCAAGTCCCAAATCAAGCGGATTGGCACCAACCGCAAGGCCGAGGCCCGCAACAAGGCTGTCCGCACAGAGCTGAAGAGCGCTGTTCGCGCAGCTCGCGAAGCAGTTGCTTCTGGCGACCAGGCTGCAGCTGAGGCCGCCGTTGCAAACGCAACTCGCAAGCTAGACAAGGCTGTGAGCAAGGGCGTCATCCACAAGAACCAGGCAGCGAACCGCAAGAGCGCGATCGCCAAGAAGGCTACTGCCAAGTAAAACTTCACATTAGAAAGCCGGGCCAAGCGCCCGGCTTTTTATTTTGCTCGGGCCATGGCCAGCAGCAGCTTCTCAACCGAATACTCTGGATCACGACTGGCACCTTTGGTGTCGGCGTCCACCTGAGCGGTTAGCTCAACAAGTTCGGCCAGTTCGGCCTCGCTCCAACCCGCCAACTCTCGTTTTGCCTTATCAATTTGCCAAGGCTGCATGCCAACCGCTGCCGGCTGCGGGTTGCGATTGTTGTAAAGCTTGGCCAATTGCCTAATACGCATGGCCAGGGCGGCAACAAGGGCAACTGAGTCGATACCAGTTGCAAACCCGTGGCGGAATAATCGAATGGCCTCCGCGGCATTTCCCGAAAGAGCGGCGTCCGCGATTTTGAACGCGTTAGTCTCCACCCGCCCACCAAATATGTCCTCCACCACCGTTTGATTCACGGCTGCACCGCGCGCTATTAGCTGGCTACAAGCGGCGCCGAGTTCACCAAGATCGGTGTTGAAAGATCCGACTAGCGACCTAATTGCAGGCTGGTCGATGGGGACGGAGGCGGAGGCGAACTCCTTCTTCACGAAATCGACCTTCTCGGATTCCTTCTTCAACTCCTCACAGGAGACAACAAGGGCCGATTTGGCAACATCCTTACGAACCTTGCCGTTGTGTCCAACAGCGTTTGGTAGCCGAACAACCACGGTCACCTCATCGGCTGGATTTGCGACAAACGCCTTCAGATCCTCAACCAAGCCTTCGCCGGCGGAGCCAATAAGCACCAGCCTCGGCTCGGCAAACAGCGATGGGCTGGCAAGGTCGAACAGCATCCCGGCCTGATACTCCCCCTCGCCAATCTCCGAAATTTCCAGATTTGCATTCAGCTGCCGAAGCTGCTGCTTGAGAGAGGAAATCGCCCTTCCGGCGAGGTAGTGCTCTGAGCCGGTCACTAGGACCACAGGGGCAATCCTGGCTTGATCCCAACTGACGACTTGGCTCATTCGCTCAGTTTACCCGCGACCGAATATTTGAGCTCACCCGATGCGAAGTCGATAGCGATTGAGCCGCTCTTATCGGTTCTCAAGATTTGAGAGCCGGAAGTATTGGCCAGCATTAGGGCATGTGAAGTTGGATGGCCATAGCTGTTCTCTCCTACTGAGAACAATGAAATGTCGGGCCTGAGCAATGAAAACAATTTCGCAGACTGGTCCTTCGAGCCGTGATGAGCCACTTTCAAGATCAGCCTCTCGCGCCCAAGTTCAGTAAGAAGTGCCGCGTTGTTTCGCATCAGCCTGAGCTGGCCGCTCTCGCCTAGGTCACCCAGACCCAATACGGCAATGCCAGCTAGCTGAATCATGACAACTAGCGAAGCATCATTGGAATCCTCAGCCTCAACCGCGCTCTGGCTGGGCGACAAAATGCGCCAGTTGAGACCGCCAAGCTGGCCTGCCTGTCCTGCGTAACCAGTCACCAGTCGTTCAGGTCCATATGCCGCAAGAATCCTGTCGACGACAGGCCTGTCGTCTCGGAAGCTGGTCACCAGCACTGAGCCCGTGACCAGGTCCGCGATAGTGTCCGCAGCACCTACGTGATCGAGATCAAAATGCGTAAGAACTAGCAGGTCAATCTTCGCAACGCCGGCGCGGTGCAGACAGTCCTGCAGGCGCTCAGGGTCATTGCCCGTGTCGATAAGCATGACCGCCTCACTGCGAATCAGAAGCGCATCGCCTTGACCAACATCACAGGCTAAAACCTGCCATGTCCCAGCGAAACTCTGTTGCCGCAGATAATCTCGGACAATCCAGCCGGCCGACATGCTGAGTATCAGCAGCAGGGCCATGACCAGTTGTGGGCGGTATAACTTGTGTCCGGTCAGAAGCAGCGTCGCTAAACCTGCAATGACCGCGACAACCGCCACACCCGCAAGACCAGGCAGGAAGCTAACCCGAGCCAGCGGCAAATCTGCCAAAGAATTGGCAACGACAACAATCCACTGCGCCGGAATTGAGGCCAAATAGGAGATAACTGCTGCAAAGGCTGGCAGAACGCTGGCAACCAAAACCGAAACGATGCCAAGCACTGTGATGGGTGCCACCGCTGGCTCAACAATCAGATTGGCTAGCACCGAATAGATAGGTATTGATGGCTGCAGAAGCAGGAGCACCGGGAGCGTATACAGCTGCGCAGATAGTGTGGCAGCCAGACCCGCGGCCAACCAACGATGCATTCTTGCCTCAAATCTTTCAAAGAGAGCTGGGGCCAGAATCAAGAGCCCGGCGGTCGCCAATGCCGAAAGCGCAAAACCGAAATCAACGGCTAGTGCTGGATCAATAGCTAGCAGCACGATGGTGGCTATGGCTAAGCCAGACAGCGGCGCACTCCCCCTGCCAAGCCACAGCCCGAGAGCAACGAAAGTGGCCATGACCGCAGCTCGAATGACGCTGGACTCCGGACCCACCAAAAGTACATAGAGAGCCATGATGCAAAGCGCCAAGACAAACCGCGGTGTTCTGGGAACCGCCAGTGCTGCGGCGGCCAGGTAGACGACTCCCATCACGATGGCGAGGTTTGCACCAGATACGGCAACCAGATGCGTGAGCGATAGCGTCTTCATCTGATCGGCGAGCTCGGGGCTCACCATATCGCGAACGCCAATTGTCAAGCCTGCAACCAGGCCATTCGCATCTGGGGAGACGCCTTGAATTGAGGCCAGGAAGGCTTCCCTGGCGGCTGTTATGAAGCCAATCTCTGGATAATTTTCCTTGATTTCAGAGCTGGCGTTTTCGGGAGCCGATAACGCTGTTAGCAGCCAAAAGAATGCAGCAATAGCTGAAATCACAACGTGAGCAGGTCTTTTATCTGTCCGAACAGCTTTGGGCCTATCCCGCTGACCGATGTGAGCTCTTCAAGAGATCCAAAGCTGCCATGCTGTTCACGGTATTCGACGATTCGCCTGGCCAATGCGGGGCCAATTCCGGGAAGCTGTTCGAAGTCTGTGTCGCTTGAGAGGTTCAGTGAAATCAGGCCGCTGGCCGATTCTGCGCCAACCTCACCCTCGGCGCGCACCAATAGCTGCTCACCGTCGGAGAGCACCCGGGCCAGGTTTACAGTTTGTTGCAATGCCTCTTCAGTGAATCCCCCGGCTGCCAAGATGGCATCATTTGCGATGGATCCGGACTCCAGCTCATACAATCCGGGGCTTGCCACAGCGCCTACAACATGAACCCTTACCTTGCTAGAAAGGATGCCTGGGTTTGGAACCGGTCCTGCGGCTGGAACCACCTGAGACTGATTTGAGAACCACAGACCAAAAAGCGCAGCAAGCAGTATCGCACCCAGCTTTAGCTGTCGACGCTGTTGAATGGACCGATCCTTGTACCAACGAGAGATGAACTGCATCTGCAAATGGTGCAGCAATCGGCACCAGTTGGCCGACTAGGAATGGTTTGCTGTGAGAAACCGGCTATTTGGTCGAGATGTTCACAAGCTTCGGAGCGCGAACAATTATGTTCTTAGCTTCCTTGCCATCCATTGCCCGAGCCACGGCCGCTGAACCCAGGGCCAACGCACGCAACTCTTCCTCGGAAATGCCAGTTGAAACCTCAAACTTGTCCCTCAGCTTGCCATCAACTTGAACCACGGCGGTAAGGGTGTCCTTGACGAGCAGAGATTCATCGACTTCTCTAAAGCCGGCCTGCGCAACGCTTGGCTCAAATCCGAGCTGCTGCCACATGTCCTCGGCGGTGTAGGGGGCAAAAAGGCTTAGGCCTTTGGCTAGCTCCTCGGCACCCTCCCGAACTGCCGGGTCGGCTGGTCCGCAGCCGGTATCAATTGCCTTTCGCAGCACATTGGTTAGCTCCATGCACTTGGCAACCCCGACGTTGAACTTGAAGCCCTCTATGGCATCCGTAAAGTCCTTCAGGAAGGCGTGCGTGACACTTCTCACCGCCCGATCGCCACTTTCCACTTCGGCAGCTGTGGTGCTCTGCACATCGTGAGCGATGCGCCAGGCTCTGGCCAGGAACTTGGCTGAGGCTGCCGGTGAAACGTCGGCCCAGTCAATGTCATCCTCGGGCGGACCGGCGAACGCCATGGTCAGGCGAATTGCATCGACACCGTGCTCGTCGAGCTGCTCGCTTAGTCGAACCAGGTTGCCACGCGATTTGCTCATAGCGGAGCCGTTCATCAGCACCATGCCCTGGTTCAACAGCCTTGTGAATGGCTCTTGGAAGTCCACCATGCCCATGTCGTGCAGCACCTTGGTGAAAAAGCGCGAGTAGAGCAGGTGCAGAATTGCGTGAGTCACACCACCCACATACTGATCGACCGGTGCCCACTGTTTGGCCTGATCTAAATTGAAGGCCTCGGTCTCGCTGTTCGGGTTTAGATAGCGCAGGAAGTACCAGGAGCTGTCGACAAAGGTGTCCATGGTGTCGGAGTCGCGCTTCGCCGCAGAGCCGCACTTGGGGCATGAAACATTCACCCAGTCGGATGCTGCTCCAAGAGGTGAAGATCCCTTTGGTTGCAAATCCAGACCGTCGCTGTCCGGCAGCTCCACTGGTAGCTGCTCGGTCGGTACTGGCACCTCTCCGCAGGCATCGCAGTGAATGATTGGAATCGGAGTTCCCCAGTAGCGCTGCCTGGAAATCAACCAGTCGCGAAGGCGGAAGTTCTTCGATCGCTCCCCCATTTGACGCTGCTCGAGAATTTCAATTGCTCTAGCAATCGCTTCCTTCTTGGCAAGTCCGTCGAGCTCGCCTGAATTGACCAGCTTGCCATCTCCGGCAGTCGCGACTTTGGAAATCTCCGGGTTCTCCTCGCCAGTGTCTACCACCATGCGAATTGGCAGATCCATCTCGAGTGCAAAGTCCATGTCACGCTCATCGTGAGCCGGAACCGCCATGATCATGCCTGTCCCGTAATCGGCAAGCACGTAGTCGGAAGCCCAAATCGGAACTCGCTCTCCGCTCAGCGGGTTTATGCCGTAGCGCTCCAAGAAGACACCGGTCTTCTTGCGCTCCAGCGATAGCCGCTCAATGTCGTTGGATTTCTTTACCTCATCGAGATAGCTGGCAAACTTCATGCGGACATCAGGACCAGCCTCGGCGGCTAGCTCGGCAGCCAGGTCGGAATCCGCCGCCACCACCATGAAGGTGGCGCCATAAAGTGTGTCTGGCCGGGTGGTGTAAACCGTGACCGGCTCGCCACGGCCCTCGATTTGGAACTTCACGTTGGCTCCAAAAGATCGGCCGATCCAGTTGCGCTGCATCGTGATGACCTTTTGCGGCCAATTGCCTTCAAGCTCGTTCAGATCGTCCAGCAAGCGATCTGCGTAGTCGGTCACCTTGAAGTACCACTGCGTCAGCGCCTTTTTGGTGACGGTGCTGTCGCAACGCTCACAGAGCCCCTGGACCACCTGCTCGTTGGCCAAAACTGTTTGACAACTTGGGCACCAGTTCACGTTGCTGTTCTTGCGGTAGGCCAGGCCCCGCTTATAGAACTCGAGGAACAGCCACTGGTTCCAGCGGTAATAAATCGGGTCGCAAGTCTGCAGCACCCTGTCCCAGTCAAAGCTGCAGGCATAGCGGCGCATCGAGGTCTTCTGCTGAGCGATGTTCTCGTAGGTCCAACCCCTGGGGTCCAGACCACGCTTGATAGCCGCATTCTCAGCTGGTAGTCCAAAGGCATCCCAGCCAATCGGGTGCATGACGTTGTAGCCACGCTGAATCCAATACCGAGCAATCACGTCGCCCAGGGCGTAGGCCTCGGCGTGACCCATGTGCAAATCGCCTGATGGGTAGGGAAACATGTCCAACACATACTTCTTCGGGCGCTGATCATCTTTGCGGCCGGAGTCAAAGGGCTTAATCTGATCCCAAATTGGGAGCCACTTGTCCTGGATGGCGGACACGTTGTATTCGTCTTGCAATTCTTACCTCGGAAATTGAACCCCTAAAGGTTACCAACGGACGGCGGCGCCGAGCACATCAGCTAGCGCGGAGCCCTTTAATTGAATCTCCTCATGTTCCCGCTTCGGATCGCTATCGGATGTTATTCCCCCGCCAATCCCAATTGAGACCTCATCGCCTTCAAAAATTGCGGTGCGGATCACCATCGCCAGCTCCATGTCGCCATTGGTTGCTATCCAGCCAATCGCTCCGCTGTAGCCGGCGCGATCGGAAGACTCCAGCTCAGTAATAATCTCCATTGCGCGAATCTTTGGCGCACCGGTCATCGACCCACCCGGAAACAGTGCTCCCAGAGCATCTAGCGAGCTGCTATCTGGACGTAGCTGCCCCGAAACATCGCTTACCAGCTGGTGCACCGTTGAAAAGCTCCTGACAGCCAGAAGAGAATCTACGTTGACGGACTCGGGCTCGCAGACCCTGGAGAGATCATTTCGAATCAAGTCCACAATCATCAAATTCTCGGCGCGCTCCTTGGGGTCGGCGCCGAGTTCATTGATGAGCTTCAAATCGTCAGCAGCATCTGCCGCGCGCCTTCTGGTGCCCTTGATCGGCGAAGAAACAACGCGGTCGCCATGAACCTGCAGAAAGAGTTCGGGTGATATCGAAACAAAGGTGCGCTTCCCAGTTCGAATAAACGACGCGTACGGAGCCGGATGGGCCTTGCGCAACCGCAGGAAATAGCTCAGCGGGTCGCCTACATATTCGCCACGCAACCTGGTGGTGAGACAGAGCTGATAGACATCTCCGGCGGAAATATATTTCTGGGCTTGCTCGACTTTCTGCAGATACTCGCCCGCCTGATCTTCGCAGACCAACTCCGCGGATGTCGCGGCAGGGTTACTGAGCTCGTAAGCCGATGCTTCCCCGCCGATCAAAGCAAGCCGCAGCAGAGCGGCGTGATACCAAGCATTGAATTGCTCGCGATCGGCAAATCGGCCCAGGAAGTGGACGTGCCTGGTGGAGTGGTCATAGACGAAAGCCCTATCCACCTGCAGCATTGAAAGTTCATTGAGCTCACCGGCTGTTGGCGAATAATGAACCACACCTACGTAACCAGGACGGAAGGCAAAGGGCAGATCAAGAGGCTCATCGGGTTCCCCCAACTCGATCGAGTCGCAATCAGTGCCAACCCCTATGACGGAAAATCGAGAGCTGGGGTGATGCTGCCTATCAAGCCAAAATGCACCCGGTAGATGCGCGAAAAAACTTACGAAAGTGTCTGAAATTGAGGTCCAGCCTTGCAGACGTTCGCTGAACAGCGGCATTTCGACCCCTTTCGCCTCGTAGTCTATTAACCGTGAGTGTGTCCGGAGATTTCTTCCAATTTCGGTCTGGTGAGCTGACTCCGGTTGATGTTGCGCTGGCCGACAATCTAACAGTTGCAGATAGCTTCTTGGTCTTAGATGGCACGGTGCGGGCAATTGATAAGCACTTCGAGCGATTTGCTGGCTCAATTGAATCGGAGCTCACTAAGGCGCAGTTGCCCGATTTCTTCTCGCAGTTCATCGACTCCATCCCCAGAAAGGGCGAGTGGTTCCCACGAATCGAATACCGGGCTTCGCAGCCCGAGGGCGAGCGATTGTTCTCGCGAATTCGCCCGGCGCCCGAGCTAACCGAGAGCGTGCAACTGTGGTCCCTGGACGAGCCCGATCCTCGCGAACAACCACAGGTGAAGGGGCCTGACCTCTCAATCTGTCAAAGACTTCGCCGCAAAGCAAATCTGAACGGTGCCGATGAGGCGGTCATACTTAGCGACGATGGTTACATTGCAGACGGCGCACTGAGCTCAATTTTGTGGTGGCGCGGAGAGACCCTGTGCGCCCCTGATCACACCACCACCTGGCTCCCCTCCGTTACCCGCTCCCTGCTGTTGAAAATAGCCAACCAGGCTGGCTACGAGACCAAGATGGAGCGAGCGAGGCCGGCAGACCTGGCAGGTTGCGAAATCTGGAGCGTTAGTGCGCTGCAGGGCATCCGCAGCGTAGTGAGTTGGGGCGACATTCCAGTGGGTATGGCTTCTCATAAGAAATCATTTACCAAGAGACTCTCACTCTTTGCAGAACCGCTTCCTATGCAGACAACCAGCTTCCCTGGGGCTTTATAGATGTGCGGAAGATTCGTAATTGCTAAGGAAATTGGCGGCATCGCAGAGCTGTTCGAGCTGGATGAGGTGCCCCAGGAGTACTCCCCCGTAAGCTTCAACATCGCACCAACCCAGCAGGTCCCAATAATTGTTGAGCGTGAGGTAGATGGAATACCGTCTCGAGAGCTGCATCGTGCCAGATGGGGACTTATACCCTCCTGGGCCAAAGAAATTCCCCAAACGCCGCTGTTCAATGCCCGAATTGAGACCGCTTTAGAAAAGCCCAGCTTCAAAGAGGCAACTCTGGCCAAACGATGTGCCATTCCAGCATCCGGCTACTTTGAGTGGCAAGCCGGACCTGACGGGAAGCGGCCCTTCTATATCCACCCTCCCGAAGGCATGTTGGCCTTTGCGGGCATCTACTGGTGGTGGCGGGATCCCCAAAAGCAGCAGAGCGATCCATCCAGATGGCTGCTGACCACTTCGATTCTGACCAAGGACAGCGCAGCTGAACTCGCCTCGATTCACGACCGTAACCCGGTTTTTCTCTCCAACGAGAACCTTGCCGCTTGGCTATCGCCAGATTATGAGAGTTCCCCCGAATTGCTCACAGCGCTTGCTGAGGAGTCTGACCTAGTTGCCCAGAATCTAGAATTTCACCCTGTTTCAAACCAGGTTGGACAGGTCGGAAACAACTTTGCAGAGCTAATTCAGAAGATTTAACCCGAGCCATTTGAAAAATGTCTCAGTAGCAACCTAAACTAACTAATCGAACAAATGTTCGAATAGTTAGGGGAATTGGTCATGCAGCTCGAAACGCTCGTCGGGGTTGTGCTGGACGTAGATGGTGCACCGGTTTCCTTTATCTGGAATTCTCGGCAATACACCGTGGCCTCGCGTCCAGTGCGCTGGTACTCACGCAAGCTTTGGTGGCAGGAGGCTGCTGCCGCGCCCAGAGGCGCTGGGGCAGCGCTGGTGGAAATCGAGATGTGGCGGCTCTGGGCGGTAAGTGATTACGACCGAGTGTTTCTAGAGATGAAGCATCTTGACCCCGAGGATAGCTGGGAGATTCACCGGATCGATAGCTGATGGGCTTTACACACCTAAATCTCTCCAGCGCATACTCTGCTCACTACGGCACCAACCGCCCAGAACAGCTAGTTGCCGCAGCGAATGCGATGGGCTTTGATGCGCTAGCAATAACCGACCGAGATGGTCTGTATGGCGCAATAAAGCACATTGGGGCCTGCATCAGAGAGGGCATTTCGCCAATAGTTGGCGCAAACCTAGAGGTTTTTGGCGAGCAGAGCTTGGGGCGCATAACGATACTGGCCCATGGCCACAACCGTGGCGCCGGTTGGGCGACCCTATGTCGAATAGTCTCCAAAGCTCATCAGCGCACCGGCAGAGACAAGCGTCCGATGATAGCGCTGAGTGATTTGTCGCAGCTGATATCTCAATCTCCCAGCTGCACGGTGCTACTGGGTCCGCAGTCCCAGTTAGCCGATGCGGTGTTGCATGACCCGGCTGTAGCCGGGTCGCTTCTAGCGGCTTGGCAACAGGCACTTCCCCACCCCGGCACTTTGGCCATTGAGGTGGTGAATCAGCTCACCGAACCTGGCAAACTGCTATCACAAGAGCATGCGCTTGCCATGCTTGAACTTGCTCAGGCCGGCGGCGTACCGGCAGTGCTAACAAATGCGGTTCGATATCTTGAGCCAGACGATGCGCTGACTGCCGATGTCCTAGATGCCGCTCGGCACCTAGAGCCACTTGGGCTGTTCGTGCCGCAGCCAAATGCCCAAGCCTGGCTCAAGCCGACAGCCACAATGGCCAGACTGGCCCTAGAGATTGCGGAAGATACCGTACTGGCCTCCAGACTGCTTTCCAGCACCGAGCAGCTTGCCGACAGGTGCCGACTGGACCCGGTGCAAGACTGCGGCTGGGGTCAGCCTAAGACTCCCGAGCAAAAGGCACTTGGTATCGAGGGAAATCCGTTTGAGGTGCTGTGGCAAAAGGCCCATACCGCTATTCCCTGGCGCTATCCAGATGCCAAGGCCGCACAGCTAGCCCAGATTCAACACCGACTTTCCAAAGAATTAATCGCAATCAACCAGCTCGGTTTTGCCACCTATTTCCTGACGGTTGCCGATGTGGCGCAAATGATCAGAGACATGAGCATTCGCATAGCCGCCAGGGGATCGGGAGCGGGTTCGCTGGTCAATTACCTGCTTGGCATAAGTGGTGTTGATCCAATTTCCGAGGGGCTGCTATTTGAAAGATTTCTCTCCACCGAGCGCAGCACGCTGCCCGATATCGACATTGATGTGGAATCAGCTAGGCGGCACGACATCTATCGGGCAATCTTCCGTCGCTATGGCGGCAATAGGGTAACTCTGCTTTCCATGCAGTCCACCTATCGTGGACGTGGTGCAGTGCGAGACAGCGGTTTGGCACTTGGCCTCGAAGACGATGAGATTGACAAGATCGCAAAGAATATGTGGCGCTTCTCTGCCCGCAGCTTCAAGAAGGCGATGGCCGAGCGGCCGGAATTAGCTCGGTTTGCTACCGACAGCAAAAACGACCGACAGCTGAGTCTGCTGGTTGACATCACCGAGCGACTGGACAAACTCCCCCGGCACATCTCGGTGCATCCCTGCGGGGTCATCTTAGGAAACTCCTCGCTGCTGGATCTAACGCCCACGGAAGCGAGCGGCATGGGATTGCCGATGAGTCAATTCGATAAGGATGACATGGACCCCATGGGCTTTCTGAAGCTGGATGTGCTGGGCGTGCGCATGCAGAGTGCGATGGCCTACAGCGTGAGGGAGATATCCCGAGTCTCCAGTAAGAAAGTTGATCTGGATTCGATTTCCAGAAGCGACCCCGATGTCTACAAACTCATTCGCACCACAAACACCCTGGGCATGTTTCAGATTGAGAGCCCAGGGCAGCGCGAGCTAACCGGCAAGCATCAGCCCACTAGGTTCAACGACCTAACCCTTCAAATATCGCTATTTAGGCCTGGACCAATGAAGGGAAACATGATCAAGCCCTACCTGGATGGCAGGCACGGGCTGATCAATCCCGACTATCTGCACCCCGACCTTCGGCCAATTCTCGAGGAAAGCTACGGCGTGGTGGTGTTTCACGAGCAACTGATGCGCATCATGCAGGTGATGACCGGCTGCACCCTGGCAAGGGCCGATGAAATGCGGCGCATGCTGAGCAAGGATCAGAGAGCCAAGGCAATAGAGCAGTACTTCAAGAGCTCTGCTACCGCCCGTGGCTACAGCAAGACCTTGATCGAGAAGGTCTGGTCAATCATTGAGGGCTTTGGCAGCTTCGGCTTCTGCAAGGCACACGGGGCCGCATTTGCCACGCCGACCTACCAGTCAGCCTGGCTGAAGACCCACTATCCAGTTGAGTTCATAGCGGGTCTGTTGACTCATGACCCGGGCATGTATCCCCGGAGATTGATTCTGGCCGAAGCCAGGCGACTTGGGGTCAAGATTCTGCCGATAGACGTAAATAGATCCACCGATGAATACCTGGTCGAAAAAACTAAATCGGGACTGGCAGTGCGGATGGCGATAACCGAAATAGCTGGAATTTCTAGGCCGGAGATTGAGCGCATTCGCTGCGAGCAGCCCTTTAGCGACGTTTTGGACTTTTATCAGCGCGCCAGACCCTCGCGCCGCACCCTGGAGCGACTCACCCTGATCGGTGCGCTAGACCAGCTTGCTGGCATAGCGGCAGAGAACGCCCAGCACAATCGCTCCGATCTGCTGGTGCATGTGCGAGCAATAAGTGCCAAGCCACCCAGGCAAATCGATAAGAATCAGCTTCAATTCGAGCTTGGCTCACTCGAGAAGTTGCCCAGCGGCAATATCGCACCTAGTCCACAGGAGAAGCTGGATGCAGAACTAGCCCTCACCGGAATGGACATCAGCGCGCATCAGATAGATAGATTCCAATCAATGTTGGATGAGCTGGGTGTAGTGCGAGCCGGTGAGCTTGCAGGATTGCGCAGCAACACCGAGGTGCTAGTCGCTGGGGTTCGCGTTGCCACCCAAACTCCCCCGATGCGCAGCGGCAAGCGGGTGGTGTTTATCAGCCTCGATGACGGCACCGGATGCGCCGATGCCACCTTCTTTGACGAGGCCCAACGGCGCTGTTCACAGCTGCTATTTCAAAACAGATTGCTTCTCATATCAGGAAAGACCCGCCGCACCGGAGTGCGAGGGGTCTCAATCCTGGCCGAGAATGCCTGGGATCTCAGGCAGCTCTGGGACAGCTGGAAAAAGGCTTCTTAGTCCTGGTTGAAGATCGCCAGCAGTCGCAGAATCTCAACGTAGAGCCAGATCAGCGATGCGGTTAACCCAAAGGCCGCGCGCCATTCCATCTGCTCTGGCCAACCCTGGGCAATGCCAACGCGAATGGTCTCGAAGTCCAGGTTCAGCGTGAAGGCTGCCAGACCAACGCCCACCAGGGCAATCAGCCAACCAAACGGAGACGTGTAGACGCTCATGCCAGCAAATAGTGCAAAGCCGAGGTTCACCATCGCGAACACGAAGTAGCCCATGAGGGCGAAGGTCATCATGCGGGTAAAGCGCGCGTCCACCTTGACCCAGCCGAACCGGTAGGCGGCAAACATTGCTCCAGCGGTTGCAAAGGTACCGATTACAGCGGTCTGAACAATGCCCGGGTACATCGCCTCAAAGATGCCGCTGAGACCACCGATGAATACACCCTGAACCAGGGCATAAGACATCATCACGCCCGGGCGAACCTTCTTGCCGAAAGAGGCCCAGAGGCCAAGACCCAAACCAACAAACAAGGCTGGCAGAAGAAGGAAGTAGAGACCAAAGAACCAGGTAACTGCAGCACCGGCGACTACAGCCAGGAACATACCCATGACCTTTGAGGTGGTTCCCTCCATGGTCATCTTGTTGGCAGTTATCCGACCAAACTCCTGATCGACCTGGGACGGCGACATCGAACTAGTGCTGAGACCGGTGCGCAGGGCCTGATTGAAAGCAGGGTTGTGTGACACTTTTCCTCCATATCGAAAAGACTTTTGCAAAGCCTAAGTGAGATCGCTGGAACTTTCCTGCAAGTGTTCTGCAGAAATCTGGTGTCCACCCCCGTGGGAAAGCCATTTCACCTCGGCCCCAAAGCTTTCCAATTGCGCCACCCACTGCTTGGTTATGGCCTCGGGTGCATAGGGGTCATGGGTGCCGTTTGCAATCCATACCCGCTTTCCGGAGAGAGCTGGTGGGGAGTCGATCTGGCTGTAGGGGCGGGTGCTGCCGAATAGCACAGCCCCCGAAAGCGCGGTCGGAGCATCAACCAGCATGGCCGCCGCGGTGTTGGCCCCATTAGAGAAGCCAACTGCAACAACTTGGCTGGCATCAATCCCATATTCAGCTGAGGCCGCTTCAAGGAAACCAACCAGATCCGCAACCGAACTTCGAATCGAGTCTTCGTTGAACGAACCATCCGGGTAGCGCTCGAAGAATCGATTCATTCCGTTTTCAACCCAGAGTCCGCGCGGTGATAGCAGGTTGGCATCGGGGTCTAAGCGCGAACCAAGCCCTAACAAATCATGCTCATCTGCCCCGGTGCCGTGCAGCAACAGCAGCGTACGCCCTGATTTACCGGGCCGGTAGACGTGCGGCCTAGAAAGATCAGCTGACACCTGGAACCTCAATTCTTGGCAGGCTGGCAGAGATTTGCTCGCGCGAAGGCTCCAGCCATGGCGGAAGCTTGAGCGAGCGACCAAGCTCCAATAATGGCTCATCGATAGCAAATCCTGGGTCGTCGGTTGCAATTTCGAAGAGCACCCCACCTGGTTCGCGGAAATAAATGCTCTTGAAGTACTGCCTGTCCATAATCTCTGTGACTCGGATTCCCTGCTCCATGAGTTCCTGTTGCCACTGGGTCATGGTTAGCAAGTCGGGGGCTCGAAACGCCACGTGGTGAACAGTGCCACCAGCCTGCAACGAAGGGTCCGAAGCTCCGGGCTCAACTCTGACGAATGCACCCGCTCCCCCCTGTGACATCTGGAAGTTTTTGTCGTTCTCACCGATTTCCATACCTAACATTTCAGTGAGCATGAGAGCGGTTGGCTCAAGCTGGGCCTCGGAGAAGGTGACGGTGTGGAGACCGCGAATGGCCTTGTCTTGCGGAATTGAGCCGTAGCCGTCCCATCCGCTGCGATTATCACCCGGGGATTCGATCAGCTCGAGAATCATGCCGTCGGGATCAAAGAGGCTGACTCCGTGGCCGGCAGTGAGCGTTGAGTGCGGAACCGACAGAGCAGCCAGACGTTGTGCCCACCATCCGGTGGCTCCCTCGGGAATGCTAAAGCTGGTAACGGAGGTTATGCCGGCCCCGACTCGGCCTTGAGAAATACCAGGCCATGGGAAGAAAGTCATCAGCGAAGCCGCCACAGAAGCCACGCAACTGCAACGCCGCCTGAACAAGGAAGTGGACGACAAGCTGGTCGCCGAGCTCAAGGGCAAGGGTGTGCAGATTGACACCGTCGATCGCAAAGCCTTTGTGGACGCCTCG
>JALQVB010000001.1 GCA_023260495.1 Aquiluna sp.
CGATGCCGATTTGAGCAAGAGACTTGGCAAGCTGTTTGGCATTCCAGCAGCCAAAGCCGCCGCGCTCTAATAGCGCCTGCAGTCCAGCCGCATCGCTCCCGTCCCAGTCAATCCGGCGGTCCTTAGAAGCAATTCCAAGGCCGACAATTTGGTTTTCCGAGATCTCGACTTCGATGTAGCCATCGGAGGCGAGCACTTCCAGGTCGGCCACCATGCCGACTTCCTTTGCTGGTGGCGCGGCGGGTAGATCTTCGGCAGCAGTCAATACCGGAATAGAACCGGTCGGCGTTTCAGGTTCTTCATGCTCAACTTTGGCCGTAATTACGCGGTGCTGCGAGCCGTTGGCTCCGCGCAGCTTGATGACGCGGGTTAGGAGGGTGCGGAAGGAAAGCTTCGCGAACACCTCTTTGACCTGGGCTTCGTTTACTGGACCCAGCTCGAGCTGTTCCACCGTGAAGTCAAACTCCAGATCCCGCACCAGGTGGTTCAGGCGCCTGTTTCTAACAGCCAGTTCCTGGTGCTCTCGAAGGGATTCGCCGACCTTGCCCGGAATCTCTTCTGCGTTTTCCAAGATTGCCTCCAGTGAGCCGTACTGCTGAATCCATTTCGCGGCGGTCTTCGGGCCAACCCCAGGAATCCCCTTGAGATTGTCCGAGGTCTCCCCTACTAAAGCTGCGAGCTCTGGGTATTGCCTAGCGTGAATGCCGTACTTTTCGACAACAGCAGCATCGTCCATTCGAGCGAGGTTCATCACTCCCTTGATCGGATAGAGCACCGTCGTTTGCTCGGTTATGAGCTGAAAGGTATCGCGGTCACCGGAAACCACTAGTACGCGCATGCCATTGTCTTCGCCAATCTTCGCTAGCGAAGCAATCAAATCGTCGGCCTCATACATTTCCCTGGATACCGAGGTGATGTTCATAGCCGCCAATGCCTCGACCAAGAGCTCAGTTTGGCCGATGAATTCCTCCGGGGTTTCTCCACGTGTTCCCTTGTATTCAGGAAGTTCTTTGGTGCGGAAACTTTCCCTGGAGACATCAAATGCCACGCAGAGGTGCGTGGGCTTCTCGCCTTCCAATATGTTCAAAAGCATCGAAATAAACCCGTGCACGGCATTGGTGTGCTGACCGGCTTGGTTCTTAAAGTTCTCCGGGTTCAGCGCAAAGAAGGCACGAAAGGCCAGCGAATGGCCATCAATAAGTAGCAGGGTAGGCTGATTTTCACCGCTCATGCGGCTAGCCTACTTGTGAAGGGGTGAGCAATGACCGAGATCGAACCGGTGGCATCTGAGCAGGCTCTCGAGGTGATGAAGCTGCGAGGTCTTGGTGCACTTGCCGAGCGCATGGGTATTGATCTGATTGAACTGAGCGCTGAGCGCGCGGTGGCCACCATGCCGGTCGAAGGAAACACCCAGCCAATCGGACTGCTGCACGGTGGAGCACATGTGGTGTTGGCTGAATCGCTTGGAAGTTTTGCCGCTAACGTGCACGCCCACCCCTGGGGATATGCGGTTGGCATCGAATTGAACGCTTCCCACCACGGCTCAATCTCCGAGGGAATCGTAACCGGAACCTGCACCGCTGTGAAGCTCGGAAAGACGTTGACCACTCACGAAATTAAGATGACAGATGAGCAGGGTCGACTGCTGTCAACCGTGCGGATTACGAATTATCTTCGTCCGAAGCCTTCTGGCCAAGCTGATCAATGACGGCTTTCGCGACCTGAGCCATAGATAGCCTTCGATCCATCGAGGCCTTTTGAATCCAGCGGAACGCATCTGGCTCGCTAAGTTTCATCTTGCTCATCAAGATTCCCTTGGCTCGATCCATCAGCTTTCTGGTTTCGAGTCGATCGCTTAGATCAGCAATCTCGCTCTCCAGCGCGGTTAGCTCCTCGTGACGAGCAAGTGCAATTTGAATCGCTGGCAACAAGTCAGTTGGTTTGAATGGCTTAGTGACGTAGGCCATTGCCCCAGCATCGGCCGCCCGGCTTACCAAATCAGATTGCGAGAAAGCGGTCAGTAAGACAACCGGGATTTTTAGCTCGGCAATCTTTTCTGCCGCGCTGATGCCATCCAACTTAGGCATCTTGATATCCATCACGATCAGGTCGGGCTTGTGCTCGTTTGCAAGTTCGATAGCCTCTTCGCCGTCTGCACCTTGTGCCACAACCTCAAAATCAGCTTCCTCGAGAGTTGCCACCACGTCCATCCGAATGAGCGCCTCGTCCTCAACGACGACTACGCGGAGCTTCTCTTGCATGGGCACTACTTTACCCAATTCCTTTTCCACTACAATTAGCGAGCCGGCCGGAATGGCGGAACGGCAGACGCGGAGCACTCAAAATGCTTTGTCCGAAAGGGCGTGTGGGTTCAAATCCCACTTCCGGCACAAACAAAACCCCCTCGCAGTTAGCGAGGGGGTTTAGTTTTACTTGGCGTAGCCGGGCGCTGCGGAGTGCACCGCATCTCCCACCCGGTGAACGCGAAGCGAATTGGTCGAACCTGGGATTCCCGGAGGCGAGCCTGCCACGATGACAACCTCGTCACCAACGCGAGCCTTGCCGCTCTCCAGCACGATCTCGTCCACCTGCTTGATCATCTGGTCGGTGTGGGTGACTGGCTCCACTAAGAATGTTGTCGCACCCCAACAAAGAGCCAGCTTACGTCGCACCTCTTCGCTCGGCGTGAATGCCAGCACTGGAATGCGAGAGCGTAGTCGGCTCACGCGCTTTAGGGTGTCGCCACTTTCCGTGAAGACGCAGACGTACTTGCTGCCAAGCAGTTCGGCGATATCTAGAGCCGCGCGAACCACAGCACCAGAGTGGGTGTGTGGCTTGGTACCAAGCTCTGGGATTCGCTCAAGACCGTTCTCCTCCGTTGACTCAATGATTCTTGCCATGGTTGAGACGGTCTCGATTGGGTACTCTCCCACCGAGGTCTCCCCCGACAGCATCAGGGCGTCCGCTCCATCTAGAACAGCGTTGGCAACATCGGACGCCTCGGCCCGAGTTGGACGCGGGCTGGAAATCATGGTTTCCAGCATCTGGGTCGCCACGATCACCGGCTTGGCCCAGCGGCGAGAAAGTTCTACCGCGCGCTTCTGCACCAGTGGCACCTGCTCTAGTGGCAGCTCAACACCAAGGTCACCGCGGGCAACCATGACACCGTCGAATGCGTCAACGATCTCCTCCAGGGCCGCAACTGCCTGTGGCTTTTCAATCTTCGCGATGACCGGAATGAATCTTCCCTCTTCGCTCATGATCTCGTGCACTCGCACAACATCCTTTGCGTTGCGCACGAAGCTCAGGGCAATCATGTCGGCACCGAGCCTCAGGGCCCAGCGAAGGTCATCTTCATCTTTTTCGCTCAGTGCAGGAACGTTTACGGCCACACCAGGAAGGTTGATGCCCTTGTTGTTAGAAATCGGGCCACCGATCTCCACCTCGCACTCGACTCTCGGTCCATCTACCTTCTTGGCGCGAAGTGCAATGCGGCCGTCGTCAATTAGCAGCGGGTCGCCTGGCTTTACATCCCCAGGAAGGCCCTTGTAGGTGGTGGAGCAAATGGTTGCGTCGCCGGCAATGTCCTCAGTCGTGATGGTGAAGGTGTCGCCATCGTTCAGGAATTCCTTGTCATTGGCAAAGCGGCCCAGGCGGATCTTTGGTCCCTGTAGGTCCACCAGGATGCCGACTGGCTTGTTTGCATCGGCAGCAGCCTTGCGAATGGTCTGGTAAACACCCTCGTGCACAGAGTGGTCGCCGTGTGAAAGGTTCATGCGGGCCACATCAACACCGGCCTCGATTATTGCCCTTGCCTTCTCATAGTCGGCTACTGCAGGGCCAAACGTGGCCACGATTTTTGCGCGTCTCATTTTGTTTTCTAATTACCTTTTCTTAGCTATAAACAGCAATTGGTTGATCCGTCGGCTTGACAGGGAATGGGAGTTCGGTCTCCCCCTCAAGATATTCATCGATGGCAGCGGCAGCGGCGCGTCCTTCCGCTATTGCCCAGACCACAAGGCTGGCACCGCGACCGGCGTCGCCCGCGCTGAACATGCCGTTCCCTAGCTCGTACTTACTACCGCGCTTTAGGTTGCCCCGGTTATCAAGTTCGGTACCAAGCTGCTGCACCAGGGAATCCGATTCATTTCCGGTGAATCCCAGTGCCAAGAGCACCAGGTCTGCCGGCAGGATGCGCTCGGTTCCGGCCTTAGGTAGGCGCTTTCCATCAACAAACTCGGTGTCGGCAACCTTAACTCCGGTGACCCGGCCGTTCTCGCCGACGAACTCGACGGTTGAGTGAAGGTACTTGCGCTCACCAAACTCTTCGTGCGCACTCTGAACCTCAAACAGGTTCGGCACCATAGGCCAGGGCATGTCCTCAGTGCGTTCACTTGGTGGCTGCTTGCCGATGGCGAGCGTGGTGACACTGATGGCGCCCTGCCTGGTTGCGGTTCCGAGGCAGTCGGCACCGGTGTCGCCGCCGCCAAGGATGACCACGTTCTTAGCCTCGGCAACGATCTGGTCTGGAACCTCTTCACCTGCCACCCAGCGGTTTGCCTGGGTTAGGTATTCCATCGCAAAGTGAACGCCATCGAGCTCGCGTCCTGGAACCTCTAGGTTGCGAGGCTTCAGGGCGCCGGTGGCAATTAGCACGGCGTCATAGCGCCGATTCAGCTCTTCCCAGGTGATGTCGACACCGACGTTGACCGAAGTGCGGAAGCGAGTCCCCTCGGCTTCCATCTGGGCCACGCGCCTGTCAATGTGCTGCTTTTCAAGTTTGAAATCGGGGATCCCGTATCTCAGCAGTCCACCGATCTTGTCGTCACGCTCATAAACGGCAACGGTGTGTCCGGCTCTGGTCAGCTGCTGAGCTGCGGCCAAACCAGCCGGTCCGGAGCCCACCACGGCGATGGTCTTGCCTGTTAGGCGCTCTGGTATCTGCGGCTTCACGAAGCCGTTGTTGAATGCATCATCAATGATGGAAACTTCGATTTCCTTGATGGTCACAGGTGGCTGATTGATTCCCAAGACGCAGGAGTCCTCGCATGGAGCTGGGCAGATGCGTCCGGTGAACTCCGGGAAGTTGTTGGTGGCGTGGAGTCGGTCAATCGCTTCACTGCCCCTGCCGCGGTGGGTCAAATCGTTCCATTCGGGAATTAGATTGCCCAGTGGGCAGCCCTGGTGACAGAACGGAATTCCGCAATCCATGCAGCGGGAGGCCTGTCGAGCAACAACTTCTCCATTGCGCTCCGCATAGACCTCTTTCCAGTCCTTGATGCGAACGGGAATCGGCCGGCGCGGTGCGGTCTCGCGCTCGGTTACCTTGAGAAAGCCTCTCGGATCAGCCATTGGTCACCTCCAAGATCTGCGTCCAGACTTCGTCTCCATCTGGCTCATAGCCAAGCTCACGGGCCTTGGACTGAATCTCTAGCACGCGAGCAAAGTCTCGCGGCATTACCCGACTGAAGTTAGCGCTCTCGCTGTCAAAGTTCTCGATGAGGTTTGCTGCGAGTGGACTTCCGGTCTCGCTTAGGTGCTCCTTCAGGACCGCTAGTAGCTGCTCCTTGTCCTCGGTAGAAAGTTTGCCAATCGTAATCTCGCCACTCTGCAGTCCCTCTCGGTTAACCCGAGCCTCGGATAGCTTGTAGACATAAGCGATACCACCGGACATGCCAGCGCCAAGATTGATTCCAGTCTTGCCCAGAATCACTGCCAGTCCACCTGTCATGTATTCCAGAGCGTGGTCGCCCACTCCCTCAACAACTGCGGTGACACCGGAGTTACGAACCAGGAAGCGCTCCCCCACAATTCCGTTCAGGAAGATCTTTCCGCTGGTTGCGCCATACCCGATTACGTTTCCAGCAATCACATTCTCACTTGCGACAAAGCCGGCGCCGGATGGCGGTTTGACGACAACAGTTCCGCCGGATAGTCCCTTGCCGACGTAGTCATTGCAGTCGCCCTCCACGGTCAGCTTCATACCGCGCGGCATGAAAGCACCCAGCGATTGGCCGGCACTGCCCTTCAGGCGGAGGTCGATTGTGCCGGGCTCGAGCCCCTGCTCCCCCCACTTCTTGGTCAGCTCGTTGCCGAGCATGGTTCCGATGGCCTGGTGGGTGTTGTTGATCTCAAGCTCCTTGACGATTGCAACGTTGTCGCGAATCGCCTGGCCAACCTCGTCTAACAGTGGGTAGTCAAAGTGGATCTGAAGTTCGTGGTCTTGGGTTGTAGTGCGATGCTGGGCTGAGTCAACGTGAATGTCCTTGGCCGCAAAGATTGGGGTGAGGTCAAGGCCATCGGCCTTCCAGTGGTTGA
Organism: Aquiluna sp.; assembly: GCA_023260495.1. Taxonomy (GTDB): domain Bacteria; phylum Actinomycetota; class Actinomycetes; order Actinomycetales; family Microbacteriaceae; genus Aquiluna. The sequence continues at coordinate 6,319 of JALQVB010000001.1, forward strand.
TGGCACGGTTGACATCTAGCGCTTCCACATGGCCAATCGCCTCTTCTAGACTCCGGAAGCCGAGCTGGGCGAGGTATTCGCGAACTTCTTGAGCCAAGAATTCGAAGAAGTTGACAACGTGGTCAGCCTGACCGCGGAAACGAGCTCGCAAGTCTGGGTTTTGGGTCGCCACGCCCACCGGGCAGGTGTCCAAGTGGCAGACACGCATCAAAATGCAGCCCTCGACAACAAGCGGTGCAGTCGCGAAACCAAACTCCTCTGCACCCAATAGCGCTGCTATGACCACGTCGCGGCCCGTCTTCATGGAACCGTCTACCTGCACCGTAATTCGATCGCGCAAGCCATTGAGCAGCAAGGTCTGCTGAGTTTCGGCGAGGCCCAGCTCCCATGGTGTGCCGGCGTGCTTCAGCGAATTCAATGGCGATGCCCCGGTGCCGCCGTCGTGGCCGGAAATCAGAACCACGTCTGCCTTCGCCTTTGCCACACCGGCTGCCACGGTGCCAACACCGAATTGGCTAACTAGCTTGACGTGAATTCGCGCGTCACGGTTAGCGCGCTTCAGGTCATAAATAAGCTGCTTGAGGTCTTCGATCGAGTAGATGTCGTGGTGTGGTGGTGGCGAAATCAAGCCAACACCAGGCGTGGAGTGGCGCAACTGGGCAATCCATGGATAAACCTTGTGAGGCGGCAACTGCCCGCCCTCACCAGGCTTTGCACCCTGCGCCATCTTGATCTGAATGTCGTCAGCGTGGGTGAGGTACATGCTGGTGACGCCGAAGCGGCCGGATGCCACCTGCTTCACGGCGGAACGACGCTCGCGGTCCAAAAGGCGCTCCACTGCTTCACCGCCCTCACCGGTGTTGCTCTTGCCGCCAAGGCGGTTCATCGCGATAGCAAGAACCTCATGCGCCTCCGGGCTGATCGCACCCATTGACATGGCACCGGTCGAGAACCGCTTAACAATCTCCGATACCGGCTCAACCTCTTCAATCGGCACCGCCGGACGAAGGTCGTCACGTAGCTTGAACAGGCCGCGCAGCGTCATCAGACGTTCGGCCTGGTCGTCTACAGCCTGTGTGTATTGCTTGAAGATGTCGTAGCGCTTGGCTCTGGTGGAGTGCTGCAGCTTGAAAATGGTGTTGGGGTTGAATAGGTGTGGTGGCCCCTCGCGACGCCACTTCATCTCACCACCGACATCAAGCGGCAGGTGTGCCTTGGTCGCACCTTCAATCGGATAGGCAGCTCGATGGCGCTGCTCTATCTCGAGGTGGAGGATCTCCAGACCGACACCGCCGAGCTTGGAGATGGTGCCGGTGAAGTACTTGTCAACCAGATCTGGAGCCAGACCGACGGCCTCAAAACACTGGGCGCCACCGTAGCTGGCCACGGTTGAGATACCCATCTTGCTCATCACCTTGAGGACGCCTTTACCAAGTGCCTTAATCATGTTCTTGGCGGAGCGCTCCGGGGTGATGCCCTCGATAATGCCCTTGACAACCATGTCCTCAGCGGTCTCCAGCGCTAGATATGGGTTAACCGCTGATGCGCCGTAGCCGATCAGAGTGGCCATGTGGTGCACGTCCCGAGCGTCGCCACATTCCACTACCAGTCCGGCCATCAGGCGGGTGCCCTCGCGGATCAGGTGGTGGTGAACCGCACTGAGGCTCAGTAGTGAAGGAATTGGCGCGAGTTCACGATTTGAATCGCGGTCGGAGAGGATGATGAAGGTTGCACCCGACTCCAGGGCCGCATCTACTTGACCGCACATCTCCTGCAGCCTTGCTTCCAAGGCTTCAGCCCCGTCATCAACACGGTAGAGGCAGGAAATGGTGACAGCCTTGCCAATGTTGTTTCCGCGATCGATGTGCTTGATGCGAGAGAGTTCGTCATTACTCAAGATTGGGAAGTCCAAGACCATCTGCTTGGCGTGCTCTGGCGAAGCCTCGAGCAGGTTTCGCACCGGCCCGATGGAGGTGGTCATTGATGTCACGACCTCTTCGCGAATTGCATCCAACGGTGGGTTAGTTACCTGAGCGAATTGCTGAGTGAAGTAGTCAAACAGCAGGCGTGGACGTTCAGAAATGGCGGCAATTGGAGTGTCGGTGCCCATGGCGCCAATAGGCTCCTGGCCGGTCTTGGCCATCGGAGCGATGAATTCCTTCAGGTCCTCTTCGGTGTAGCCAAAGACTCGTTGGCGCCTGTTCACCGATGCCGAGGAGTGCCGGATGTGCTCGCGCTCAGGCAAATCACGCAGGTTGATCCTGCTTTGCTCTAGCCACTCGCCCCATGGCTCGAGTGCCGCAACCTCTCCCTTGATTTGCTCGTCTTCGACGATCTGGCCTGCGACGGTGTCAATTAGGAACATCTTGCCTGGCTGCAGGCGGCCCTTGCGGACTACACGGTCTGCAGGAATATCGGCAACGCCGATTTCAGAGGCCAAGATGACAAAGCCATCCTCAGTGACCACGAAGCGTCCTGGCCGAAGTCCATTACGGTCTAGGGTGGCGCCAACTAGGTCGCCATCGGTGAAGACCACCGCAGCAGGACCATCCCATGGCTCCATGATCATCGAGTGATACTCGTAAAAGTCGCGCAGCTGCGGATCTAGGTCGAGCTGCTTCTCCCAAGCGCCAGGAATCATCATCATCATCGCGTGCGGAAGCGAACGACCGCTCAGCACTAAGAGCTCAAGCACCTCATCGAAGGTAGCGCTGTCCGAGGCGCCCGGGGTAACAATCGGCAAGAGTGGATCCAGCTCGCCCAGTACATCGCTGGCCAGCTGAGACTCGCGCGCTGCCATCCAGTTCGCGTTTCCCTTGACTGTGTTGATCTCACCGTTGTGGGCGATAAACCTGAACGGGTGAGCCAGCGGCCAGGATGGGAAAGTGTTCGTTGAGAACCTGGAGTGCACCAGGGCAAGCATTGACTCGAAGCGCTCGTCGGAAAGGTCAGGATAGAAAGGCTCCAGCTGCAGCGTGGTGACCATGCCCTTATAAACAATTGTGCGACTAGACAGCGATGGGTGATAAAGGCCAATCTCACGCTCGCTGCGCTTGCGAAGGCGGAACAGCAAGCGCTCAAGCTCCAGACCAGCGGCCTTTCCAGCCACGAATACCTGCTCAACCACGGGCATCGCAGCAAGCGCTAGATCGCCAAGCACCTCCGGTCTGGTTGCTGGCACGCGCCATCCCAGCACTTCGAGCCCCTCCTGCTTGGCAATTTCAGCAAACTTTGCCTTGTCAGCGGCGGCGGTGTCCTTGTCCAGAAAAACCAATCCGACGCCATATTCGCCTGCAGCAGGCAGCGCGAAGTCAACGGTCTCCGCGAAGAAGCGGTGTGGCACCTGGGTCAGAATTCCAGCACCGTCTCCGGTACCGGCGTCAGAACCGACGGCCCCGCGGTGCTCCAGGTTTCGAAGTGCGCCCAGTGCCATGTCCACGATGTCGTGTCCCGCGGTGCCGCGCAGTGTGGCAACCATGGCCAAACCGCAAGCGTCACGCTCAGCACTTGGGTCATATAGACCCTGAGCCTCAGGTGCTACTGAGAAGCGCTGATAGGGGGAAACGGGCATGCCAACTCCAATCGAGATTGTTAGTCGGGACAACGTTGGCCCACAAAGGGTAAAACCTGCACCGAGTTTATCGGCGCGACACTACTTCTGGGGACTTTTGGCAGGTTCTCTGCCAGGGATCCAGATTGATGGTTCTGCGCCAGGGTGGCGGCGACCTTGAACCACGAAGATCAGAAGCCCAATTGTAAGGCCAATCAGGGCAGACCAGACGTTAATTCTTAGCCCAAGCAGTATTTCGCTCGGGTCAATTCGAATGCTTTCAATCCATACTCGGCCAGTTGAGTAAATCGCCAGATAAAGGCCGAATACCCTGCCCCACTGCAATTTAAGCTTGCTGGCAAGCCAGAGCAAAGCGGCTGCACCAACCAGGTTCCAGATCAGCTCATAGAGGAAGGTTGGGTGGAAGGTTAGACCATCGGGAAGACCAACCGGATAGGCCGGGTTGGTGCTCGGAATCTCCAGGCCCCAGGGCAGCTCGGTTGGAAGCCCGAACAGCTCTTTGTTGAAGTAGTTACCAAGTCGTCCGATGCCCTGAGCAATCAGAATGCCTGGAGCCATCGCATCGGCAACGGTCAAAAAGCGCAGGCCCAGCTTTCTGGTCCCCACGTAGACCCCAACGGCGCCAAAAATCAGTGCACCATAGATCGCGAGTCCACCCTCCCAGACCTTGAACACATCGAGCAGATCGGCGCCCTGATAGAAGTAGTCGTCGGGGTGGGTTACCACGTGGAAGAAGCGGCCGCCGGCGATGCCAAAGGGTACCGCCCAGAGCGCAACGTCAAGCATTACGCCTTTTTCAGCACCCCGCCTAGCGAGGCGATAGTCAGCCAGGGCCGTGGCAATAACGATGCCGGTAAGAATGAAAAGTGCATAGAAGTGGATTCGTGCAAATCCAAGATCGATGTAAGAAATATCTGGAGACGGAATACTCGTCAGAAACTGCATTTCGCTATCCTAACCTGCCGGCAAGCTCGCGGGTCTTGGCCACGAGAGCTTCGTGGCCACCCTCCTGGTAGGCGCGAATCAGCGCCGTGCCCACAATCGCACCGTCAGCGTAGCTATTGACCTCCGCCACCTGCTGACCGTTCGAAACCCCCACGCCAACGCAAGTTGGTGTGTCAGAAGACTCTCGAATACGGCCGACAACCTCGCGAGCCAAACGGTCGAGCTCGGTGCGCTCGCCGGTGATGCCCATCGTAGAAACGGCGTAGACGAAACCCTTGGACTTTTCGCTGTTCGCCGAAACTCGCTCATTGGAACTGCTTGGTGCCACTAGGAAGACCCGATCTAGCCCAAGTCGGTCCGAAATCTCGAGCCAGTTCCCCGCTTCGTCTGGGATGAGGTCGGGCGTAATCATCCCCTGGGCACCGGCTGCGGCTAAATCGGTGGCAAACTTCTCGGTGCCGTAGCGAATCACCGGATTCCAGTAGCTCATAACCAATAGTGGAGTGCTTACGCGCCTGCGCACCCCTGCGATTACCTCAAAGAGGTTAGAAAGCCGAAAGCCATTCTCGAGAGCTTGCTCGGTGGCCTTCTGAATCACTGGACCGTCCATGACTGGGTCGGAGTATGGAACTCCGATTTCCAACACATCGCAGCCATTTTCGGCCATTGCAACAAGAGCCTCAATCGAGTCCTGCGTCGTTGGGTAGCCTGCCGGAAAGTAGCCAACCAGAGAGCCTTTGCCGGATGCCTTGTTGCTGCGAAGAGTGTTTTCGACGCTAATCATTTTCAACCTAGCAATCCAAAGTAACGACCGGCAGTTTCCATGTCCTTGTCACCGCGACCAGAAAGGTTTACCAAGACCGAAGCGCCCTTGGGGAGTCGGTCCAAAATCAGGGGAAGACCTCCCAGTGCGTGTGCCGTCTCAATTGCGGGAATGATTCCTTCAGTTCGACTAAGCAGGCGCATTGCCTCCATGGCCTGGGCGTCTGAGACCCCGACGTAGTTAGCTCGCCCAAGATCCTTTAGCCAGCTGTGCTCCGGGCCAACACCCGGGTAATCAAGTCCGGCAGAAATCGAGTGCGATTCCATGGTCTGCCCGTCCTCGTCCTGCAACATGTAGCTGCGTGCGCCATGCAAGACCCCCGGTACGCCCTTCGACAGCGTTGCGGCATGCATCGGGGTCTCAATGCCAGCACCGGCAGCCTCGAAACCGTACAGCTCAACAGAAGGGTCGTCCAAGAAGGCGTGGAAGATTCCAATCGCGTTAGATCCTCCCCCAACGCAAGCGGCGACGGCATCTGGTAGCGATCCCGTGATCTCCAGCATTTGCTCCCGCGCCTCATTGCCAATCACCGAGTGGAAGTCCCGCACCATTGTCGGGAAGGGGTGGGGGCCGGCCACCGTGCCGAGTAGGTAGTGCGTGGTCTCGACATTGGCGACCCAGTCGCGCAATGCCTCGTTGATGGCGTCCTTCAAAGTTCGCGATCCGGTCTTGACGGGGATGACCTCAGCTCCAAGAAGCTTCATGCGCGCCACATTCAGCGCCTGGCGCTCAGTGTCCACCTCGCCCATGTAGACCACGCAGTCAAGGCCAAAATAGGCGGCTGCCGTGGCCGAAGCAACACCATGCTGTCCAGCACCAGTCTCAGCGATCACGCGCTTCTTACCCATTCGCTTGGCTAGCAGCGCCTGGCCCATCACGTTGTTGATCTTGTGGCTGCCGGTGTGGTTTAGATCCTCGCGCTTGAGAAAAATCCTGATGTCGCCAATTTCCCTGGCGAATCTTTCGGCCTCGGTGATTATCGAGGGTCGACCGGTGTAATTCTTGTGTAGCTCATCAAGCTGCTGCTGGAAGGAAGGGTCCGCCTTTGCCTCCTGGTACACCTGATCCAGCTGATCCAGTGCGGCGATGAGTGGCTCGGGGACAAAGCGGCCACCAAATTCGCCGAAGTACGGTCCGACCTGGCTGCGAAGCTGATTTGACATGGGTAAATCCTAAGAGACGGAGATTATCTGTGGAATCAAACTGCGATAGTCGCCGGTGACCAAAGCCTCGCCGACCAGTACCACATCCGCCCCGGCATCCCGATAGCGCTGCACATCACCAATTGCCTTCACTGAAGACTCAGCAACGCGAATTGCCTCAGCGGGCAATCTTGAAGCCATCGTCTCAAACAGCCCGATGTCGGTCTTGAAGGTCTTCAGATCACGAGTGTTGATACCAATCAGTTTGGCGCTCTGGCCTGCTGCTAGCTCGATTTCGGCCTCGTTGTGGGTCTCAACCAGCACTTCCAGTCCAATTGCGTGCGCGAAGTCAAATAGTCGCTTGAAGTCTGCCGAATTGAGCTGGGCCAAGATGAGCAGCACCATGGAGGCTCCAGCAACTTTTGCTTCAAGAATCTGGTATTCGGTCGAAATGAAATCCTTGCGCAGCGTGGGGATCGTTACGGCTTTACTGACTGCTACAAGGTCTTCCAGCGAACCTCGAAAACCAGTTGGCTCGGTTAGCACCGAAATCGCATGAGCACCGGCGGCTTGGTAACCAAGTCCGAGTGCAGCCGGGTCTGGTATATCGGCCATTTCCCCGCGCGACGGGCTGGCTCGCTTTATCTCGGAAATAAGTTTGATGTGTTCGGCTTTGGCTAAAGACTCATAAGCACTTGGTGGTAAAACCACTTCGTGCGCAGCGCGCTCCAGCTCAGCTCTTGAAACTAATTTCTCGCGCTCTGCCGCATCTTGCGCGGCTGCCTCGAATAGCTGGGCGAGCACTAGTGCATCTTGTTTTTTGCGCCACCGACGCCGTAGCCGGCCTTCTTGAGCGCATAGCCAACAACTGGACCAAGTGCAGCAAGGGCGGCAGAGGCCCAAACTAGCGTCGCATTGTCAAACCAGAAGAACAGCGTGCCCAATGTGAAGGCACCGGTGACGATACCTACTGTTGTCCATGCAGCCACTGAGTTGCCGTGGCCTGGGTCTTCGGATCCGTGAGACATGTGTGAAACTCCTTGTTAGCTCCCGCTAAGTTTAGTCGCTACTTACCCTGCTGGTCCCAGATAAAGCGCGGGTCTGCTTCGTCAGTGGGCTGAGAGTCCACAGCCGGTTTAAGTATCTGCTGCTTGACGCTCGCCATGATGAGCACTCCGGCCACGAGCAGACCTAAGACCGCAAATGCGTAGACGGGCCACAAAACCTCAAAGTCTCCATTGCCTCCGGCAATGCCGGTAGCGCGCTCCTGCAGCTCGATGACCCTGGGCGAGTTGCCTAGGTCGGAAACCAAAACCAAGACGCTAGTGATGGCGCTTGCTAGGGCAGCGGCGACGAGTAGGGTCCGCCGTCCCCTTCCGTAAAGCGAAACTAGTCCAAGCAAAATGACGACACCTGGAATCAAGGCTAAGGTTCGATTCGTCTCGGTTCCCGATACCGGCTGCCCTGTGGTAAGCACCCAAGCCGGCAGCAGCATGGACCACCAAGCGGCCGCCGCCAAAACGCCGATCAGGGTGAATTTACGCATCGAGATCCATCGCGTTTGCCGCTGCGATTGAGCGCAGCACTACAGCCGCCTTGGCTTGTGTTTCGGCGAATTCGCTTTGCGCCACCGAGTCCAGCACGATGCCTGCCCCAGCCTGCACATAGGCCTTACCATCCCTTATCAAGGCGGTTCTGATGGCGATGGCCAGATCCGAGTTTCCTTGGAAGTCAAAGTAGCCAACGACTCCACCAAACAGGCCGCGATAGCGATCCTCAAGTTCGTGGATGATTTCTAGGGCGCGCGGCTTAGGCGCACCGCTGAGAGTGCCTGCTGGGAAGGTAGCAAGCATGGCATCGACTGGACCAGCACCATCTCGAAGCTTTCCCTCAACTGTGGAGACCAGGTGCATGATGTGACTGAAACGGTGTATCTGCATGAACTCGCTGACCTGCAGCGAGTCCGGTTCACAAACTTTGAGTAGATCATTGCGAGCAAGGTCGACCAGCATGAGGTGCTCGGACTTTTCTTTCTCGTCATTGATCAGCTCGTTGGCGAGCTCTATGTCGGCGGCAGTGGTGGCGCCGCGTGGTCGGGAGCCGGCTATTGGGTGAGTCACAGCTGTCTGTTCGGATACCTTTACAAGTGCCTCGGGTGAGGATCCAACGATGGCAAACTCGCCATCCTCGTCTTCCCATCTTGTGAGATACATATACGGACTAGGGTTCACTGCCCGCAGGGCTCGGTAGACGCTCAGTGCGTTGGCGTTGAGCTCCTGAACAAAGCGTTGCGAAATCACAACCTGGAAGACATCGCCTATCCGCACATACTCCTTGGCGGCAGCAACCTTCTCAATAAATTCGCCGGGCTCACTTTCGCTGGCAAACTCAGGCTCTGGCCAGCTTGGCTTGCTTATGATGGCTGCCGTTGGCTTAGCGATCTCGGCCTCCAGGCGGTCGAGCTCCGCCTCCGCGGCAGCCAGCTTTTGTGGCAGGTCGCCACCGTCTACGAACAGCACGCTAACCAAAATCAGCTCACTTTTTTGGTGATCTAGTACCACGAGCGAAGAGAACTGATTGAAGCCGTAAAGCGGAATGTCGTAACTTGCGCTCTTTTGCTCCGGTAGGGATTCCAACAGCCCAACCAATCCCCAGCTGATGAAGCCAACCAACCCAGAGCTCAATGGGAAATCTATGGGTGCAGATTGCCAGGCTGCCTGCATTTGGCGAAGCGCGGCTATCGGGTCGGTCGCCAGCTCACCGGCGGGCAGTGCGGCGTGCTCGGAGCGCCAGTAAGCAGTTTCGTCTGCCATCAGGGAACCGCGAGACCCCACGCCAACAAATGAATAGCGACCCCAGACCCCCTGTTCGGCTGATTCCAAAAGGAACGTTCCGGGTCTATCGCCACAAAGCTTTTGGTAAATGCCAAGCGGGGTTTCCGTGCCGCTGAAAAGTCTGCGGACTACCGGAATAACGTTGTAATTCTTTGCCAGCTCAAGCAGTTCATTGAGTTCCATTTGGCTCCTCAAAGCAGCTTTCGGTGCCGTTATGACAGGTCGGACCCACCGGCTCCACCAGGGCTAGTAGCGCATCGTCGTCACAGTCCTGGTAGAGGGCTACGAGATTCAAAAAGTTGCCGCTGGTCTCCCCCTTTAACCAGCGCTGTTGCCGCGACCTTGAGAAAAATACCAATCGACCAAGCTCTAAGGATTCGCTAAGGCAGCTGTGATTTGAGTAGCCCAACATCAACACCTTGTTCGTGTTGGCATCCTGAACAATCACTGGAACCAGGCCGTTTGCATCAAAAGCAACCGTGTTTAGATCTAGCTGCCTCATCTGACCTCCAACCCCGCATCGGCAAGCGCCGCCTTGACCCTGGCAATTGAAATGCTACCTTCGTGAAAAACACTTGCGGCCAATAGCGCATCTGCACCGGACAGTGCCGCCGCCACGAAGTGCTCGACCTTCCCTGCGCCGCCTGAGGCAATCAGCGGCACGGTTGAGATTGCTCGAATCTTTTCAATCAGCTCCAGATCGAAGCCGTCCTTGGTGCCGTCGGCGTCTATCGAATTGACCAGCAACTCCCCAGCGCCAAGGTCCTGAACCTGCTTCACCCAATCCATGGCATCGAGATCGGTGAGCTGGCGGCCACCATTTCTAGTGACGCCAAATCCACTCGGTGTGCCGGAACGCTTCAAATCGAGGGAGATCACTAGTACCTGCGAGCCGTGCACGGCCGAAATATCAGCCAGCAATTGTGGATTATCAATCCCGGCGGAGCCCACCGATACCTTGTCGGCGCCAGCAGCTAAGAGTGCATCAACATCGGCTACGGTGCGAATTCCTCCACCAACCGTAAGTGGGATGTATACCTGTTCGGCGCAGCTTGTCACAACCGCCCGCATGGTCTCACGACCTTCGTTGGTTGCTGTGACGTCGAGAAAGGTTAGTTCGTCGGCACCGTCTTCGTAGTACCGCTTCGCCAGCTCCACGGGGTCACCGGAGTCGCGCAGGTTTTCAAAGTTGACTCCCTTGACCACACGGCCTGCGGCCACATCAAGACAGGGAATAACGCGCAGTGCTGGCATTAGATTCGGGCGGCGTGAATAGCCGAAACCAGAATTGCTCGGGCGCCAAGATCGTGAAGATCGTCCATCACCTGGTTGGTTTCGGAACTCGGTACCAGCGCCCGGACCGCAACCCAGTCTTCATCAGCTAACGGGGAGATAGTTGGTGACTCTATTCCGGGGCTTATCTTGGTCGCAGCCGCCACCAGGTGCTTTGGGCAGTCGTAATCAAAGATCACGTACTCCCTGGCAACGATCACGCCCTGAAGCCGGCGAAGGAGCTTGGCAGCCTCTTCTGCCTTCCCTGGAGACACAATTAGCCGAGCAGTAGATTTCAATATCACTGGCCCAAATACCCGAAGTCCCGCCTTGCGCAGGGTATTGCCGGTCGAGACCACGTCGGCAACCACGTCTGCCACACCCAATCGGATTGCAGACTCGACGGCGCCATCCAGCGGCACTATGTCGGCAGTTATCCCCTGCTCGCCGAGATAGTCGGCCATCAAATTCGGATATGCAGTGGCAACACGCTTGCCCTGAATGTCAGCCAGCTCGCTGAAGCTGGAATCTACTGCGGCGGCGAACCTGAAGGTTGAGGCACCAAAGCCCAGATCGGCAAGTTCGGCAGCCTTTGAGCGCGAATCTCTGAGCAGGTCGAGACCGGTGAGGCCGGCGTCCAGTGAGCCGGAGCCGACATAGGTTGCGATGTCTCTTGGCCTGAGGTAGAAAAACTCAACCTGGTTTGCCTCGTCAACGAGGTGCAGCTCGGCACTGTCGCGCCTGGTCGCATAGCCAGCCTCGCGCAGCATCGAGATAGCACTATCCGAGAGAATGCCCTTATTTGGCACTGCAACGCGCAGCATCAGAGCACCTCCTGAATCTGCTCGAGCTTGATTCCGCGAGCAAGCAGAATCAACTGCAAGTGATAGATCAGCTGTGATGCCTCGAGCGCCACCTGCTCATCAGACTCATACTCGGCAGCCATCCAAAGTTCAGCCGCTTCCTCAACAACCTTCTTGCCAATCTCATGCACGCCAGCATCCAACAGTGCGACGGTATTGGAGCCGTCAGGCCTTGTTGCGGCTCGCTGAGCAAGCTCTTGGTAGAGGGAGTCGAAGGTTTTCATGCTCTATAGGTTAGCGACTTGTAAAACCCATTTCCGCAGCCGCGCGTAACCGGGCAATTTGTTCAGCTCGGTCGGCGTGGCCAAACACCGCTGAACCAGCCACGAAGTTATCAGCGCCCAGCCGCGCTAACTCTGCGATGTTTAGCTCAGTGACGCCACCGTCGACCTGTAGCGAGATCTGCTTGCCGCTTGCCACAATGGCCTGGTGCGCTTCGGCAACCTTTGGCAGGGTCTCGGGGATAAGTTTCTGCCCGCCAAAACCCGGCTCCACCGTCATAACCAGGAGCATGTCCACCTCGGCCAGCAAATCAAGCACGAGGTTTACATCCGTCTTGGGCTTAATCGCAACCGCCGCTTTGACGCCCGCTGATCTGATTCTGCGCGCGAGCCCCAATGGGTTTTCCGAGGCCTCGAGGTGAAAAGTCACCGAGTCGACACCCAAATCGGCATACATTGGGCCTTCAGTGTCAACCTTCTCAATCATCAGGTGGATGTCCAAAGGAATCTCAGAAATTTCATTTAGTCGTTTGACTACCGGAAGTCCGAAAGTGAGATTTGGAACGAAGTGGTTGTCCATCACATCGACATGTGCGCTATCTGAAGTCGCTATTGTCTTGAGCTCTTCGGCAAATTTCCCGAAGTCTGCGGAGAGGATGGATGGATGGATTCGCACCTGACTAGCCTAATTTCTTTCTCAGCGCTGCCATGAACATCGAGTCGGTTCCGTGAACTTGGGTCCAAAGTTGGACCGTCTTTCGTTTGCGGTTCACATCCAACACTGGATTGATTTTCACCAGAACCTCGCCTACATCAATCAGTTCGACATCTTTATGGCGCTCCAGTGCAGCCGAAATCTGTCCATTGGTTTCAGTGGTCACCGGCGAGCAGGTCGAGTACAGCACAACTCCCCCGGGCCGCAGCGAGTCGATAGCAGCATCCAGAAGTTCAGCCTGGGTACGTTGCAAGCCACCCAGTTGCTCCGGAGTCTTCCGCCAGCGAGACTCTGGTTTGCGCCGAAGCGAACCCAAGCCGGAGCACGGAGCATCCAGCAGCACCGCGTCGTATGACTCAGGTTTCGCTTCCTGCCCAGGGGCCACAACGATCTGAGCCTTGCTGCTTGGACCGAGGGCGTCTGCCACCAGTTTTGCTCTGGTTGCGTTGGGTTCCATGCAGGTCAAAGTTCCGCTATCCAGTCGGGATTGCAGGACTGCAGATTTCCCCCCAGGACCTGAACACATGTCCAGAACATCGGCAGATGCGCCTGCCAGTTCCATGAGCGTCAGGGCGACCAACTGGGACCCTTGATCTTGCACTCGCACATCTGAGGCTAGATACCGCTCTGGATTGCCATTTAGGAGATAACCGATAGGCGATGCTTCACCAGGCGCCAATCCCTCGTCTTTGAGGCGACTTTCGGCGGCCGGTGACAGAGCTGCCAGATTCACAACCGGTGTTGCGTTGTTGGCTTGCAGAAGCTCTTCCAGCTGCTGAGCGCGCCCATCCAGCTCTAGTGCTGACTTCAGAACATGAACGATCCAAATTGGATGAGAGTGCACCAGGGCCAATTTTTCTTGGGTCTCGAGCCCCTGGGTGACTTCAAGCAGCAGCTGATCTAGACCCTTTCGCTGCGCTTGTCGAAGAACAGCATTTGCCAAGCCGGCAGCCTTGGGCTCTATCTTCTTGACCAGTTCCACACTCTCGTTGATTGCAGCGTGGGCTGGGACCCGCATTCGAAATAGTTGATGCAGTCCCAGCCTGAGGGCCACACGAACCTTGGGGCTAAGTTGCTTACCATTGGTTATCTCGTCTATGAACCGGTCATACTGCAGCTGCCACCTCAGTGCCCCGTAGCTGAGCTCTTGAACTAGCCCCCGATCAACGTCGCTAACCTGCTCCTTACGAAGTAGCGACGGCAGCAGCAGGTTGATGTAGCTGTCCGATTCGATAACTCGTAGCAGTAGCTGATGGGCGATAAGCCGAGGATTAGTCAAGTTTCACTCCTGGGTCCTGACCGCGGAACCAAGCTACGGCCCCCATGGGCTTCTTGCCGGCGGGTTGCACCTCCACCAGCTCTAATCTGGTCCCATTGGCGCAGCAAGCCAGCAGCCTGCCTTGGCTGAGCTCTAGCTCACCTGGTGCCAAATCCGACCCACCAAGTCCGTCCCAATTTGTTGAGCCGAGCGATCTGCTGCGCAGCACACGCATGGGTTCTCCAGAGATCTCACACCATGCCATTGGTTCTGGATTGAAAGCCATTACCTTGCGGTGATTGAAATCGGCCTCATCTTCAAAGTTGAGCCTGGAGTCCTGTCTCGAAATCTTGGGTGCAAAGGTTGCCTCGCCCTTCTGGGCACGAGCTTCAGGCATGGTTTCCAACACCTCGAGCAGTCTGACTATCCCCGCCTGGGTCACTATTGGTAAGAGCTCGCCTGCTGTCTGGTCAGGCTCGTATGCCATGGCCTCGGTAGCGAGGATTGGGCCGGTGTCCATTCCTTCATCAAGCTCGAAAATCGTCAGTCCTTGACCGGTACCGAAGAGGATTGAATGCTGCAGCGGAGATGCTCCGCGCCAGTTGGGCAGCAGTGAGTAGTGCAGGTTGAGCCAGCGAAATAGGTCCAGAGCTGCCCTTGGAATCAGGGCCCCAAAGGCAACGACGACCCCAGCCTCGGCCCCCATCGCGGAAATTTCCTGGACAACCTCATCATCGAATTTCCGCATTTTGCGAACCGTGAGACCCAACAGATCGGCCTGCGTTGCCACCGGTGTGGGTGTGAGAACCCGCTTGCGTCCGACAGGGGAATCAGGCATGGTGAGCACCAGAACAACCTCGTGATGCTTCGCAACTTCGGCAAGGGCATCAGCCGCCAGCTGCGGCGAACCTGCAAACACTAATTTCATAACGTCCCTAAAGTACTCCGAGGTCATCCATGGCGATCTTTAGTCCGCGCTGTTTACCCGAGCTGGTTTCTCTGGCAGAGGTAGCCAGGGCTACTGCCCTTAGTTCCCGGGCGACTTCCGGACCCTGCCGGTAAGGAAAGGTAAAAGTGGCTGAGGTATCGGACTGGCTCAGCCGCTGGCACCCTATGTCGCCCAGGACTGACGCGACCTTCTGCAATGTTGCAGCTTGACCGGTTAGTGTCACGCATCGATTCGCAGGTGGTAATCCCAGTTGTTTGGCTTCACCAAGTGCAGCGCTAGCAAGCTCCCGGTGCTGCCAAAGCGAGAGAGGTTGACCCAGGTGGGAACCCAGACCGGAGATCACCACCCGTGCCGAAGGGTTCAGCAATTGCATTGCCTCGGTCCAGTCGCGCAAGGCAAACTGCTCGGCTTGCAGCGATTGCGCCGAGAGCCACACATCTGGATCCAAAATAAGCAAGGCGGAGTACCCCTTGGGAGTCCGCGGTGCGCTGCCCGGGGTTGCGATGACGATCTGATTCGCTTTTCCCACGCCACTTGGTTTGTGCTCGGCAGTTGCCTCCATCACGACCGAGTTTGGGAACGCCTTGCCCAGCTCAGCCACAGTTCGACCAGAGGCTTTCCTACCTGGTCTGAAGCTGCGGTGGCTGCAGCTTTGGCAGCTAAGGTGAATCTTGCCGCAGAGTCGACAGGCAAAGACTCCAGCTTTCGGCTCCCAGATAAATCCCCCGCAGCCGCACCGTTGTCGCTCCCCGCAACTGGCGCACCAAGCTGCAGATGCCATGCCCTTGCGGGGCAATAGCACCAGTAGTGGACCCTGCTTTAGTGAATCGCGCACCAGTTTGAAGGATGCCTCATCAATCCGCAGGCCGGGCTCCGTGAACGATATCCGTAACGGACGATCCTCGGCTTCAATCTCCTTGAGGTATCCAATCTCCACCAACCGTTGCAGTTCTAGCGATCTGTAAGGACTCGCAAACAAGACACTGGCCGTATCCCCCGCGCGAATGAGTGCTAGATCCCGAATCTGGGTGTGGGGCGACCCGACCTCGCGCAGGCTGTCATCCAGATCATCGGCCACAGCAACCAGTCCAAGCTGAGCAACTGGGGCATAGATGGCGGAGCGGGTGCCGATCACGATTTTGACACGGTCTAACAGCGCGTGAAAGGTCTTGAATCTCTCCGAGCGCTTAGATCCAGGCAGCATCAGTTCGACATCGATACCCATGGCCTTGGCTGCCTGGTTGAGCATTTCAACGTCGTCGCTCTCTGGCAGCACGATGATTGTCGACCTATTCCGTTGAAGCATCTGGTTTGCTCTGCTCAGAAACAATTGACACCAGCGCGGATAGAAGGCGCCGTCAATCTCCGTCTGCCTAGCGGTATCCAGCATTACCTCGCGTGTAACCACAATTGGTTCGGCAGGCAAGTTCAGGACTTCAGGTATCTCAACTTTGACCCTTGGCATGTGGTCTGGAATGGCTTGTGCAAGCAGCTCCCCCAGGGCGACTACTTGCCGATCTGCCACCGCGCGACAGAACTGGTAAACATCACGTCTGAGCACTGGGCGCTCGTCGACAACTGCGGATATCGGGCTTGCCGCGAACTCACTCTCGGGAATCTCTTCAAGAACGAAGCCCGTGAGTTCCTTTTTGCTGCGCCCAAAGGGAAACCTGACGCGCTGCCCGAAGCTTAGTTCTGTGTCATTTGGCAGCAGAAAGTGAAAGTCGCGGTCGAGTTGCAACAGTGGCGACTCGACCGCTACAGACACCGCCTTGGGCATTTAGTTTCCTACGGCTTTTGCCAGAGCTTCGGTCCGATCGGTGCGTTCCCAAGTGAACTCTGGAAGTTCGCGTCCAAAGTGCCCGTAGGCCGCGGTCTTAGCGAAAATAGGTCGGCGCAGGTCTAGCGCTTCGATGATTGCAGCTGGTCGGAGATCGAAGACCTCCTGAATAGCCTGAGCAATCAATTCAGCCTCCACCTTTTCGGTTCCAAATGTTTCAACATGCAAGGAAACAGGATCGGCCATTCCAATTGCGTAAGCAACCTGAACCTCGGCCCGATCTGCCAGTCCAGCCGCCACGACATTCTTGGCTACCCAGCGCATGGCATAGGCTGCCGACCGGTCAACTTTCGACGGGTCTTTGCCGCTGAAGGCGCCGCCGCCGTGCCGCGCCATACCGCCGTAGGTGTCGACAATAATCTTTCTTCCGGTCAGCCCGGCATCACCCTTCGGCCCACCGATTACGAATCGACCACTTGGGTTCACAATGAACTTGGTTTCGTCGTGCTTCAAATTTGACTGCGCAAGAACTGGGCGAATGACTTTGGACAGAACTATGTCGGCTACCTGCTCCTGGCTCAGTTCTGCGTGGTGCTGAGTGGAGAGGACCACTGTGCTGACGGCGACCGGTGTGTTTCCGTCGTAGTCAATACTCACCTGGGTTTTACCATCCGGCCCCAGAAGGCCCGGCTCAATCTCGCGCCTAACCTGCGCAAGCCGCTCGGACATTGCGTGCGCCAGCGAGATTGGTGCCGGCATGAGGGTTGGAGTCTCATTGGTGGCGTAGCCAAACATCATTCCCTGGTCACCAGCTCCAATTTGGGCATTCGACCTGGTGCTTTGGCCGCGGTGCTCCAGAGCAACGTTCACACCACTTGCGATGTCTGGGGATTGCGCTCCGATGGAGACCATCACGCCGCAGGAATTGCCATCAAATCCGATTTCGCTACTGGTGTAGCCAATGTCTACCAGCTTCTGGCGGACGAGGTGGGGTATTTCAACGTAGCCCTCTGTGGTGACCTCGCCAACGATGTGGACGAGTCCAGTGGTGACTACAGATTCGACTGCAACCCGGGCCGCTGGATCTTGTTCCAGCATTGCATCCAAGATTGTGTCGGAGATTTGGTCACAAACCTTGTCAGGGTGACCTTCGGTAACTGATTCAGAAGTAAATGTGCGTAGCGTCATGCTGCAAATCTACTAGGCGCCCTCGACAATTTCATTGGCGATTGCGTCGACAATCAATTTTGCGATCGCATCTTTGGAACCAGTAACTGGCTCGCTGGTCTCATCGTTGACTAGCAGTACCGAGCTCTTGCTGCTGCCAAGCGCCTTAACGGTGTTCCCCACAACTAATTGGACACCCTTGTCCCAAAGCTTTTGACGTGCTATTTCTTCTAAATCAGCAGCTTCGTCTGCGAGGGCGAAGGCAACGCCAAATACCCCCGGGTGCCGAGCCATGTAGTTGGCAATCAGATCCTTGGTGGGAACCAGCTCTAAGTTGACCCCTTGGGATCGGCTCATTTTGCCACGGTGCGGGTTGGCGACTCTAAAGTCGCTCACGGCAGCAGCCATCACAATGGCATCCGCCTCTTGGTCCATAGCCTGTTCGAGCTCGTCCACGCTGGAGACCGCTATCAGCTCCACGCCAGCCGGAGCGGGTACCTCAAGATTTGCCCCGACCAGTCGCACCGACGCTCCCTGCGCAGCTGCTTCCCGAGCTATTTCAACTCCCATACGTCCTGATGAACTGTTGCCAATAAATCGCACCGCATCTATAGGCTCACGGGTTCCCCCGGCCGTCACGATTATTGACTTCCCAGACAGTGCCCCGGCGGCGAAGACGAACTTCACTATGTCTTCAACCTCGGGCAGACGACCTGGTCCGGTATCTGCCCCGGTGAGCCGGCCGGTTGCCGGCTCCATGACTCTGATACCCCGCTGCTTTAGCAGCGCCACATTCGACTGTGTCGCGGGGTTCTGCCACATCTCGGTGTGCATTGCCGGAGCGACCACAACTTCGGCCTTGGAGGCCAGAATCGCATTCATCAAAAGGTCGTCGGCTAAACCACCGGCGAGCCTTCCGATAAAAGAGGCGGTCGCTGGGGCTACCAAGATTAGATCGGCCTGCTGTCCCAGTTCGACGTGCTTGACTGATGCGACGTCATGAAACAGATCAATGTCTATGGATTTACCAGAAAGGGCCTCAAGGGTGGGTTTTCCAATAAAGCGCAGAGCATTCTCGGTGGGCAAAACGGTCACATCGTGACCAAGTTCGCGGAGTGCTCTGACTAGGCCAGTGGCCTTGTAAGCAGCTATTCCGCCGGTGATGCCGAGCAGAACGCGCAATTGGAACTACTTGTCAGTCGACTTCTTGACCAGCTTGCCCTGGTGAATCTCGTGCAGGGCGATAGATAGCGGCTTGTCATCGATTGCAGAATCGACCAGCGGTCCAACGTAGTTGAAAAGGCTTCCCTCGTGCAGAGCCGAGTAGTACTCGTTGATCTGACGCGCCCGCTTGGAGGCGAAAATTACCAACTCATAGTTGGATTCAACCTTCTCCAGAAGCTCGTCGATAGGTGGGGCTGTGATTCCCTGTGACTCAGTCATGATCCTCTTTCATGCTCTCGCACCAGCCCAACGATCTCCGCTGCCGTTTGGGCAACCGAGTCGTTCACAAGCTGATGTTGAAACTCTCCCGCGGCAGCAATCTCGTGCCGCGCCGTAGCCAGTCTAGTTTGAATTTGCTCTTCTGTCTCGGTTCCTCTGCCTCGGAGCCTAGCTTCAAGCTCCTCCCAGCCTGGTGGAAGCAAGAAAACTTGCACCTGGTCAACGTGTTTACCGGCGACCTGTCGCGCCCCCTGCAGGTCAATTTCCAAAATCAAGTGCTTTTGCGCTGTCTTGGCCCGATCGATCTCAGCACGCGGTGTTCCGTAGTAGTGATTGCCATGCACCTGAGCCCACTCAAGCAGTTCACCCTGCTCCAGCATTATTTCAAACTCGGGCTTAGAGACGAAGTGATAGTGCTCGCCGTTGACCTCGCCAGGGCGGGGATCACGGGTGGTGGCGGAAACCGACAGCATGAAGTCCGGCTCACTGTCCAGAATGCGCCGCACCACCGTTCCTTTCCCCACACCCGCTGGCCCAACCAGCACCAGCAGTGTCACAGTTCAGCCTTCAGCTTCTCGATTTGATTCACGATTTCACCAACGCCACCACTCACCACGCTTCTGGAAACATTGGCAAGAACTCGCTGGCTACTGGCACCAAATATCTCACCCAGCTGAGAAAGCTTCGCTCCCTGGGCTCCAAATCCTGGAGCCAAGATTGGAAGCTGGATGTCGCGCTCTCGAATCTCCTCGATACCAAACTCGGCTAGGTTTACCGTCGCCCCAACAACGATGCCAACGTCGCCAGCCGAATGCTCCGCGGCAAACCTGAGTACTCGGTCAGAAACTGTCCTGCCATTTCCCTTAGCCTGCTGAAGCTGCTTAGCCTCCGGATTCGAGGTGGCGGCCAAAATGAAAACACCTGCCTTGACATCCCGGGCTGCTTCAATCGTGTCGCTGAGTGAGCTTGGCCCCAAGTAGGGCGAAAGCGTTAGGGCATCCGAGCGCAATGGGGAGTCATCGCCAAACCAAGCCTGGGCGTAGCCCTGCATTGTGGAACCAATGTCGCCGCGCTTGGCATCAGCAATCACTAGAAGGTTGGCCTCTCGAGCTGCCTCCATGATGTCTTCTAGGGCAAGGTAACCGGCAGAACCGAAGCGTTCAAAGAATGCGACCTGCGGCTTGATGATTCCAATTCGCTCCTCACAGGCGGCAATGATTTCATAGCCAAAATCCCTCGCCGATTGCGCGGTGTCGTTCATCCCCCAGTCCGCAAGAGTGCTTTCGGACGGATCAATTCCAACCACCAGCTGGCCGAAGCTTTCAACAGCGGCCTGCAGTCGGTTGGTGTATCTATCCACGAACTAGTCCCTTGCGATCTGCCGCATGTTGCTGCAATGACTTTACCTCGAAGCGTCCCTCGCGAACTGCCTCAAACGAGCCGATGGCGGCACTCAGTTGGGCTACGGTGGTGAAGATTGGCTTGTCGGCTGCCGTGGTTGCGGCGCGAATCTCATAGCCATCACTTCGAGCGTCGGCTCCCGAGGGGGTGTTCACTACGACATCCACCTCGCCAGCGGCAATTTGGTCAACAATCGAGCGCTCCCCTTCCTTTGCCGAGGAGTGCTTAATAACCGGCTCTGCGCTAATGCCATGCCGCTGCAGCATCTTGGCTGTCCCGGCGGTCGCCAGAATTCGATAGCCAAGCTGGGCGAGCCGGCGCACTGGAAGCACAATTTGCGGCTTGTCCCTGTCGGCGACTGACACGAAAACAGCTCCAGCCTGCGGCAGGGCGGAACCGGCGCCAGCCTGGCTCTTGGCGAAAGCTACCGGGAAGTTTTCATCGATTCCCATAACCTCTCCGGTGGAGCGCATCTCGGGTCCTAGCAGGCTGTCCACGTAGGCACCCTCCTTGGTGGCAAAGCGCTTGAACGGCAGCACGGCCTCCTTGACAGAGATCGGGGTGCCGGCAGGCAGCGCAGTGCCATCTTCCTCAGGCAATAATCCCTGAGAAATCAGCTCCGGGATACTGCTGCCAGCCATCACAAGCGAGGCTGCCTTGGCGAGCTGGATACCAAGTGCCTTGGAAACAAACGGAACCGTTCTGGACGCTCTGGGGTTCGCCTCGAGCACATAGAGAACATCGGAGGCCAAGGCGAACTGGACGTTGATAAGCCCGCGCACACCCAGACCCTTGGCAATGGCCTCGGTCGCGGTGGCAACGCGCTGAACCTGAGCGTCGCTCAGGGTTATCGGTGGCAGCGTGCAGCTGGAGTCACCCGAGTGGATCCCGGCTTCCTCAATGTGCTCCATGACACCGCCGACATAAATCTGCTCGCCATCGTAGATGGCGTCAATGTCGATTTCGATTGCATCGTCGAGGAAGTGGTCAACCAGTAGCGGATGTGAATCATCGACCAGTGCATGCTCTGCAATTCGCTCAAAATAGTCACGCAGAGAATTCTCGTCATAAACAATTTCCATGCCGCGACCACCGAGCACGAAGCTTGGTCTAACCAGCACTGGGTAACCGATACGGCGTGCAATTGTCACCGCCTCATCCTCGTTGACAGCGGTGCCGTTGGCCGGAGCAATAAGTCCGGCTTCATCCAGGATTTGCTGGAATTGGCCGCGCTCCTCAGCGAGTTCGATCGACTCGGGGCTCGTGCCGAGAATAGTTACCCCGGCTGCCTTCAGTCCCTCAGCTAGACCAAGAGCGGTCTGGCCACCGAGCTGCACCATGACCCCGGCAACCTCGCCAGAGTTGCGCTCGGCCTCGATGACCTCGAGCACATCCTCCAGGGTCAGTGGTTCGAAATAGAGCCGATCTGAGGTGTCGTAGTCGGTAGAAACAGTTTCCGGGTTGCAGTTGATCATGACTGTTTCGTAGCCCGCATCTCGCAGCGCAAAGGCGGCATGTACGCAGGAGTAGTCAAACTCAACACCCTGGCCGATGCGGTTGGGGCCAGATCCGAGGATGACTATCTTCTTACGATCCGAGGGCCTTACCTCGGTCTCTAGGTCGTAACTGCTGTAGTGGTACGGGGTGAGCGCTGGAAACTCGCCGGCGCAGGTGTCAACGGTCTTAAAAACCGGCCTAACCCCGAGGCTGTAACGCAACGAACGGATTGAGCCCTCATCCGCACCGCGCAGCTCAGCAATTTGAGCATCGCTGAAGCCAAAGGACTTCGCCCGGCGCAGGCTGTCCGCATCAAGCTCCGCAAGGCCTTGAATCCACATTGCGACCTCGTTGATCAGAACAATCTGGTCAATGAACCAGGGGTCGATCTTGGTGGCATCAAAAATCTGCTCGGCCGTTGCTCCAAGTCGCAGCGCCTGCTGCAGCTGCACGATTCGCTTTTCAGTCGGTGTTTTGATCTCTTCCAGAAGCTGATCAACGCTTTGGTCAGTATCGCGCCAGTGGAATGAACTGCCCCGCTTTTCCAGAGAGCGAAGCGCCTTCTGGAGCGCCTGGGTGAAGGTGCGGCCGATGGCCATGGCTTCGCCGACGCTCTTCATTGTTGTGGTCAGAGTTTGGTCGGCAGCTGGGAATTTTTCGAAGGCGAATCTCGGTGCCTTAACAACTATGTAGTCGAGGGTTGGCTCAAAGCTCGCCGGCGTTACGCCTGTGATGTCGTTGGGGATTTCATCGAGGGTGTAACCAATGGCAAGCTTGGCGGCAATTTTCGCAATTGGGAATCCGGTGGCCTTAGAGGCGAGAGCTGAGCTTCGGGAAACTCGAGGGTTCATCTCAATCACTATGACGCGTCCGTTGGTGGGGTCAACCGCAAACTGAATGTTGCAGCCACCAGTGTCAACGCCAACATCGCGGATGATCTGAATTCCAATGTCCCGCAGGTTCTGATATTCGCGGTCTGTGAGCGTTAGCGCCGGGGCGACCGTGATGGAATCACCGGTGTGAACACCTACGGGATCGAAATTCTCAATGGAACAGACCACCACGGTGTTGTCAGCCTTATCCCGCATGAGCTCAAGCTCATACTCCTTCCAGCCGAGGATGGATTCTTCTAGCAAAACCTCGGTGGTCGGTGATGCCTGCAAGCCGGCACCCGCGATGCGGCGCAAGTCAGCTTCGTTGTAGGCAAATCCTGAACCGAGACCACCCATTGTGAAGCTTGGGCGAACGACCATTGGATAGCCGATTTCACCGGCAATCTCGATGCATTCCTCGATGCTGTGAGCAATCGCGCTGCGCGCCACATCTGCACCCGCACGAAGAACCAGTTCTTTGAATGCCTGACGGTCTTCACCGGCCTTGATGGCGTCGACGTTGGCTCCGATCAGTTCGACCCCATACTTGTCCAGCGAGCCGCGCTCATAGAGTGCCATGGCGGCATTGAGGGCCGTCTGCCCGCCGAGGGTAGGCAAAATTGCATCGGGCTTTTCCTTCTCGATAATCGCCTCAATAACCTCTGGAGTGATCGGCTCAACATAGGTGGCATCAGCAAAATCCGGGTCGGTCATGATCGTTGCTGGATTGGAGTTGATCAGGATGACGCGTACGCCCTCCTGCTGCAACACTCGGCAAGCCTGAGTTCCGGAATAGTCGAACTCGCAGGCCTGACCAATCACGATTGGACCGGAACCGATTACCAGAACGGAATTTATATCGTTGCGCTTTGGCATTAGCTTCTCTCAATCAGGGCTAGAAATTTGTCGAACAGGTAGTGGCTGTCGTGGGGGCCAGCCGCCGCCTCAGGGTGATACTGGACCGAAAACGCTGGGATGTCCTGGCACTCAAGTCCCTCCACGACGTTGTCGTTGAGCCCTCGGTGGGAAACACGCACCAGTCCAAAGCCCTCTGGGGACTTCGCTTCGTCACCGTCAATCTTGACTGCAAATCCGTGGTTGTGAGCGGTAACCTCGACCCGGCCAGACTCGGTGTTTTGAACCGGTTGGTTTATGCCCCGGTGTCCAAAGGCGAGCTTGTAGGTCTCGAAACCTAAGGCTCTTCCGAGAAGCTGATTACCAAAGCAGATACCGAAAAACGGCTTGCCCGCACGAAGTAATTCGCGGAGCATTACCACCTGCTGTTCGCTGGCCTGTGGGTCACCTGGTCCGTTGGAAAAGAAGATGCCATCGGGGTTGCTGGCCAGAATCGTCTGGGCATCAACGCTGGATGGGAACACCGTAAGTTCAATTCCTCGCTCAGCGAGATGCTCCAGTGTTGACTTCTTTATACCTAGGTCCAATATCGCAACCGAGCCCTTGCGCTTACCAACCGGCGGCACTGTATACGCCGCTTCGGTGGTGACGGTTGAGGACAGGAACTGACCAGCCATCTGGGGCGCAGCCTGCACCTGCTCAAGCATCTGCTCCAAGGTCAGATTTGAACCAGAGAAAACGCCTGCTCGCATGGCACCGGCGTCGCGAATTCGTAGGGTGATGGCGCGGGTGTCGACCCCGGCTATGCCTACGACGCCCTGCTCCGCCAATTCATCCTGCAGAGTTCGCTCGGCTCGCCAGTTCGAGGGCATGCGGCTAGGTTCTTTGACGACGTATCCAGCAACCCAGATCCGACCAGACTCCTCATCGCGCTCATTCATGCCGACTATGCCGATGTGCGGTGCCGTCTGGACTACGATCTGCCCTGCGTATGACGGGTCGGTGATGGTCTCTTGGTATCCGGTCATGCCGGTTGCAAAGACCAACTCCCCCAGCGTTTGTCCTCGTGCCCCGAAAGCCTCGCCAACGTAGTGGCTCCCATCTTCCAGAACTAGATAGGCCTTATCCAAATCGCTCTCCTGTCAGCTCTTTGATTTGCTTTATGAAATCTCTGATGTCCCCAACCACTCGCAAGTTGGTAGAAACCTCTGTGTCACCCAGCATCCAGTGGATGGCAATCAACCCGCCTGGTTCAACGCCCTTGTCAATCGTGGCTCCCTCGCGGGTGATACCCCGGGCCGATGTCGATGGGATGAAGATGTCTCGCTCCCCCTTGCGTTCGATGGACAGTCCGTCTCCGCTCGCAAATACACGAGACTTACCCCGAACACCCATCCCGTGGGCCCATACTCGCTCGAGCGGCGCTGAGGAAAAAACAGTTGACACGTAGAGAGCCTCGCCGATTTCAACTCCACCCTTCGAGTCTTGCGGAGCTGGAATTCGCGACTCCTGATCGGAACGCAGCGCCCGGTTTGAACGCAGAATTCTGAAGGCAATCACGAACACCAGAAGAACTAGCGCAAAACCAATGAGCTCTCGAGTCATTTTTCGACGACCTCCCCGTCCTTGAATGAAAAGTTGCCGCGGAACAGGGTGTGCACGACCGCTCCCGGGAGAGCCACCCCTGCGAAAGGGTTGTTAGTTGATGCCGAATGCGTCTGGGAAGTCACGGTGCGCGTGGCGGATGGGTCAATCAAAGTGATGTTTGCCTCGGTGTCCACGTCGAGCCGGCCCTGATTCGTCAAGCCGCCAATTTCGGCGGGCTTGCTGCTCATGACCTGTGCGATGTCGCGCCAGTTGCGGCCACCTTCCAGCATGACCTTCTGCACCACGCTCGCCGCGTGTTCAAGCCCGACCATGCCAAAGGCAGCGTTCTCCCACTCACAGTCCTTCTTCTCGATCGAGTGCGGAGCGTGATCGGTGCCAACAATGTCGATGGTGCCGTCCACCAGGGCTTCGCGAAGTGCCGCAGTGTCTTCGGCCGAGCGCAGCGGTGGGTTGACCTTGTAGACCGGGTCGTAGCTGCGCACCAATTCCTCGGTGAGCATCAGGTGGTGCGGTGTTACCTCGGCCGTTATCTGAATACCGCGCTTCTTGGCCCACCGGATGACATCGACTGCGCCTGCTGTGGTCAGGTGGCAGATGTGTAATCTGGCCCCGGTCTTCTCAGCTAGTAGGGCGTCGCGAGCGATGATGGACTCCTCTGCAACCGAGGGCCATCCCGTTAGACCGAGTTCGGTAGCCAAATCCGAATCATTCATCTGGGCACCCTCGGTCAGCCTTGGTTCCTGAGCATGCTGCGCAATTACGCCACCCATGGATTTCACGAAGGTCAAAGCTTGCAGCATCAGCGCCGGGTCAAAAACGCACATGCCATCGTCTGAGAAGACCCGTACCTTTGCCCTAGATCTGGCCATGCCTCCAAGGCCAGCCAGTTCCGCCCCAGCCAAACCTTTAGTGACGGCACCAATTGGCTGCACCTGCAGCAGTCCAGCTGCCTCGCCAAGGGTGAGTACCTGCTCGACAACCGATGCCGAATCAGCAACTGGATTCGTGTTGGCCATAGCAAACAAAGCGGTGTAGCCACCCGCCACTCCCGATTTGCTGCCAGAGAGGACGGTCTCGGAGGCTTCAAAGCCCGGTTGGCGCAGGTGGGTGTGCAGGTCCACTAGCCCGGGTAGCGCTACCAGCCCAGAGCAGTCAATGCCCTTCTCACTGGTTGGTTCCAACGACACGACAATGCCATCGGCAATTGAAATGTCAGTTTGCTTTTCGCCAAAAAGGGAAACGGACTTTAGAACAATCAAGATCTTTCTCCCGCCAATAGTTCGTGCAACACGGCCATGCGCACCGCAACGCCATTGCTCACCTGCTTCAGGATTGCTGCTCGCGGGTCATCAGCGGCTTCACTAGAGATCTCGAAGCCGCGGTTCATCGGTCCTGGGTGCAAGATGTGGGCATCTTTCTTGAGCATCGCCAAGCGCTTGCCCGAAAGAGACCAGTTTTGAGTGTATTCGCGCTCACTTGGCATGTAGTGACCCTGCATTCGCTCGCGTTGCACCCGGAGCATCATCACTACATCGGGCTGCTGCTCGAGCGAGTCCTCAAATGAGTTAGAGATGGTGGCACCCATTTTCTCAAAGCCGGCAGGCACCAGAGTCGCCGGACCAGCAACCTGAACCGAGGCCCCTAGCTTGGACAGCAGCAGCACGTTGGATCTGGCCACCCGGGAGTGTCTTATGTCGCCTACAATCAGCACCTTCAAGCCTGCAAGGTCGTCGTTTGAGCCGACCAGCTGGCGCATGGTTAGGGCATCTAGCAAGGCCTGGGTGGGATGCTCGTGGGAACCATCACCGGCGTTGATAATGCTGGCATTTATCCAATCGCGATGCGCAAGCTGGTGGGCTGCTCCGCTCATGGGATGTCGCACCACAATCGCATCTGCACCCAGGGCCTCAAGGGTTTGGGCGGTGTCCTTCAGCGATTCCCCCTTGGAAAGGGAGGAGGTGGCCGCGGAGAAATTGATTACGTCGGCACTTAGTCGGGTGGCAGCAATCTCAAAGGAGATGCGGGTGCGGGTGGAGTTTTCATAAAACAGATTTACAACGGTCTTGCCACGCAAAGCCGGCAGTTTTTTTACTTCCCGGTCGTTTACTTGAGCAAGCTGCTGGGCATTGTCCAGCAGGTAGAGGGCGTCTTCCCTCGAAAGGTCGGCTATAGATACCAGGTTCTTCATGAAGAAATCACCACCTCGTCTGAGCCGTCGACTTCTGCCAGGTGAACATTCACGCGCTCTGTGACCGCCGTGGGCAAATTCTTTCCAACAAAATCTGGCCGGATCGGTAGTTCCCGGTGTCCCCGGTCCACCAAAACCGCCAGCTTCACCTGCTTGGGGCGTCCAAAATCAATCAGAGCATCAAGGGCAGCTCTAGCGCTGCGACCCGAAAACAAGACATCATCGACAATCACAACGACCTTGCCATCGATGTCGTCGCCCGGTATAACGGTGGGTTGAATCCTGCGGTCGGCGGCAACAAGGTCGTCGCGGAACAGCGTGATATCCAAGACTCCGGCATCGGAGGTGAAGTTTGGGTCGATTTCACTTAGAAGTTTTGCTATGCGGTTGGCTAGGTGTATGCCTCGTGTTGGGATGCCCAGCACAATAAGGTCCGAAACGCCAGAATTGGCTTCAATGATCTCGTGGGAAATGCGCTTGAGGGCTCTGGCTATCTCGCCAGAATCTAAGACGACGCGTTGCATTTGGCAACTCCTTCTTCGCCTCTCTGGACGAACTTAAAGGACATTTCGCAAAAGCATAACAGCTCTAGAGCGCTTGTGTTGCCTTCGCTAGGCGCGCCAGCACGCCGTTGATGAATTTTGGTGAATCATCAGTTGAATATTCGCTGGCAAGTGCTACCGCTTCGGAAATCGCCACCTCGTTTGGGACCTCTGGGTTGTGCATGATTTCCCAGGCGCCAAGGCGCAGCAGATTGCGATCAAGGGCCGGCATGCGCTCCAGCGACCAGCCGTCGGACAGTGCTAGCAATTGCGCGTCAATCGCCGACTTGTTCGCAATGTAGCCACTGACTAGCGCTTCGGCGTAATCAAATATCGCCTCTTGATTTTGTCGGTCTGCAACCGTAGCTAGAGTTTCAGCCAAAACCTGAGCGGGTTCCCGCTTGGTTAGCTCAGCCGCATAGAGCGCATCGAGCGCCCGCTTGCGCGCTTTGCTCCTGGCGCTCACCTATTCGCTCGCGCGACCGAGGTAGTCACCGGTGCGGGTGTCAACCTTGACTCGAGTGTTGTTCTCGATGAACAACGGGACCTGAATCTGGAATCCGGTCTCAAGGGTTGCTGGCTTGGAGCCTCCGGTCGAGCGGTCACCCTGCAGACCAGGCTCTGTGTAGGTGATTTCTAGAACAACCGATGGTGGCAGCTCAACGTAGAGCGGGTCGCCATCGTGCAGCGCCACGGTTGCAACCTGGTTCTCTAGTAGGTAGTTAGAGGCCTCACCGACAATTGACGGATCCAAGGTGATCTGATCGTAGGTTGAGGTGTCCATGAAGACGAAACCAGTGCCGTCGTTGTATAGGTACTGCATGTCACGTCTATCGACGTTAGCGGTCTCTACCTTTACGCCGGCGTTGAAGGTCTTATCGACAACCTTGTCGCTGGTGACGTTGCGCAGCTTGGTGCGAACGAAGGCCGGGCCCTTGCCTGGCTTTACGTGCTGAAATTCAATTACGCTCCAGAGCTGACCATCGATGTTCAGCACCATGCCGTTTTTTAGATCGTTTGAGGTTGCCATTTCTATCTCCTAGATAAACCTGTAGAAGTTTAGTCGCGAGTCAGCGCAATTAGCGCCAGGCGGTAAGAATCAAAGCCGAGACCAGCAATCACGGCGGTCGCTACCGGGCTGATTACGCTGTTGCGGCGGAATTCCTCCCTGGCGTGCGGATTGGAGAGGTGTACCTCGATTAGCTTCACCCCGGCACTTGTCAGCGTTGCGCAAGCATCGCGCAGAGCATAGGAGTAGTGAGTGAACGCACCGGGATTCAAGATCACCGCGGTCTTGGTCTCGAAACACTGCTGAATAAGCTCGATCAGGTCCGCTTCACTGTTGCTCTGGAAGAACTGCAGCTCGTGTCCCGGGGCTGCAGCGGATAGCTCAGCTTCCAGCTCGGCAAGGCTTGCGGTGCCGTAGATCTCGGGCTCACGCTTTCCTAGGAAATTTAGGTTTGGCCCGTTGATTACCTGAATCTTCATTGCTAAAGGCTATTCCACAATCGCCTGATAGGCGGTAAATAGCGTTTCGTTCGAAGGTGCATTGAGAATTCCCGGGCGTCCGATTCCGTCGAGGACGACAAAGCGCAACATTCCCGACCGAGCCTTTTTGTCTCGTTGCATCGTGTTGAGAAGCTGTTCCCATCGGTCTGCCCGGTAGGTCATTGGCAGGCCTAGCTTGGTGAAAACCGACCGGTGCAACTCAACATCCTTCTCTCCGAGGCGCCCGGTGAGTAGACCGAGTTCCGCGGCGAAGGTCATTCCGATTGAGATCGCAGCTCCATGGCGCCACTTGTAACGTTCCGCATGTTCTATCGCGTGACCGAGGGTGTGCCCATAGTTCAGAAACTCGCGCCTGCCCGACTCCTTGAAGTCCTCAGAGGTGACGGCAATCTTGATATCTACCGACCTCTTGATTAGATCAGCAAAGACATCACTGTGTATGTCTGTTGCGGCATCGGATTCCAGCACCATTTCCAGCATCTCGGGATCAGATATGAAGCCGTACTTCACCACCTCTGCCATGCCCGCGATCAAGTCATTTCTTGGCAGCGTCTCCAGGGTGTCCAGGTCAATAAACACCTTTGTCGGCAAGTGGAAGCTTCCCACCAGGTTTTTGCCCTCGGCGGTGTTGACACCGGTCTTGCCACCGATGGCAGCATCCACCATCGCCAGGAGTGTGGTCGGAACCAGGTAGGTACGTACTCCACGGAGCCATGTTGCGCCTACAAATCCCGCCAGATCGGTGGTCGCTCCCCCGCCCAGGCCGATCACGGCGTCGTTGCGATGAAAGTCAGCCTGGCCCATGATTTGCCAGCAAAAAGCTGCCACCTCGATTCGCTTTGACTCCTCGCCATCGGGCACCTCGGCGACCAATGCCTCAATGTTTTGCGCTCTAAGCTCCTGCTGAAGAGTTTCGGCGGTCGTCGCAAGTGAGCGTGGGTGAATAATCAAGCACTTGGACACATCGTTCATCGATGGCGCAATGTCGTGCAGTAAACCTCGGCCAATTTGGCTATACGACATCTTTGATGGCCTCCTCCAGCTCTGCCAATAGGGTCTTCAGCGATTTCCCACCGGTGAATATTGTGCGCTGTGAGATCTGCTCATAAAGCGGCTTTCGCTCATTGTATATTTCAGTCCAGCGATTCGGATTGTCCTTGAGCAGGGGGCGCTTGTTCAGGTTGATCTTTCCGATGACGTGCTCTTGAGACGTGTCCAAGAAAATGACCAGGTTCCCCTCAAGCAGCTTTCGGTTCGCCTGGCGCAGTGGCAATCCGCCGCCGGTTGCGACGATGCCGGCAGACTCGAGCGCCTTCTCTAGCGCTAGGGTCTCTAGATCTCGAAAGTGCTCTTCTCCGTGCTTCTGGAAAATGGATTGCACAGAGCCGTGCTTAGCGCTGACTATCTTGTCCGTGTCCGCGAAAGGCACCCCCAGCTGCCGGGCGAGCTTCTTGCCGAGCGTGGTTTTACCAGCCCCCATGGGGCCAATGAGAACTACCGAGTTATTCACTCGCCGCTTACGATGCGCGACTTCAGAACCTCAGGGATGTTAGCGAGGTAGGCATCGAGGTTACGCTTGGTCTCGGCAACAGAATCGCCACCAAATTTCTCTAGGACCGCATCGGCAATCACGAGCGCGACCATGGCCTCTACAACGACCCCGGCGGCTGGAACGGCACACACATCGCTGCGCTGGTGGTGGGCGGTTGCTGCATCACCGGTTGAGGTGTCAATGGTTTGCAATGCTCTTGGAACCGTCGAGATCGGCTTCATGCCGGCGCGAACGCGCACAACCTCGCCATTAGTCATTCCACCTTCGATTCCACCGGCGCGGTCGGTGACGCGCTGCACGCTGTCTCCCTCGCGCACGATCTCGTCGTGAGCAACTGAACCACGGCGTCTGGTGGTCTCTACTCCGTCGCCAATCTCTACCGACTTCATGGCCTGGATTCCGATCACGGCTGCGGAAAGTCGAGCATCCAGTCTTCTGTCCCAGTGCACATAAGACCCCAGGCCGGGAGGGCAGCCGTAGACGAGGGTTTCGACAATTCCACCAATTGTGTCGCCGGCAGCGTGGCAGTCATCAATCTCGGCAACCATGGCCTTTGAAGCCTCCTGGTCGAAGCAGCGAACTGGATCCTCATCGAGCTTGGCGACGTCGGATGGCAGTGGCAAGTCTGTCGAGGTGTTCGCCACTGGGCCAATAGCAACGGTGTGAGTGACCAACTTGATTCCGAGCTCAGCGAGGAAATTCTGGGCAACTCTGCCGAGCGCCACGCGGGTGGCGGTCTCGCGCGCGCTGGCTCGCTCCAGCACCGGCCGGGCCTCGTCAAAGCCGTACTTCTGCATTCCGGTGAAGTCAGCGTGCCCTGGTCGTGGTCTGGTGAGCTTTGCAGCCCTGGCTCCAGTTAGCTCTTCCTCTGCAACCGGCGCTGCACTCATCACCGTTTCCCACTTTGGCCACTCGGTGTTGGCAATTCGGATAGCAAGTGGGCCGCCCTGACTTACACCAAATCGAACTCCCGTAGACAGAGTCACCTGATCTTGTTCAAACTTCATTCGGGCCCCGCGGCCATAGCCGAGGCGTCTGCGGGCAAGTGATTCTTGAATATCCTCGGCCAGTACCGGCGTGCCAGCCGGCAAGCCTTCAATCAGGCCAATGAGTTCCGGGCCGTGCGATTCTCCAGCAGTTATCCAACGAAGCATCCGTCTATTCTGCCATCTCGACGGCCGTGCGCATCGCAGCAAATACCGTCGCCTCATTATCTAGGGCGCTGTGAGGCTCTCCAAAGGCGAAGATTCGCTGCTGATAGAGAGCTTGATGAAGAAGCAATTCGAGACCGGATATGGAGCTTGCGAAGGCCTCTGAACCAGCAGTGGGCCAGTCCGCGTAAACGACATCGAAGAGACAGCCTGGTAGCTCTCGTTGGCCGACAAGCTCCCCCAACGCTCCCTTTGGCAGGGTACTGACGACCAGATTGCCCTCTAGCGCCGAGTCAAGCTCAGTCTGCTCTGCATGAAATTGCTCGGCCAGCGCGGCCGCCTTGGCGCCATCTCTGCCCCAAATTTTCACAGGCATGCCCGAAAAGGCAACCAAGGCGCTCCTTGCCGTGGCACCTGTGCCCAAAACTGAGACGCTTTCGAAGCTCATTTCCGCCGTAGCGGCTCGGAAGCCCAGCACATCGGTGTTGAATCCCAGCCAACCGGCATCACTGCGCAACAGTGTGTTTACACTTTTCGTCGCTTGGGCTAATTCGTCGGCGGTATCCGATAGGGCGAGGGCCTCGTCCTTTAGCGGCATCGTTACAGAGAAGCCAGCGAAGCTAGCTCCATCAGTCGAAACGAAGCGATTGAGACCCTGGGCAAGGTCAAAGCGATCGTATGAGTGATGAAGACCCAGGGCGGCAAACGCGGCATTGTGGATCTGAGGCGAGAGTGAGTGCGATATCGGCGAGCCGAGCACGGCGAACTTCTTACTCATCCCAACCCGGGTTGTCTCTCAGCCACTGACGATAGAGCTCAGCCGCGCGCTCATGCTCGGCCAACGTGTTCGAGAACACTAGCTCGCCGGTGTTTAGGTTGATGGCCACAAAGTAGAGCCAGTCGCCCTCGGTCGGGTTTATGGTGGCATCAATTGCCGCAGCCCCCGGGGAGCTTATTGCCCCGGGAGGCAGACCTTGAATCTCGAAGGTGTTGAAGGGGTTGTCGCGATCCGCGATGCCCTGCTGGAAGCTGTCAATGGAACCTTCGTAGTAGTACAACACCGTCACGTCAGACTGCAATGGCATCCCTACGTCGATTCGGTTCAGAAAGACGCGGGCTATTTTGTAAAAGTCCTCATCCGCTCGACCCTCAAGCTGGACTATCGAGGCCAAAGTCAGAACGTCATGGGCTTGGTCCAGTTCAAGACCGTGGGTGGCAAACTCCTGTTCCAACCTGGCAATCATCGCACCAATTACCTCTGATGCGGTGACGCCGGGGTCAAAGGTGTAGCTCGCTGGGAAGAGATAGCCTTCCAGCGTAGGTCCGGGATGGAGTTCATTCGCTGCGTCCACTGCTGCCCACAGTTCCTGCTCGGAAATATCGAGATCGGCCGCCAACCGCGGAACTATCTCACTTACCTGCCAGCCCTCTGGAATGGTGGTCGTGAGCGTCACACGAGTATCTCCAGCCAGCAGAATCTCGAGCGCCGTGGCTCCTGGAATCTGAGTTGGGAATTCATAGTGCCCTGGGAAAATAACCAGGTCAGACGACAGCATGGGGCGATAAACGGCATCGAAGCTCTTCACCACATCGGCTGCTAGCAACTTCCTGGCAACATCCTCGCCGCTATCTCCTGGCTCAATGACGATTACTGTTGTCGGTCCACCAGGCCCCTCGTAGTCGGGCACGAAAAAACGAGCGGTAACAGAATCAATTGCCCCCTGCACGGAATCCCTGAAGGCAAAGTAGCCACCAACGGCCAGTCCGAGGAAGAGACCCAAAGAAACCAGCAGCACGATAACCGAGCGACCCTTTGGCCCAGCGGGCGCACTCTGTTCAAATTCGTCAAGCATCGAATTCCTCCAGAGATTGGGTCTTGGCGCCACTGAGCGCGGCTTCCAAGATTACCCGAGCTGCTTCGGCATCAACTATTGACTTGGCCTGCTTTGTGTTTTTTCCAGCGCTTCTTAGGAGCGAGTTGGCGCTCACTGTGGAAAGACGTTCGTCGACGAGGTAGATAGGCAAACCGGACGTTTGGGCCAATTCGCGAGCGAAAGAAATTGCATCGTCCGTCGAGCGAGTTTTGGAGCCGGAGAGCGATACCGGCAGGCCAACGAACAGCCTTTCGGCCTTTCGGTCCGCGGCAATTGAGGCGATTTCCTTGGCCGCTTCTGAAGTTCGTTGGATCACGCCGTGAGCCATCACCAACGAACCCTGGTTGAACGCAACACCGACGCGCGCTTGGCCGACGTCGATGCCTAGCGCGATCAAGACAGCGAATCCTTTGCAGCTTTGACGGCCTCAGCAAGCTTTGCGGCATCTGCTCCGCCACCCTGCGCTAGGTCTGGCTTTCCGCCACCACCGCCACCCATCACGGATGCGGCAAGCTTCACGAGTGCACCTGCGTTCGCGCCAGCAGCTTGGGCATCCGATCCGACGGCGGCTATAACTGCAGGCTTCCCGTCGTTGGTAGCGCCGAGGATAACCACCGCCTTGCTACCAAGCTGATCTCTAAGGGCCATTGCCAGCTGGCGCACAACATCTGGAGCCAGAGCGTCTTCTAGGGCAACCGCGACAACCTCGTTGCCACCGACAACGCTCTTGGCAGCCGCCAACTGTGGCAACTTCGACATCGCAGCCTTCGCGTTTAGCTCGGCTAGTTGGCGCTGTAGCCTGCGCTGCTCTTCAAAGGCGTCTTGAATTCTTTGCTCAAGCTCACTCGCTGGAGCTTTGAGTTCACCGGCAAGCCTTCGAACTAGCGCGCGGTCGGCCACCAGTGAGCGAAGTGCATCAATCCCGACCTCGGCCTCGATTCTTCTAGCCCCGCTTCCAACCGAGGACTCACCGGTGATTGAAACCAACCCGATCTGTGAGGATCGCGCGACGTGGGTTCCACCACATAGTTCCCTGGACCAGGGCCCACCCACCTCGACCACGCGAACGGTCTCATCATAGGTCTCGCCAAACAGGGCTATTGCGCCCCATTCCCGGGCCTCCGGAAGAGTCATGAATTGAGCGCTTACGGCCAGGTCGGAGCGAATTGCCAGGTTGGATACCTCTTCGATCTCGCTCTTGGTGGCATCGCTCAGGGCCTCTCCCCAGGCAAAGTCGAGCCGCATGTAGCCGGGCTTGTTGAAAGATCCCGACTGCAAAGCCTCTGGCCCCAAAACCTGACGCAAGGCTGCGTGCACCACGTGGGTAGCGCTGTGTGCCTGGCAGGCACCAAGACGCCAGTCAGGATTCACCTCAGTTGTTACGGTGTCCCCAACGGAAAGGGAACCAGACCTGACCAAAACCTTGTGTGAGAACAAGCCGCGCACCGGCTTCTGCACATCCATTACCTCGGCTGCAGCATTGCCGCTTCTGATGTATCCGGCGTCCGCTGCCTGGCCTCCAGATTCGGCATACAAGCTGGTGCGGTCCAAGATGACCTCAGCCAGCTGGCCCTCCGAAATCTCGGCAACACTCTGGCCGTCGTGGATCAACCCAACAATCTTGGCCTCGCTGTTTAGCGTCTCGTAACCGGTAAATACCGTCTCCCCAAGAGAGCGGAAGTCGCTGTAGACCTGCAACCCTGCGCCACCGGTCTTTTTTGCCTTGGCGTCCTGTTTGGCGCGGTTACGCTGCTCATTCATCAGCTCAACAAAGCGGTCGCGGTCGACTTTGAGCCCGTTCTCCTCGGCAATCTCAACCGTCAAATCGATCGGGAAGCCGTAAGTGTCGTGCAGCAGAAACGCAGTCTCGCCAGAGAGCGAACCCTTCGCCTTTGAAATCTCCTCATCCAAGACTGCGCTGCCGGATTCCAGGGTGCGGCGGAAGCCCGCCTCCTCGGCAAGGGCAGAGCGCAACACTCGAGAGAAGTTTTCTTCCAGCTCCGGGTAGGCCTCGACCATTGCGTTCTTGCTCGTGGTGAATAGCTGCTCAAAGCTTGGCTCGGTGACTCCCAGCAATCTAAGTGCTCGAATTGACCGCCTGAGTAGGCGGCGCAAGATGTAGCCGCGCCCCTCGTTTGACGGGGTAACGCCATCGCTCATCAGCATCAGTGCTGAGCGAATGTGGTCGGCAATCACACGCATGCGCACGTCGTCGGACTCGACTGCGCCGTACTCCTTGCCACTCAGTGAGCTGGCTAGGTCGATGAGCGGACGAACCTGGTCAATCTCGAAGATGTTCTCTACACCTTGCAGCAGGAAGGCAACTCGCTCGAGGCCCATGCCGGTGTCAATGTTCTTCTTTGGAAGCTCCCCCAGGATTTCGAAGTGGTCCTTAGATCCGCCATCGGCGCGTTCGTACTGCATGAACACGAGATTCCAGATTTCGATGTAGCGGTCCTCGTCGGCAACCGGGCCGCCCTCAACACCGTAGGCAGGGCCGCGGTCAAAATAGATCTCGGAGCAGGGGCCAGCAGGTCCTCGCTGGCCTGTCGACCAGTAGTTGTCTGCCATGCCTCGCTTTTGGATGCGCTCTCGGGGAATACTGGTCTGCTCCAGCCAGTAACCGATTGACTCTTCGTCATCCTCGTAGACGGTTACCCATAGCAATTCCGGGTCGAACCCATAGCCGCCATCGGCTACCGAGGATGTCAACAGCTCCCAGGCAAAAGCAATGGCTTCCTTCTTGAAGTAGTCACCGAACGAGAAATTTCCGTTCATCTGGAAGAAGGTGCCGTGGCGGGTAGTCTTACCGACCTCATCAATGTCCAAGGTGCGAACACACTTCTGCACCGAAGTGGCCCTGGCATACGGAGCCGGCTCAACACCGGTCATGTAAGGAATAAAAGGTACCATTCCAGCGACCACAAACATCAGTGTTGGGTCTTGGGAGATTAGCGGAGCGCTAGGTACGACTGTGTGATTCTTCTTTTCGAAAAAATCGAGCCAGCGCCGTTTTATTTCGGCAGTTTTCATTTAGCTCTTCTTGGAACTTGGCTTGGCAGGGGCACGCTTGGCGGCAGGCTTGGTTAGCTCATCCTCACGCTCGCGGTAGCCATCTAGAACCGAGGAACCGAAGTCTTTAGCAGCAACATAGATGTCATCGACGGCCTGCTGGGCCTTCGGGTTGTCGCGAAGCTCTTTCAGGGCGTATGCGCCAACGCCGATACCTACTAGAAACCAACCGAGCTTAGACATCGTTACCTCCGTGAACCAAAGACCTTCATGAGACCTTGCACAACACCTGCAAGTTTAGTAACCGGTCCACCTACAGCAGAGGTCACGACGGCAACCAGAGAATTGATGTTGGTGGTTACCTGCTCAACATCTGAGGTGATCTTGTCAACGCGCTGCAACTGCTTGTTGGCTTCAACCAAGGTGACCTTGGCTTCGCTCAAAATCGGCTCAAGTTCGTTGTTGAAAATTTGCACGCTGCGAGCTGACTCGTCAATCAGGCGAGCCAGCTTCACCAGCGGCAGGCCGAGCAGCAGAACCAAGAGCGCAACAGCCGCGCTGATGATGATTCCCGCTATCTCGGCACCAGACATTTGTTACCTTGCGGCGTAGTACTCAACCACGAGCTGAACGTCACAGGTCACTGGGACCTCGGCGCGCTTTGGACGACGCACCAGGGTTGCATGCAGCTTGTCTAGCTCAACGGATAGGTACTCAGGGGTTGCTGGAAGCACATCGGCGTGTCCGCCGGCTGCTGCAACCTGGAAAGGCTCGGTCTTCTCGCTCTTGTCGTGAACGTGAATCATCTGGCCAGGCTTTACGCGGAACGAAGGGCGGTCAACTCGCTGACCGTCCACCATGATGTGACGGTGCACCACCATCTGGCGAGCCTGTGCCATGGTGCGGGCGAAGCCTGAGCGCAACACGAGTGCGTCAAGACGCATCTCTAGTAGCTCAACCAGGTTCTCACCGGTTAGGCCAGCGGTGCGCTTTGCCTCCTGGAAAGTCTTGCGCAGCTGGGCTTCACGAATTCCGTACTGAGCCCTTAGACGCTGCTTCTCGCGCAGACGAACTGCGTAGTCGCTGTCTGACTTGCGCTTGGTGCGGCCGTGCTGACCTGGAGCGTATGGACGCTTCTCCATGTACTTCGCAGCCTTTGGAGTCAACGCGATTCCCAATGAACGGGAAAGGCGAGTCTTGCTGCGTGTTCTTGTTGTCTTAGACAAAAAGGTACCTCTCAAATAGTTTCAGTTTGATTTGGTCCTAAACCCCAGCCGCTGGGTCCAGGCAACCACGAAAGTCTAGCAGGCAGAGCTATTTTTTGTCACTAGGCAGGATCGTCCGAATTATTTCGATTCGCTCTGCCAGAGTGCGCTCGAACCCACGCCCTGAGGGTTCGTAATACCTAGGCACATCGGCGTAGTGTTGGGCAAGAATGCCGGCCTCGTTGTCGTGTGGATATTGGTAACCAACCGCGCCGGTTGACCTCAGGTGTGCTGGTATTGCTTCCACTTTGCCACCCTGCACGTCGGCTATGGCGCTGTTGATGGCGTTGTAGGCCCGGTTGGACTTCGGCGCGAGCGCTAAGTAAATAGTGGCCTGCGCCAGCGGAATCCTACCCTCGGGCATCCCGATCTTCTCCACTGTCGCCGCACAGGCCTCAGCGACCACAATCGCCTGCGGATCTGCTAGACCAATGTCCTCGCTGGCCAAGATCATCAACCTACGGGCAATGAACCTGGGGTCCTCTCCCCCAACAATCATGCGAGCAAGGTAGTGAATTGCCGCATCGGCATCGGATCCGCGAACGCTTTTGATGAACGCCGAAATTGTGTCGTAGTGCACATCGCCATCGGCGTCGTAAGCAATTACCTCGGCTGCCGCTGCCTTTGCCTGTTCGAGTGATACGTCTGCGCCGATCGAAGAGGCTGACTCCAAAAGTGTCAAGGCCCTACGCGCATCACCGCCAGCAATTCGCGCAATGTACTCAATCGCCTCGGTATCTATCTTTTTCGACGACAGAGCCGCGTCAGAATCGATAGCCCGGCGCAAGATCTCAACGAGGTCGTCCGTGCCCAGCGGCTCTAGTGCAATAACCAGGGACCTCGAGATCAGCGGCTTGATGATCGAAAAGGAAGGATTTTCGGTGGTCGCGGCGACGAGTGTCAGCAGCCCGGATTCCACAGCTCCCAGCAGCGAGTCCTGCTGAGACTTTGAAAAGCGATGTATCTCATCAAGGAACAGCACTGTGGTGCGGTCAAAGACCTCACGCTCTTTCTTGGCCGCTGCAATTTCGTCTCGGACTTGGGAAACAGAGGCGCTGATTGCGCTGAGCTCTACGAACCGAGCCTTTGAATTGAAGCTGATCAAGCGCGCAATCGTGGTTTTCCCGGAACCTGGAGGACCCCAGAGGATGACTGAGTTGACAGCTGAGCTGCCATCGGAATTCAGCAATCGATCCAGCGCCGAGCCCTGCTTTAGTGCGTGCTTCTGGCCGACCAAATCCGATAATGATTTTGGTCGTTGACGCTCGGCGAGGGGTGGCAGCACAACTAGATTCTAGGAGGCGCCTAGAATTACTCGACGGAGGGCAAGCTCAATGAGTAAAAACGACAGACTGCACAATTACCAGGCCAAGCAGGAGCTGATTGCGAAGCGTGCAAAGATTCGCACAGGCGACAACCGAAAGGGCCTGCTAATAGCTGCCGCAGCGCTGGTTATTGCGTTTGCTGGTCAGCAGGTCTATTTCAATTTCGGCCCGGGCTATGTTGAAGAGGTTGCCACGGCCGAACCAACCGCGTCGGAAACCTCTAACGCCGAGGAAACAACACCTACGAATTCTGCTGAGGTTCCAAGCCCAGAATTGGCCGAGAACAGAATCTGGTCAGGCTCGATGGATCTTTCCGGTGACGCGATCAGTTTTGATTTGGACGGCGTTGCAGCACCACAGGCTGTGGCTAACTTCGTTTCGCTAGCTTCCGAGGGCTACTTTGAGGGTCTCAGCTGTCACCGACTCACCACAGCTGGCATCTACGTGCTGCAGTGTGGTGACCCAAATGGGGATGGAACCGGCGGCCCTGGTTACAACTTCGGCCCGATTGAGAACGCTCCGGCCGATGACCTGTACCCAGCCGGCACCATAGCGATGGCCCGCCGCGGTGGCGATGACTTCTCAATGGGATCACAATTCTTTATCGTCTATCAAGACTCCACCATCCCTTCCGATAGCGTTGGTGGGTACACAATCTTCGGAACGCTCACCTCAGGTCTTGAGGCGGTTCAGGCAATTGCAGCAGCCGGCACCGCCGATGGCGGCACAGACGGGTCTCCCGCTGAGCCCGTCACGCTGGAGAATGTTTCGGTAGAGTAAAGCGTCCCAACACAGGAGAAGAAGTGGCTGGCATGAATTTCGGACGAGTCGACGAGAGCAATAACGTCTATGTGACGGACGGCGGTGTCGAGCGCCTAGTGGGCCAGTACCCCAATGTCCCAGCCGAAGAAGCCTTGGCGTTCTTTACCAGGAAGTTTGACGACCTTGAGGCTCAGGTACGCATCCTGGAGCAGC
Organism: Aquiluna sp.; assembly: GCA_023260495.1. Classification (GTDB taxonomy): domain Bacteria; phylum Actinomycetota; class Actinomycetes; order Actinomycetales; family Microbacteriaceae; genus Aquiluna. Next base: position 46,928 of record JALQVB010000001.1, read on the forward strand.
GTGTGGCCGCCGGCATTACCGATGCTAAGAATTTGAAGACCACGCACGAGCACCTGGTTGCTGAATGCGCAGAACCCAAGGCAGTTGGCGATCTCGCCAGCCTAAGGAATCGACTCGAGGCGCTCAGCGGGCCAATCGCTGAGACCTCGGAGAAGGCAAAGGCTGAGCGCGAAGAGGCAATCGCCAAGGCATTGGTCGAGAAAGAGGCCATCGCCGCTAAAGCTGAGCAGATTGTTTCTAACCTCGGCGGTATCAATTGGAAGAAGAGCGCTGCCGAAATGACCACTCTCTTTGAGAATTGGCAGCGCATTCAGAAGGAAGGCCCGAAGGTTCCAAAGGCTCAGACTGACCCGATCTGGAAGCGCTTCTCCCAGGCCAGAGCTAAGTTCGAGGCCGGTCGCAGGCAGTATTTCTCATCGGTTGATTCCAAGTTCAAGGAAGCCAAGCAGGCCAAGACCGAACTGGTAAAGCGAGCTGAGGCACTGGTCGGTCGCGGCGCCGAGGCAGCGGCGGATTACCGCAAACTGCAGGACGAATGGAAGAGCGCAGGTCGCGCTGGCAAGTTTGAAGACGGGCTATGGGCAGCGTTCCGTGCTGCCGGGGATGCAATCTTCGCAGCCAAGAAGGAGCAGGACGCCGAACTCGCGGCCTCGCACGCTGAGAACCTAACCGCCAAGCTTGAACTTCTGAATCAGGCTGAGGCAATCAAGCTGGATGACTTGAAGGAAGCCAAGCGCCAGATGAGCGACATTCAGGCCAAGTGGGTCGGCATAGGTCACGTGCCAAAGAATGAGGTTCGCAATGTCGAAGGTCGCCTACGTGCCGTTGAAGCCAAGATTGCAGACGCCGAGAAGCAAGAGTGGATGCGCTCAGACCCCGCCGCTAAGGCTCGCAGCAACTCTTTGGTTACCCAGCTAGAAGCCGTGATTGCTGATCTCGAGGCGGATCTGAAGAAGACAACCGACGCCAAGAAGAAGGCTTCCATTCAGGAACAAATCAAGGCCCGCACTGCGCTCCTTGAGGCCGCCAAGAACGCTGTCGACTAAGAACCTCTGACTCGATAAACGTCGTAGACGTTGTCGATGCGCCGTACCTGGTTCAGCAGGTGGTCAAGGTGTGAGGGGTCGGCCATCTCGAACACAAATTTGCTCAGTGCAACTCGATCTCGTCCGGTTGAAACCGATGCAGAGAGAATGTTGACGTGATTCTCGGTTAGCACCCTCGTGACATCGGAGAGCAGGCCACTGCGGTCAAGTGCTTCTACCTGAATCTGCACCATGAACACGCCACGCGAATCATCAGACCAGGAAACATCAACAATTCGCTCTTGGTTCAGACTCTTTACGTTCTTGCAGTCGGTCCGGTGTATCGACACGCCCTCGCCGCGCGTTATGAAGCCCGTTATCTCATCCCCGGGTACCGGCGTGCAACAGCGCGCCATCTTGGTCATGACGTCAGGCGAGCCCTTGACTAAAACACCTTGAGAGCCGGCTCGAGAATTTCGAATCGACTTCGGGATTTGGATTGGAATCTCTTCAGTGTCAGCATCCGGAGCAATCCCCCGCATCAACTTCAATCGCTCGATCACCGAGGATGCGGAAATTTGCCCTTGGCCAATTTGCGAGAGCAAGGCATTGGCATCGGACAGGCGAAGCTGCTCAGCCACATCCTGAAGGATTTCGCTTGCTAATAGCGACTGGACAGGAAGGCCCTGCCTGCGCAAGCCTCGCGCCAGAGCTTCCTTGCCATCCTCGGTTGCCAGCTCCTTACGCTCCTGAGTGAAATGATGCTTAATCTTCGCCCTGGCTCGCGGAGAAGCGACAAAGTTAAGCCAGTCCTTGCTCGGGCCCGCCGACTCAGACTTAGAGGTCAGCACCTCAATCACATCTCCGGCCTGCAGCTTGGTTTCCAGTGGAACGAGTCTGCCGTTTACCTTGGCACCGATGGTCTTGTGACCGACCTCGGTGTGCACTGCATAGGCAAAGTCAATCGGCGTCGAGCCAGCAGAAAGCCCAATCACTTTGCCCTTTGGGGTGAAAACGTATAGCTCTTTGGCGCCAATTTCAAAGCGCAGATTGTCCAGGAACTCACCCGGATCCGCGGTTTCCTCCTGCCAGTCGCTGAGCTGCTTGAGCCAGGCGAAGTCCACCTCTTTGTCAGATCCCTTGCCGCTGCCCTGTTTGTACTTCCAGTGCGCAGCAACACCGTATTCGGCCCTCTGATGCATCTCAGGGGTGCGAATCTGGATCTCCACGGAGCGTCCCTCTGGTCCAAGCACGGTGGTGTGCAGCGACTGGTAGAGGTTGAACTTCGGCATCGCGATGTAGTCCTTGAACCTGCCAGGCAGCGGCGACCATTTCGCGTGAATCGCACCCAAGGCCGCGTAGCAGTCGCGCACGGTAGGGACTATGACCCTGATGCCGACTAGGTCATATATGTCGTCGAACTCACGGCCGCGCATCACCATCTTCTGGTAAATCGAGTAGTACTGCTTCGGTCGACCATCGATTCGGCCGCGTACCTTTGCGTCTCTCAACTCTTCGTCGATCTCTTCAATGACTCGCTCGGTGTAATCGGTGCGCAATGGATTGCGCTGCTGCACCAGCGAAACGATCTCCTCATAGACCTTGGGGTAGAGCACCGCGAAGCTGATGTCCTCAAGCTCGACCTTAATCGTGGAAATACCCAGGCGGTGCGCCAGCGGGGCATAAATCTCAAGCGTCTCCTGCGCTTTGCGCTTGGCAGACTCGGCGGATACGAATCCCCAAGTGCGGGCATTGTGCAACCTGTCCGCCAGTTTGATAACCAGAACTCGAACATCCTTGCTCATCGCCACGACCATCTTGCGCATGGTCTCGGCCTGGGCGGAGTCGCCAAACTTCATGCGGTCCAGCTTGGTTACACCATCAACCAGCAGGCCAATTTCCTCGCCGAACTCCTGGGTCAACTGCTCAAGGGAGTAATCGGTGTCCTCAACGGTGTCGTGCAGCAGCGCGGCAGCAATTGTGGCCGGGCCAGAACCGAGATCGGCCAGAATCCGCGCCACAGCTAGCGGGTGTGTGATGTAGTCCTCGCCAGACTTTCGCTTTTGACCCTCGTGGTAGCGCTCAGCAGTCTTGTACGCACGCTCTATAACGCTGTAGTCACTCTTGGGGTGATTGGCGCGGACAATTCGCACTAGTTCAGCTAGATCGGCGCCAAGTGTGGTTGAACCCCGCGTGAAAATCCTGGGCAAGCGTGACCGCAGCGATGTTGGTCTACTGTCGGTCATCTGCGCTCCTACCTAGGTAGGAGAATTCTATTGGCGCAGCGCCTCTACCTTCTCGGCGGCCTTCTTAATTTCCGGCTCATTTTCCCTTAGGTGTGCGTAAATCGGCGCAGCGAGGAAGATAGAGGAGTAGGTTCCAACTATCGTTCCAACGAATAGCGCCAGTGCGATGTCGCGCAGCGTTCCGGCACCAAGCAGTACCGACCCAATGAACAAAATGGCGGCAACCGGCAAAACGGCGACGACTGAGGTGTTTATCGATCGCACCAGGGTCTGGTTCACCGCCAGGTTCACCATCTCTGGGAAGGTGCGGGTCTCGCTCAGCTCAATCTCCAGGGTGTTCTCGCGAACCTTGTCAAAGACCACGACGGTGTCATAGAGCGAGTAGGCGAGGATGGTTAGGAATCCAATGACGGCCGCTGGAGTCACCTCGAAGCCTACGGCGGCATAAACACCAGCCGTGAGGATCAGGTCGTGGGCCAAGGCCAGCAAGGCCGCGACCGACATCTTCCAGGAACGGAAGTAGAAGGCCATAAGCAGCGACACCAGGGCCAAGAAGACTCCGAGACCGATTAGAGCCTGCCGGGTGACATCGGCACCCCAGTTAGGCCCGATGAAGCTCGAGGCGACTGTTTCAGACGCAACGCCGTATGTTTCGGCAAGCGCAACCCTGACCTCTTCGGATTCAACATCCGAGAGCTGTTCCGTTTGAATTCGCAGGTCGCTGATTCCAACCGCGGTGGTTGTCACCTGAACACCAGGGACAATTTCGCGAATAGTGTCGGCAGCA
>JALQVB010000200.1 GCA_023260495.1 Aquiluna sp.
TCCTAACCGTCCCCCCGCAGGTGGCGGTGGCGGCCGCGGCCGTGGTCCCGGTGGTGGAACCGCTGGTGCATTCGGTCGTGGTGGCGGAACGTCCAAGGCACGTAAGTCGAAGAGAACGAAAAGAGCAGAGTTTGAACTCCGCGAGGCACCTTCGCTTGGTGGCGTAAGCGTTCCTCGTGGTGACGGTAACACTGTCATTCGTCTTCGCCGCGGTGCATCGATTGCTGACTTCGCAGACAAGATCAATGCAACCCCCGGTAACTTGGTGACCGTTCTGTTCCACCTTGGTGAAATGGCAACCGCTACCGAGTCCATCGACGAGGCCACATTCGAAATCCTTGGTGAAGAACTGGGCTTCAAGATCCAGATCGTTTCGCCTGAGGAAGAAGACAAGGAACTCCTCGACGCCTTCAACATCGACCTCGAGCAGGAGCTCGAAGACGAAACTGATGAAGACCTCGAGATTCGTCCTCCTGTCGTCACCGTGATGGGTCACGTTGACCACGGTAAGACTCGTTTGCTCGATGCCATCCGCAAGACCAACGTCATTGCGGGTGAAGCTGGTGGAATCACCCAGCACATCGGTGCGTAC
>JALQVB010000201.1 GCA_023260495.1 Aquiluna sp.
GGCGAGGAGCCGGAACGCTTCGCGCCCATGTCGGACGGCCGCTCGCGCCGCTCCGCCATCAAGCAGGTGGCATCCGGCCGCTTCGGCGTCACCACCGAATATCTGGTCAATGCCGACGTCATGCAGATCAAGGTCGCCCAGGGTGCCAAGCCCGGTGAAGGCGGCCAGTTGCCCGGCCACAAGGTCGACGCGAAAATCGCGCGCGTGCGCCACTCGACGCCCGGCGTCGGCCTGATCTCGCCGCCGCCGCACCACGACATCTACTCGATCGAGGACCTCAAGCAGCTCATCCACGACCTCAAGAACGCCAACCCGTCGGCACGCGTGCACGTCAAGCTCGTGTCCGAGGTCGGCGTCGGCACGGTCGCGGCGGGCGTCTCGAAGGCCAAGGCCGACGTGGTCCTCATCTCGGGCCACGACGGCGGCACGGGTGCGTCGCCGCTCACGTCGCTCAAGCACGCGGGAGGACCCTGGGAGATCGGCCTCGCCGAGACCCAGCAGACGCTGCTGCTGAACGACCTCCGCTCGCGGGTCCGGGTCCAGACCGACGGCCAGCTGAAGACCGGCCGCGACGTCGCCATCG
>JALQVB010000202.1 GCA_023260495.1 Aquiluna sp.
ACTAAACACGCGGTTTTTCAATACTTTAGCGGGAAACAGGTGTGTCAGAGTGTGTCACGTTGTGTCAGGATGACCGCCCGGTTTACTGACTTATTCACTGAAATCCCCTTTGACCCAGTTATTGCAGAACTTAGACTCGAAGGACCCACGAGCAGGAGAGCACAATGGAATCAAACGAGCAACTCCGCGAGGCAGCAATCTCGAGCCTTAAGAGGAAACAAGCGTTTTGGAACTATCTCTGGATATGGATTGCAGTTTCGACTGCGGTCGTGATTATTTGGTGGTTCAGCACACCAGGTGGATACTTTTGGCCCGTTTGGCCAATTCTCGGCATGGCCGTAGCCGTGCCAATCCTGGGATATGCGGCATTCAATAAGCCAGGACCCTCAGAAAAGAAAATCGAGCAGGAAATGGCCCGCCTAAAGAGTTCAGACCCAAACTAACTGGTACACCCCCCGGGACTCGAACCCGGAACCCACTGATTAAGAGTCAGTCACTGACCCCACTAAACACGCGGTTTTTCAATACTTTAGCGGGAAGCAGGTGTGTCAGAGTGTGTCACGTTGTGTCAGGATGACCGC
>JALQVB010000203.1 GCA_023260495.1 Aquiluna sp.
CGACGAGGAATTAACATGCTTAGGCTCCTTCGGTCACTTCTGCAACTGGGGCCGGAGCTTCAGTTACTGCTGGGCGTGGTGCGCGTGGCGCGCGTGATGGGGCCTTGCCTGCACGTGAGGCTGCTGCTGCAGCTTCGCGCTCGGAACGGGTTCCGATTGCATCGCCCTTGTAGATCCAAACCTTTACGCCGATGCGGCCGAAGGTTGTGCGTGCTTCGTAGAAGCCGTAGTCGATGTCTGCACGAAGGGTGTGCAATGGCACGCGACCTTCGCGGTAGAACTCGCGACGTGACATTTCAGCGCCACCCAAGCGACCGGAAACCTGGATACGAATACCCTTGGCGCCTGACTTAAGTGCTGACTGCATAGCCTTCTTCATTGCACGACGGAAGGAAACGCGGCTTGAAAGCTGCTCTGCAACACCCTGTGCTACGAGCTGAGCTTCAGTCTCTGGGCTCTTAACCTCAAGCACGTTCAACTGAACCTGCTTGCCGGTGAGCTTTTCGAGCTTGCCACGGATCAAATCTGCTTCTTGTCCACGACGACCGATGACGATACCTGGACGTGCAGTGTGGATGTC
>JALQVB010000204.1 GCA_023260495.1 Aquiluna sp.
TAGTCGACATAGACATGAGGGCGCTTGTTACTAACCAGCTGCAGCCGGCCCGGCACCTCGTGCTCCACCTCGTAGCCATTGGGGATATCGATGCCCACTGCGAGCAGCATGACCGCAGCCAGTGCGAGATTTTTGGCCATGAGGGCGGTGCCATCGAATTTGATGGCCAGCTCACGAGGGCCCCTGATGCTAAGTAGTCCGCCGTCATATGAATAGTCGTAGTCGCAGCCCGGTCCCAGCGAGACCTTGGGGATTTCAACCATATCGAATAGCTGCTGGCCCCAAGAATCCTCGATGTTTATTACCGCAAACCCACTGCGGCCCGACTGGAACAGCTGAGACTTGGCGGCCAGGTAGTTCTCCATGGACCCAAAGTCGTCTAGATGGTCTCGTGAGAGGTTAGTGAACCCGGAAACCACAAACTCGAGACCATCCACTCGGTTTCGCACCAGCGCCTGAGCTGATACTTCCAGCGCGCAATTTGATTCCCCGGCAGTTCGCATCTGGTGAAGCAGTTGATGCAGCCTTGGCGCCTCGGGGGTCGTGAGCTCGGCCGATTGAGTCTGCCCGCCAATTAT
>JALQVB010000205.1 GCA_023260495.1 Aquiluna sp.
CCTCTTCGGTGGATTGACTGGAATCATCCTTGCGTCACCACCACTTGATTTCGCAGTCTCTGCTTCATACTTTGTGGTTGCACACTTCCATTACGTTCTCTTCGGAACAGTGGTCTTTGCGATGTTTGCCGGCTTCTACTTCTGGTGGCCAAAGATGACCGGACGTATGCTCAATGAGCGACTTGGCAAGATTCACTTCTGGACCCTCTTCTTTGGATTCCACCTCACCTTCCTCATTCAGCACTGGCTCGGCATTAAAGGGTTCCCGCGTCGGTACGCAGATTATTTAGCGACAGATGGCTTCACAACTATGAACATGATTTCGACAGTGGGTTCATTCCTGCTTGCGCTTTCGATGATTCCATTCTTCGTAAACGTCTGGATTACCCGTAAATCTCCAAAGGTTGAAGTAGATGATCCTTGGGGCTACGGAGCATCTCTCGAATGGGCAACTTCATGCCCACCACCACGACACAACTTCTTGTCGATGCCACGTATTCGTTCAGAGCGACCAGCTTTTGATCTCCACCATCCACACATTAAGACTGAAGGCCACTAAGCATGAAAGTT
>JALQVB010000206.1 GCA_023260495.1 Aquiluna sp.
GCAGGCAGCAGCCCGGTCATGTAGGGAATGAACGGCACCATGCCAGCAACCGTGAACATAAGCGTCGGATCTTGGCTGACCAACGAGGCACTGGGAACGACGGTGTGATTCTTCTTTTCGAAGAACTCAAGCCAACGCCGCTTAATTTCGGCGGTCTTCATTTACTTCTTCGTGTTTGGGGTGCGCTTGGCGGGCTTGCTAAGTTCTTCCTCGCGCTCGCGATAGCCATCGGCCACGGCAGCACCAAAATCCTTTGCGGCCTCGTAGAGCTCATCAACGGCCTGTTGTGCCTTTGGGTTGTCCCTCAGCTGAACTACCGCGAAAGCGCCAAGCCCTATACCCGCTAAGAACCATGAAAGTCTTGACATTTTCTACCTCCGCTTTCCCAGGGTCTTAGCTACACCCTGGACGACACCGACAAGTTTAGTTAGTGGTGCACCAACCGAGGCTGTGAATACTGCAACCAGGGAATTGATATTTTCGGTGACCTGCTCGACATCCTCAGTGATCTGGTCGATGCGCTTGAGCTGACGATTGGCCTCGGCCATGGTTGTTTTCGCTTCATCA
>JALQVB010000207.1 GCA_023260495.1 Aquiluna sp.
TAGGCACCGCTCGTCACTCGGTGGCTTCAACGTGGTGGCGTTGATAGCCCAGGAGCAGTATCACTGGCGGGCAGGTTATGTGCAGCTGGTTATTGATCTCGCGATTGTGGCCGGGGCATTCTTCGTTGCCTCCCCCGTGATTGTTCTGTACTCAGCCGTCGGTGCGTTTGTCTTCAACTTCATCCTCGCTTTGAACCACCGCGAAGGCCGCTACAACGGCTAGAAACAGAACATCCCACCCAGGTAAATACCCGGGTGGGATGTTTACTCTCAAGCGCATGATGTGAACAACTCACGAAGTGGTGGAGATGGGGGGAATTGAACCCCCGTCCACTGCTGAAATTGTGAGTCTTCTACGGGTGTAGCTGATTAGAGGCGTTCTACTTGGCTCCGACCTTTGTTACCAGCATCTAAGTCGACAAGCCCAGTCTGAGTTAAAGTCCCGCAGTGCCCTCAGGCATAACACTGCAGCAAGTCCCCTTAATGACGCCAGAACACGGAGCGGGGACGCCTCCGGTCTGACGGACTTCAGGCTCGCTTAGGCAGCGAGGGCGA
>JALQVB010000208.1 GCA_023260495.1 Aquiluna sp.
ATAGGGTGCGATGGTCAAAGGCATCGACCATCAGACAAGCGGCAGCGCGTTTTTGTGACTTCTGTGTTTATGACTTCTAAACGGTACGCTGAAATAGAGCTGGGGGGCGATGAATCAAATTGCTTAAAAAAGCCTCCCATTATGACAGTTTGAGAGCTCGATTACAAGGGTTTTCCCGAATTAATTATATGATTGAGCGATGGAATGGCTCACCCTCAGTCTCTTATCGCCCAGTAATGCGGGTATCGTGGATTTCTCAAGTTATTTACTTGGGACGCTATTCATTATTTTGTTGCCTGGCCCAAATTCGCTTTATGTCTTAACGATTGCCATTCAAAAGGGTTGGCGTGCTGGCGCATGGGGTGCAGTCGGCATCTTTATTGGTGATTCGATATTGATGTTGGCCGTTGTTTTAGGGGCGGCATCTATCTTGATTACTTCGCCCATTATTTTTAGTATTGTGCGCACCCTCGGGGCTGCCTACTTAGCGTGGATGGGTTACGGCTTATTTCGAAATGGTCAGCAGCGTTGGTCAACAGG
>JALQVB010000209.1 GCA_023260495.1 Aquiluna sp.
GGGCCCTCGCGGGCCTCGACCCGCAGCAGGCGCTGGAGGTCGTGCTCGGCAAGCTCAAGGAGACCGGCTCCAACGTCGAGTTCCTCGTGCAGATGCAGAAGTCGATCCCGGCACCCGCAGCCGGCGGCCACGGTGGCGGGCACGACAACAGCATCCGCTGAGCCGGCGCGGCGATGTTCGAGTCCGTCCAGTCGCTGATCGACGAGCACCGCGCGGTGCAGGAGGAGCTCTCCGACCCCGCGGTGCACGCCGATGCGGCACGCGCCAAGCGCGTCAACCGTCGGTACGCGGAGCTGTCGCGCATCGTCGCGGCGTACGACGCGTGGACGGCTGCGTCCGACGATCTGGCGGCGGCGCGTGAGCTTGCCCGCGAGGATGCCGCGTTCGCGGATGAGGTTCCGGTCCTCGAAGACGGCCTCGCGGCGGCTCAGGAACGGCTGCGGCGCCTGCTCATCCCGCGTGACCCCGACGACGCGCGGGACGTGATCATGGAGATCAAGGCGGGCGAGGGCGGCGCGGAATCCGCGCTGTTC
>JALQVB010000020.1:0-236 GCA_023260495.1 Aquiluna sp.
TCACCGAACCTTTTCCAAACTGGCGATCAATCTGAGCCAGGGCGGTTTCAAGTGCCTTTTCGCGATCTGCTGCTGATGGCATGTGGTCCTCTTCCTTCATTTATTTTGGGTTAGCAAGAAACTAATCCCTAGCTCCGACAACTTTGGATAAATCCGACACGCTGTGGATAAGACCTTGTTTTCGGCTACTGCTCAAACACTAAACGTTCGAACAAAATATCGAATGATTTATTCTG
>JALQVB010000020.1:276-2774 GCA_023260495.1 Aquiluna sp.
AGCTGCTCGCAGATTGCTTTCCAAACCAAACCGGGGTCCTCACCCTCGGCTATCAACTGATTGGGGGTTCGGTCACGCATCGCAATCAGGCTGGTGTCACTTGCAATGACTTTTGCAAAGTCCGCACCAAACTCGTCTTCGATGAGTTCGGTGAATTGGCTAAGCCTCACTGGCGGGAGTAAATATCAGCCTGAGCTACGAACTCGTCCGGCAGGGTGTCTGGAATGAAGGTGTCATCAAAGTAGCTGCCCTCGGCCGAGGCCAGGCGCTCAGATACATCGCGCATCACGATTGACAGTGGCACCTCTAGAGCCTCGGCTACCGATGCAAGAATCTCCGAAGACACTTCCTTCTGGCCACGCTCTACCTCTGAGAGGTAGCCGAGCGCAACTGACGCCTTGGCTGCCACCTGGCGCAGGGTCTGACCCTGACGCTGGCGGTGAGTGCGAAGCACATCGCCGATTTCTTGTCTTAGCAGTACCAAGTCTCCTCCTGGCCCTCTAACTTACCTGCTCTGGGTGACAAAGATAAATCCTGTCGCTGAATGTTTCCTGAGGTTAAACTCAGAAATTGCTAATTTCTTCCCCGAGGATTTCCAGCGCCCTAGCGACAGTTATGGTTCGAATCTCACTGCGTGAACCGGTGAACTGGAAGACGAAGACCTTATCGCCGCCTGGTCCGCTAAGGCCGATGTATACCTCACCTACCGGTTTTGACCCAACCGGATCTGGCCCGGCCACACCGGTGGTGGAAATTCCTATCAACTTGCCCGAGTCGATCCCCATTGCGGTGCTGAATTTCTCCCGAACTCCCACCGCCATTTGGATAGCGACCTCGGGATCAACGGCTGACGAAGTGGCAATCAGCTGCGCCGACACCCCAAGCAGTTGCGACTTTATCTGATCCTGATAGCTCACTACGCCGCCGGCAAGAACCTTAGAGGCGCCTGGCGTATCCGCAATTCTTGCCGCCAGATCACCCGCCGTGAGCGACTCCGCGGTTGCAATCATCAACCCCTTGGCGCTGGCAGTCGGAATCATTTCTTCCTAGGTATCAGGTAGGAAACGCCGGTCCAAACCGTGAGCGCCACGGTAAACCACAAAACTATGTCGGAGAACACAAAATACCAATCCCCTAGAAAGCCAAATGGAGCAATAAACAGGCAAACGGCGATGATTTGCATCACAGTCTTGAACTTTCCTCCACCGCTGGCCGCGATCACCCGCTTGCGTACCACCAGCAACCGAAAGACCGTGATGCCCAGCTCCCGCACCAAAATAATCAGCGTGGCGACCCAAGGCACCGCACCGACGATGCTCAGGGCAATCAGCGAGCCCGATAGGAGTGCCTTATCGGCTATCGGGTCAAGTATTTTGCCCAGGTTGGTTTCCAGATTGCGGCGCCGAGCGATAGCCCCGTCGAGTCCATCGGTAGATGCGGCCAGTATGAGCAGCACCAAAGCTGCCATGCGCATCCAGGGGTCGGCCCAGTCCTCAAAGATTAGGAACAGCACCACTGGAACAATCGCAATGCGAACCGAAGTGATGATGTTCGGAGTCTGCCGATACAGAAAGCTCTTAGAAGTCATCTTTTCTGCCAGTTAGTTGCCAGGCGTCCTCGTCTGGGTCGTCATCTTCGGCGCTATCGCCAACAATCGGGGCCGAGCTCTGACCGGAGATACGCGCCAGAGTGGCAGCCAGCTCATCTGGCTTGATAAGCACATCACGAGCCTTCGAGCCTTCAGAAGGGCCAACGATGCCACGCGATTCCATCAGGTCCATCAGTCTTCCTGCCTTGGCAAAGCCGACCCGCAGCTTGCGCTGCAGCATGGATGTCGAACCAAACTGTGAGGTAATCACTAGGTCACAGGCTGCCAGCAGCAGCTCCATGTCATCACCGATGTCGCTGTCAATGACTTTCTGCACGCCAGCAGCTGCCACATCGGAGCGATACTCCGGCTCCATCTGGCGCTTGACATGGTCTACCACCTTTTGCAGCTCTTCCTCGGATACCCAGGCCCCTTGAACCCTAAGTGGTTTATTCGACCCCATCGGAGCAAACAGGGCATCGCCTTGACCCACCAGCTTTTCAGCCCCTGGCTGATCCAAAATCACTCGGGAATCAGTTACCGAGGAAACCGAAAAGGCTAGGCGGGAAGGAACGTTGGCTTTGATCAAACCAGTGACCACGTCGACCGACGGACGCTGGGTTGCAAGCACGAGGTGGATACCGCTGGCGCGAGCCAGCTGAGTAATGCGCACGATCGCATCTTCAACATCGCGAGGTGCGACGATCATGAGATCTGCCAGCTCGTCAACCACCACGAGCAGGTAGGGGTATGGCATCAGCTCGCGCTTGGAGCCCTCGGGTGGCGAGACCTCACCGGCGACTACCGCCCGGTTGAAGTCGTCGATGTGCTTGAAGCCAAAGGAGGCAAGGTCGTCATACCGGGAATCCATCTCCCGAACCACCCACTGCAGCGCCTCGGCCGCCTTCTT
>JALQVB010000020.1:2784-14335 GCA_023260495.1 Aquiluna sp.
GCCCTGATAGGCGCTTAGCTCGACGCGCTTGGGGTCAATCAGTACCATGCGCACCTCGGCCGGGGTGGAGCGCATCAGGATCGACGTGATCATGGAGTTTACGAAGCTTGACTTACCGGCACCGGTGGCTCCCGCCACCAGCAGGTGCGGCATCTTGGCTAGGTTTGCTACCAGGTAGCCGCCCTCAACGTCCTTACCGACACCAATGGTGAGCGGGTGGGCACTGGCGGCGGCATTCTTGCTGCGCAGCACATCGCCCAGCGAAACCGTCTCGCGGTCGGTGTTCGGGATCTCAATACCAATGAGGCTCTTGCCCGGAATAGGTGCCAGGATGCGAACCTCATTTGAGGCAACGGCATAGGAAATGTTGTTGCTCAGGCGAGTGACCGCCTCGACCTTCACCCCAGGAGCTAGCTCGACCTCGTAGCGCGTTACAGTCGGTCCACGCAGGAACCCAGAAACTCGGGCTTCAACATCGAATTCTTTGAACACTGCATCTATGGCAGCTGCAACGCTTTCGTTGACCCCGGTCTTAGCCTTGGCTACGGTTCCAGCCGCCAGTAGACCAAGTCCTGGCAGCGAGTACGGCCTGTTTGCCTTGGGGCTTGGAATATCTATTGGCTCGGTCACTCCCTCTTCGCCATCCATGAATTCAAGCTCTGGAATTTCGGAGCCTGGATCGACCGGCTCCGGTTGGGCCGCGATTTCCTCGTCGATGAAGTCAGGTAAGTCTTCCACCACCGGTGTCTCGAAAGGCTTTCGGTCCTCACCGTCGCGCCACCACTTGCTCTTTTTGCCGTCGAAGGCGTCAGAGGCTGGCTCCTCCTCGGAGATGTTAAACAGGAAACGGTAGAGCTGCTTTAGCCGCTGCACGATTTGATTTGGCGGGGTACCGGTCATGATCAGAACCGATGCCGCTGCCAATACCACAAGCGCCGGAACCGTTCCCCAGACGGTAATCAAGCTCAGTAGCGGAGCACCGACCAGCCAGCCAAACAGTCCGCCAGCCTCGGCAAGCGCGGGAACTCCATCGCGGGGCGAAGGGGCGCCACCGAAAACATGGAAGAATGCCGAAACCACAGCCATAAATAGCCAGAGACCCAGGGCAAATCGCGCCCCGTTTCTCAGCGATGCGGGGTGGCGAAATAGCACCAATGCGTAGCCGAAGAAAACCAGTGGAAGCGCGAAGCTGACCGCACCGAAGAGCATTCCGAAGGTGAACTGGTGAATCAGAATGGCCCAGGATTCGTTTACCAGGAACCAAGAGAACAGGATGCCCGCGGCGCTGAGCAAGAACAAGAAAAACGGTGGGCCGTCGCGACGATCCTCTGGCGCAATCTTCTCATCGCTAAAGGCTCGCACCACTCCACCCATCCCGTGAGCGATAGCCATGTAGAAGCGCGACAGCCAGGTTGCCAAACCCGCTCCGGCACTCTTGCCAGAGGAGGTCCGTGGCTTAGCTGCGGGTGCGCGCCGATTGCTACTCGGGCGTTTTGGTGGTGGGGTCTTCGCAGCCATGCCAAAAAGGTAGCAACTTTGAGCCGATTTTCGGGTTAGGCAGGGCGGGAGGAGTAGACAACGATTGGGATGATCATCGGCTTGCGGCGGTGCGATTTGGCGACCCAGCTGCCCACAGTCTTGCGAATCACCTGCTGCAGCTGATAGTTATCTCGCACGCCATCTTGGGCTGCATCGCGAAGCGCACGCTCAATTGCCGGCTTGATATCGTCAAAAACGTGGTCCTCTTCGGCATAGGCGCGAGCCCGAATCTCGGGCCCCTCGACCAGCTCACCGGTTTGCTTGTCGACCACGGCAAAGATGGAAATGAAGCCTTCATTGGCCAAAATTCTGCGGTCTTTGAGGTCCTCTTCAGTGATCTTTCCCACTGCCTTGCCATCAACATAGAGCATGTCGCAGCGCACACGGCCAACCACCGATGCAACACCTTGGCGCAGATCTATGACTGCACCATCCTGCGTTACCAGCACCCGCTCGGGGTCAACCCCGGTTTGAATCGCAAGCTTGGCATTTGCGGTTAGGTGGCGATACTCGCCGTGAATCGGCATCACATTGCGCGGTTTGAGAATGTTGTAACAGTAGAGCAGCTCGCCAGCTGCGCTGTGGCCAGAAACATGCACCTTGGCATTTCCCTTGTGGACCACATTTGCCCCCAGTGCGGTTAGCCGATCTATCACGCGGTATACAGCGTTTTCATTGCCTGGAATCAGTGAGCTTGCCAACAAGACAGTGTCACGCTCGCTAACAGTAATTTGGTGCTCCCGATTTGCAATTCTGGAGAGCACAGCCATCGGCTCACCCTGGCTACCGGTGGACATGAAAACCACCCGATGATCAGGCATTGACTCAGTTTCATCGAGGGCAACGATGGCATCCTCGGGAAGGTTGAGATAACCCAGTTCGGCCGCAATTCCCATGTTCTTGACCATGGATCGGCCGACGAAGGCCACCTTGCGATTGTTGGCAATGGCGGCATCCACCACCTGCTGAACTCGGTGCACATGGGATGCGAAGGAAGCAACCACGACCTTGCCAGGAGTGCGGGCAATCACCGACTCGATAACCGGACCGATTTCCCGCTCCAGCGGCGTAAAGCCGGGGATGTCAGCATTGGTGCTATCCACCATGAACAAATCCAGACCCTCTTCGGCAATCCTGGAAAAGGCGTTCAGGTCGGTCAGCCTGCCATCGAGTGGCAGCTGGTCCATCTTGAAATCACCGGTTGCCAACACGGTTCCGGCCTGGGTGCGCAGCACCACCGCAAGAGCGTCCGGAATCGAGTGATTCACCGCGATAAATTGGAGGTCGAATTTTCCGACCTGAATCCTCATGCCCTCTTTGACGGTTTGTGCCTGAGGGGTGATTCGGTGCTCGCGCAGCTTGGATTCAACAAAAGCCAGAGTCAGCTTGGATCCGATTACCGGAACGTCCTGACGCATCTTGAGCAGGTATGGCACGCCACCGATGTGGTCTTCGTGACCGTGGGTGAGCACGAGGCCCACCACCTCATCCATGCGGCCCTCCAGATAGGTGAGATCGGGCAAAATCACATCGACTCCGGGCTGGGTCTCCTCCGGGAACAGCACGCCGCAGTCAATAATCAGCAGCTCGCCCCCAAATTCAAAGACGGTCATGTTGCGACCGATTTCACCGATGCCACCAAGTGGCACGATGCGCAAGGTGCCGGATTCCAGCGGCGCTGGTGCCCTAAGCTCCACTATCTTGTGGTTCCCGCGACCTTAGGCAAGGCGCCTCCGGCGGCGGCATTGCGATCTGGTCGGAAGTTGTCGAAGCTGACCCCTGGCACATCAATCACCTGGTCGATGCCGCCCTCAATCAGGGCCGCCTCGTGATCCTCTGGGCCTACCAGCGGAAGGCGAACTCTTGGAGAGCCAATCTTTCCCAGGCCATGCAGCACATATTTGGCAGCTACCGTACCGGGCACATGCGTCATGATGGCCCGCTGCAGTGGCTCTAGGTCGTTATGCACCTTGAGTGCCGCATGGAAGTCGTTGTTGTTGGTGGCATCAACCATCATTCGGTAGGCCTGGGGCGCTATGTTCGCGGTGACACCAATGAGCCCCGTGGCTCCAATCGAGAGGTGCGGCAGCACGTTTGAGTCATCGCCGGAGAAATACATCAGGCCGGTCTCCAGCATCAGCCTTGAGGCCTGAGCAAGATCGCCCTTCGCGTCCTTGATAGCGACGATGTTTGGGTGCTTGGCTGCCCGGTGGAAAGTGTCCGATGCAATCGCTACACCGGTTCGTCCCGGGATGTCATAGAGAATCACTGGCAAGTCGGTGGCATCGGCAATCAATCTGAAGTGGGTCAGGATTCCGGCCTGGGTTGGCTTGTTGTAGTAGGGCGTGACGATCATGACGCCATCGGCCCCAGCCTTCTCACTGGCCTTGTAGAGCTGAATCGCGTGGGCGGTCTCATTTGAACCACCACCGGTGATGATCTTGGCGCGACCGGCTGCGACACTCTTACCGACCTCAACCAGCTTGATTTTTTCGGCATCGGTGAGCGTCGAGGTCTCACCGGTGGTTCCAGTGACAACGACACCGTCGGCACCGTTGGAGACTACGTAGTCAATGTGCTTCTCGGTGGCATCCCAGTCAACCTCGCCATCGGCGGTCATGGGAGTGACAAGTGCAACCAGCACCTGACCGAATAAGTCGCGCTCTTTAGTAACCATTAGCTAAGCCTAGCGAATGGCAAGGCGCCGCACTAAGGCGCTACCCGGCCGTTCTCATTGAAGGCTGCGTAGCTCATTGGCATGAGCTCGGCCCAAAGGTCTTCCATCTTCTCGGCAACCATCTCGATCTCGCGCTGCGGGAATGATGGGAAGTGAGTTCCTTCGCGCTTGGTGCGCAGAGACAGGAAGTTCATCAGCGAGCGGGCATTCATCGTGACGTACATGCTCGAGTAGATGTTCAGCGGCAGCACGATTCTGGCCACCTCGCGGGCCACGCCGGCCTCCAGCATGCGCTGATAAGCATCGTAGGCGGCCCTGGTGACGCTCATAGTTTCCTGCTGCACCAGCGCAAACTGCTCGGCGCTGCCATCAACGAAATCGTAGGCGCCAGGCTTGCCGACCTGGATTAGCTTTCGCTCCTCGTTGGGAACATAGAAGACTGGACGCAGCTCACGGTATCGACCCGACTCCTCGTTGTAGCTGGCGATGCGGTGCCGCATGAATTCGCGAAATACAAAAATTGGAGCCTGAACATAGAAGGTCATTGAGTTGTGCTCAAATGGCGATCCGTGACGGTCGCGCATCAGGTAGTTGATTAGCCCCCGGTCGCGCTTTTCCACATCGGCATCCGATTGCCTGGCGCTCTCTAGCGTCTGCTCTCCCTGGGTCGAAACACGAGCCGCGAAAAGCACATCTGCATCCTGGGCAGAATGGCGAACCAGCTCGACCGTGACATCACTTCGGAATTCAATATCGCTCATTCTGCAAAGCCTAGAGCAGAGCGGAAAGTAAAAAGTTGTAACACTCCGCAGCGGGATTTGAACTTGGCCTAACCTATCGGGGTGGACTCTCTGACTCTTGTGCTACTGCTGCTTGCCCTGGGCACCGTAGCCGGCGTTGCCTACCGCCAGCTGCGCGGCAGAGGTAGGGAGCTGATCCGGCCAGAAAAGATTGATTTGAACCGGCTGCCCACCGAAAAAAACGGTGTCCCGACAAAGCAGCTTGGAAAGCACGCGACGCTGGTTCAGTTTTCCACGGAGTACTGCGGCCAATGTCCGGGCGTGCGCCGGCAGCTCTCCCAGCTCGAATACCGAATGGGCGGCATCAGCTTCTTGGAGGTGGACATAACCGAGCGGATGGACATTGCCGCACACTTTGGAATCAGCCAGACGCCTACCGTGCTGGTGCTGAATGCCAATTCCGAGCTGGTCTACCGGGTGGGCGGGGTGCCGAACATGAAGCTTTTGAATGAAGAATTGACGAAACTAGGAGCAAAATGAGCAGTCAAATCGATCCGCGCGGACCGCGTTTTGGAGCGGCCATAACCGCCGTGTTAGCACTGGCCGGTTTTTACCTCGGTCTGGAATCGCACCCTTATGCCGCTGTACTCACAGTGCTGCTCTTTGTACTTTTTGCTTGGAACGTTTTTCTTCCGAAGTCTCATCCATACGCTCTGATATTCAGCAAGCTGGTCAGGCCTAGGTTGCAACCGCCAACGAGCTTGGAAGATGCCCGCCCGCCGAGATTTGCCCAGCAGGTAGGTTTCGCGTTTTCGATTCTGGGTCTAATCGGGCTTCTTGGAAACCTGATCCCGCTGAACATAGCCAGCTTTGCCTTTATTTTTATTGCTGCGTTCCTGAACTCGGTCTTCGACTACTGCCTGGGCTGCCAGATGTATCTGCTGCTAAAGCGCTTTGGCCTGCTTGGCAAGTGAGATTGCCTTACGAGCCGCTTTTCTAGCCCGGGGGCGATCAGAAAGCTTGTCGTAGCAATCTGCAAGCAGGTACCAAAGTAGGAAATTGTCTTCGTCCTGCTCAATCCGTTGCGAAAGCTCGGCAAAAACCTGTTGGCCACTTTCCTTCTCGGCACGACCACTGGGTCTGAGCTGATAGCTGGGAGGCTCCATTCCGCTATCGCCGAATAGCTTGCCGACCTTGGCAAGTGCGATCCCGAAACGAATTTCCACAAACAGCACCCAGAGAGCCAACAGCGGAAAAACCAGAATCGCCAATCCCATCAGGATTGCCACTGGGTTGTCGTCCTGCAGCAGCACCACTCCCCTGCCAACCAAGAGGTAAGCGTAGAGGCCGGTGAGCACCGCCATGACGGCGATCCAGATTTTGGTTCCCAACTTAGGAAAGCACCTGCTCAAGGCCAATCGTTAGCCCGGTAGCGGTAGCGGTGAATTCGATACTGCGCAAGATACCCAACGAGTAGGCGCGGTGAGAAATCACATCGTGAGCAATCTTTAGCTGCTCGGAGTCGGCGCCAAAAATGGTCTCCTGCCGAGCCGAAACACCATCGAGTCGCAGCGAGTGAATTGGCACTCCGGCAAACACCTCGCCTCTTGCAGGCTGTCCGGTGCCTGGAATCAGCGGCTGAACCTGCCTGGAAGCCTGAATCAGTTCGGCTGTGCGAATTGCAGTCCCCGATGGTGAATCCACCTTGCCCGCGTGATGCGCCTCAACGATCTCTGCATCGGCGAAGAACTTGGCCGCCTCGGCGGCAAAGCGCTGCGCAAGCATGGAGCCCACCGAGAAGTTCGGCACCACCACCAAAGCCGCCTGCGGCTGGGTGGCTAGTTGTTTTTGAAGCTTTGCAAGCTTGATTTCGGACCAGCCAGAGGTGCCAATCAGAACCTTTTGGCCGTTGGCGATGGCAAATTCAACTAGGCCTTCGGAGACATCGGGGCGGGTGAAATCGACCACCACGTCTGCCCCCAACATGTGCTCTGGAGAAGAAGACGAATCCAGGGCGGCATGCAGCTTCAGGTTCGGATCCTGATCGACGAGCTCTTTGGTCAGCGTGCCCATGCGGCCGGTGGCACCCAAGATGGAAACGGAAATCATGGCACTAAACCTATCAAGCCAGGCGCTCAAGCTGGCCCAGGTTCTTGCCAACTACCACCAAGGTCTTCGGCGCGGCGGCAATCCGCCTGGCTGCCGCCGTCACCTGATCCATAGTCACCGCCTGGAAGCGCTCTAGAACCTCTGCAACCGAAAGATATTCACCGGAACCAAGTTCGGCACCAAGTAGTCGGTTCATTCTTGCCAAGCTGCTCTCAAAGCGCAGCGCCAAAGAACCGGTGATATTTCCAAGTGCCAGCTCAAACTCGTGCCTGGCTGGCCCATCCTGAGCCAGCGCATCCAGCTGCTCCAACATGAGCGAGGAGACTAGCTGGGCATTTTCCGGGTTGCAGCCGGCATAAAGTCCAAAGAAGCCGGCATCGGAATAGCCGTGCTGGTAGGAGTAGGTGGAGTAGGCCAAGCCGCGCTCTTCGCGAATCTCCTGGTAAAGCCTGGATGACATTCCTCCACCCAGAATGGTGTTCATGATTCCGAGCGCATGGCGTTCGGGGTCCATCGAGTTTGGCGACTGGTAGCCAATCAAAATGTTGGCCTGCTGCACATCCTTTTCGATAAACCTGAATGGCTCGGGCGCAGGTGGCACGGCCGGCTGCTGTGGTCTTCGAGCAGCGGGAGACCCGCTCTGCTGCCAGCCCACGCTGTTTAGCTGGCTTACCACCAGGTCCACCAGCTCTGCGTGCTTTAGGCCACCGGCAGCGGTGATGATGAGCCGCTCTGGGGTGTAGTGCTCCTGGTAGTGCTCGAAGACGCGTTGCCGCGAAACATCCAGAATGGACTGCTTGGTGCCGCCGATCGGGCGGCCCAGCGCGGTGTTTGGCATCAGAGCATCCGCCATGGCTTCATGCGCGACATCCTCTGGGTCATCCTCGCTCATCGCGAGCTCCTCGAGGATTACGGTTCGCTCAGTCTCGAAATCCCCCTCGTCGATCTTCGCCGAGGTGAACATGTCCAAAATGACATCTAGCGCGAGCGGGACAGCAGAGTTCTGCACCCGCGCGTAGTAGCTGGTGTACTCCTTGGCGGTGGCGGCATTCGATGAGCCACCGACAGAGTCAAACTCAACCGAGATATCGCGCGCGCTGCGGCGAGTGGTGCCCTTGAACAGCAGGTGTTCGAGAAAGTGAGTGGAGCCAAGATGATCATCGGCCTCATCGCGAGAGCCGACACCCACCGATGCGGCAAGTGCTACCGAAGGTGCACCGGGGACCTCTTCGGTGAGAATGCGAACACCGCTGGGCAGCAGGGTGCGTGACACCCGTGCCGCCTCAGCGGTGAACTCAATTGATTGATTTAGATCAAGCAGCAAGAACTAGTTCTCTTCCGCCTCATCCTCCGAAACAGGGCTGAGCGAGAGCTTGCCGCGGTCGTCAATCTTGGTGATCTCAACCAGAATGCGCTGACCGACCTCAACAACGTCCTCGACGTTCTCAACGCGCTTGCCGCCAGCGAGCTTCTTTAGCTCGGAGACGTGCAGCAGGCCATCCTTACCAGGCAGTAGCGAGACAAAGGCACCGAAGGTGGCCAGCTTCACTACAGTTCCCAGGAAGCGCTCGCCAACCTCTGGAACGTGAGGGTTGGCGATGGCGTTGATGGCAGCCTTGGCTGCCTCCGCGCTGGTGCCATCGGTGGCGCCGATGAATACGGTTCCGTCGTCCTCGATCGAGATGTCGGCTCCAGTGTCTTCCTGGATCTGGTTGATCATCTTGCCCTTTGGACCAATGACCTCACCAATCTTGTCAACCGGAATCTTCACCGAGATGATTCGAGGAGCAAAGACGCTCATCTCATCTGGCTCGTCGATTGCCTCGGCCATGACGTCCAAGATGAATAGACGGGCCTCCTTGGCCTGAGTAAGAGCCTTAGCAAGCTCCTCAGAAGGAATGCCGTCCAGCTTGGTGTCTAGCTGAATAGCGGTGACGAAGTTGCGGGTACCAGCAACCTTGAAGTCCATGTCACCCAGGGCATCCTCGGCACCCAGGATGTCGGTGAGAGCTGCGTACTGAGTCTTGCCGTCAACGGTGTCCGAAATCAGACCCATTGCGATACCGGCAACCGGTGCACGTAGCGGCACACCAGCGTTCAGCAGGCTCAGGGTAGATGCACAAACCGAACCCATCGAAGTGGAACCGTTGGACCCTAGGGCCTCGGACACCTGACGGATTGCGTATGGGAACTCCTCGCGAGCTGGCAGCACTGGAACCAGTGCACGCTCGGCCAGAGCACCGTGACCAATTTCACGGCGCTTCGGGGTGCCAACGCGGCCGGTCTCACCGGTCGAGTAGGGCGGGAAGTTGTAGTGGTGGATGTAGCGCTTTGAGGTCTCTGGGTGGAGCGCGTCAATCTGCTGCTCCATCTTGAGCATATTCAAGGTAGTAACACCCATGATCTGGGTCTCACCGCGCTGGAAGATTGCGGAACCGTGGGTGCGTGGAATTACGCTCACCTCGGCGTCGATAACTCGGATGTCCTTCAGGCCACGTCCGTCGATACGGATGCCCTCCTTCAAAACGCGAGTGCGCATGACCTTTTTGGCAACAGCCTTGTAGGCGGCCGAGAACTGCAGGCTCTGCTCCTCGTCCAGCTTGTCGGCCAGCTGCTCCTTGATTCGAGCCTTTAGCTCGTCATCTGCGCTCTGGCGCTCCTGCTTGTCAGCAATCTGGTAGACCTTGGCAAGCTCGTCCTGGCATGCGCCAGCAACGATGTCGTAAACCTCATCGCTGTATGGCAAGAACAGTGGGTACTCGGCGGTTGCTTTGGCAGCCTCCTGGGCCAGCTTGTTCTGCGCCTCTACCAGGGCCTTGATGAATGGCTTGGCAGCCTCTAGACCCTCGGCAACAACTTCCTCGGTTGGAGCCTTGGCACCACCGGAAATCAAGTCCCAGGAAGTGTCAGTGGCCTCTGCCTCAACCATCATGATGGCTACGTCTTCCTTGCCACCCTCGTTGGTCACTCGACCGGCAACCACCATGTCAAACACGGCGTTGGCCAGCTCGGAGTGGCGTGGGAAGGCAACCCACTGGCCATCGATGAGCGCAACGCGCACACCGGCAACTGGGCCGGAGAATGGCAAGCCAGCAAGCTGGGTCGACATCGAAGCTGCGTTGATAGCAACCACGTCGTAGAGCTCGTCGGGGTGGATGGAAAGAACGGTGACAACAACTTGGATCTCGTTGCGCAGGCCATCAACGAAGGATGGACGCAGCGGACGGTCGATCAGACGCGCGGTCAGAATCGCCTCGGTCGATGGGCGACCCTCGCGACGGAAGAAGCTGCCTGGAATCTTTCCAGCTGCATACATGCGCTCTTCAACGTCAATGGTTAGTGGGAAAAAGTCGAACTGATCCTTTGGCTGCTTCGACGCCGTGGTGGCGGAGAACAGCATGGTCTCGTCGTCAATGTAAACGGCGGCCGCACCGGCTGCCTGCTGGGCTAGTCGCCCAGTCTCGAAGCGAATTACTCGCTTTCCGAACTTGCCGTTGTCAATAACGGCTTCTGCGCTTTTAATTTCTGGGCCTTCCATGGCCCCTCCTTACCTCTTGCGCATGCGAACAACCAAGGCGCAAGAATGCCTCGCGCCTTTTGGCATGCTGGAGGAGGAAGTGCTGGTCGTCAGTGAACGGTGCTGGGGCCTAAGACCCAAAACCTGCCACCGAGGACCCGCCTATCGCGTCCTCCTAATGGGACAGCCTAACAACCCAGGGGTCAAATAGCTAGCAAAAAGCCCCCGGCGGTTCACCGGAGGCTAATTGAAAATAAGTCTTAGCGACGAAGACCGAGGCGCTCGATGAGCTTACGGTAGCGCTCGATGTCTACGTTCTGCAGGTATCCGAGCAGACGACGACGCTGACCTACTAGCAGCAACAGGCCACGACGGGAGTGGTGGTCGTGCTTGTGCTCCTTGAGGTGCTCGGTTAGGTCCGAGATTCTGCGGGATAGGACCGCAATCTGAACCTCGGGGCTACCGGTGTCACCGGGAGAAGTTGCGTACTCTTCAATGATTTGCTTCTTGATAGTTGCATCTAGTGCCATTTGCGATCCTTTCAATCTCTCGCAGCGCGGCGCTAAAAACTGTTTGTGATTAGCTCTCTTTTTCCGCGGCCGATACACGGCATCAGGCAAGCTTAGACATCTTTGGCAAAAAAAGCTAGGCGGTGGTGCCCTCATCTAGGCCACTAAGTGGCTCCGGCTCCACATATTTGTTTCCGTCGTAGAAGCTCTTCGATGGCCGGAGAGCAAAAATTATGTAGATCACCATCACTGCCAAGAACAACGCAAAAATCGGAAGAATCAAGAACACCAGGCTCATTAGCTCTTCGCGGGTCAGCATGAAGGGAGCAGCATTGCTCAGCACCGCCACCGCGCCAATGCCGGCGAAGACGCCATATCCGAGCGGTACCAACTGCAGCAGTAACCACTTTGCCGAGAATCCTGCATCATGAAAGCGCCTTGCGGTCACTGAAAGGTTGGG
>JALQVB010000020.1:14356-14917 GCA_023260495.1 Aquiluna sp.
AAAGCTGAGGAAGTTGCTTATTGGAGTGGGCTGCACGCTCATGCTTGAGATCTCTTGCATCCAGTCGCCATTGAACTCCTCGGCCGGCCAAATCACCGACTCGATGGTGGAAACCACTAGACCCAGCAGCACCGTGAAGAGCACCCAGTACCAGAATTCTTTTCTCGTGGCCTTGCCCTTGAAATTAAAGTAGTTGCGGAATCCGCTTTGAATAGCTCCGACAAAAGTCATGCTTTGAGCCTACAACTTCAAGATTGCGGCCGCCTCGGCAACGTCGTTGGCAATCTGCTTAGTCAGTTCCTCGATGGAAGAGAACTTAGCCCAGCTACGCACCTGCTCTACGTACTCGCAACGAACCTGCTTGTAGTAGAGATCAAGGTCATCTCGGCCAATCACATGAGATTCCAAGAGTCTCGGCACAGCCGCAATCGAGTCATTGGTACCCACCGAATGCGCCGCTGGGTAGCGAACCCCGTCGCAGATCAGGTAGCCGGCATAGACCCCGTCGCCCGGCAGGTAGCCCTCGGCATCCCGCGCGATGTTGGCGGTGGGGAATCCCAG
>JALQVB010000210.1 GCA_023260495.1 Aquiluna sp.
TGACCTTCGTGGACTGGGACGACCTAGCTCGTTGGTCCCACATCAACAAGGAGCTGGAGCTGAACGTGCCAGAGCCAGTGGAAACCTACTCGTCATCCGCTCACCTTTTCACTGACCTGGGCATTCCTGCTGGCACCAAAGGCCGCATCAAGAAGGCAAAGCCAGAGGCAGAAAAGGGTCCCGCCCCGAAAAAGGAAAGCGCGGCTCAGAAGAGCAACGAGGGCCAGCCGAAGCGCAGCCGGAACCGCCGCCGGGTTTACAACAAAGCCTCGAAGCCTTCGGCCTGATCTAAGATCCGCTGCAGCATCTGAGGTGAGGTGGAGTTTTCACCTAGTTGATTCTCCTTGCCACCATCGCCGTGGTAGTCCGAAGATCCAGTGACAATCAGGTTGTGCTTTTGGGCGAGCTGCCTCAGCCAGTCCTTGGCAAAGTCGGGCACCGCCCGGTGATCGACCTCAAAGCCGTCTAGCCCAACGGAAATCAGATGTTCAAAGTGCTTCAGTGGCAGATCCAGCTCGGAGCGACCAGCTG
>JALQVB010000211.1 GCA_023260495.1 Aquiluna sp.
CAACAACGATGGCCGCGAGTGGACCTACGACACAGCGTGGCAGAACATCCGGCGACTCAATGCTGATCTCGATAGCGGCGAGCTCGAAACGGTGACCGATGATGCCCTGTTCGTGGTGTCACAGATGGAGCGGCTTGAAAAAGCAAAGGCCACCGCGATGACAAGCTCCGCTACAGCGAGGTTTATCGAAGAAGTAAGAAACGAGGCGGCCACACGGTCAAGGGATACAAACGTGAATGCCGCGAGAGTGGCCGCGCAACGTCTGCAGGATGCCTTCGACGCCGGAGATTTTCTCACCGCGAAAGAAGCAGCGCTTGAGGTGCACGTAATCTCGCAAGAGCTCGACAAGAACGACTAACGCACGACACGAGTCGAAAGAGTTCTGGTACACCCCCCGGGACTCGAACCCGGAACCCACTGATTAACAGTCAGTCAACGACCCCACTGGACACGGGGTTTTTCAATACTTAAGCGGGAAAAAGGTGTTTCAGAGTGTGTCACGTTATGTCGGGATGACCGCCAGTCT
>JALQVB010000212.1 GCA_023260495.1 Aquiluna sp.
ATCCGCGTCGTCCTCTGAATTGGCAAGCTCAACTAGGACTTTGAGGTCTTCCAAGCGATTCACGACATCGGGTAGTTTTTGACGCTTTGCTTTGAGTCGCGATAACTGACTAGTTACCTTCTGCGCCTTTTCTTGGTCATTCCAGAGATCAGGGTTGGCAGCTTCTGACTCGAGCGCATCGATTTGATCTGAAATTTCGTCGGGCTTTGTAACGGCAATGACAGAGCCAAGAACCTCTTCAAGTTCTGCAAGCTCACTACTGAGATCTAGCTCTGCCATTACTTCGCTTCCTTAAATGCTGAAGGAGAAAGCTCCGAGCTTTCTCCTTAGCCGATGGCGGTGACGGTGGGATTTGAACCCACGGTGGGCTTTCACCCACACAACTTTTCGAGAGTTGCACCTTCGGCCGCTCGGACACGTCACCGCCCAGTAGCTTAGCAAGCCAAAGCCGCTCGGCGGTAGGCTGTAATGATGGCTCACGAAGGTTCAACCAAGGCGATTATTGCCGCCCTAATC
>JALQVB010000213.1 GCA_023260495.1 Aquiluna sp.
CCTCGTCGAGGGCCCGATTGGCGTTGGCATCGGCAGCAGAGTTTTGCTCTCTGGGAATCCACTGGAATTCGATCTCAAACTCGCCCATGAGGCCCCTGGCCTCAATTGCCAGCTCAACCATTGCCTGGTTCTTGATCTTCCAGTTACCGCTGAGCTGCTCGACGACAAGCTTCGAGTCCATGCGAATGCCAATGCGTCGATGCTCGGTTTGACTGAGATACCGAAGCGCGGCAATAACTGCCGAGTACTCAGCTTGATTATTCGTCGCGATGCCAATTGCTCCGCCGAAGTCGGCGATGGTGGTGCCAGTTTCGTCTTCGATGTGGACTCCGAAGGCGGCCGGCCCGGGATGTCCCCGTGAGGCGCCATCGGCATAGACAAATATCACGAGCGAACCAGCATCGCGCCGCACTCAGGGCAGCTGGCAAGTTGGTCCTGTGGCACCGAACTCACCTCGCCCATCGCCAGCGAGTTAAGGCTCATGTTGCAGGCGGTGCACGCTGAGCCAACTAAT
>JALQVB010000214.1 GCA_023260495.1 Aquiluna sp.
CATTGACTTCAAGTCGGGGGAGGGCCTTGGTCATCTAGTTCCACCGGATCGACTCATTACCAATCGAAGTAGCCCGGATGAAGTTGCGGCATTTTTCGACCTATTGGGTATCAAGAGCAGCCTGAAGCTGCCGCTGATTCTGATGGTCGATGAGCTCGGCGAAGCGATCAAGGATAGAGAAATCGCGACTCAGCTGGAGCGCTATGCGGCGCAGGGTAGATCCAATCGAACCTTCTTGCTGCTCGCAAATCAAACACTGAGCATGGTGCCAAGAACAATCTGGGTGAATTGTGCCGTTCGAATCGCCCTCGGGGCCGACGCTGTGGATGTTGCCCAACTGCAAATTGCTGCAAAACCGCCCGCAGAATCAAATGGACTTCGGCATGGACTGGCCCGAATAGGCGAAGCCAGCTCGGTTATTTACCTGCCGGATTATCTAGGCCTTGCCAGTCAGGCGAGCGATGATCTTGGAAATGACCGACCGCCTGCCGGTGACTCCCTCAATCTGATC
>JALQVB010000215.1 GCA_023260495.1 Aquiluna sp.
TAGCAGTCATTTCTAACTGTTATCCCCCTGTATGAGGCAGGTTACCCACGCGTTACTCACCCGTCCGCCACTCAGTCACCAAATACTTCATTCCGAAGAAATCAGAATAAAGTGCTTCGTTCGACTTGCATGTGTTAAGCACGCCGCCAGCGTTCATCCTGAGCCAGGATCAAACTCTCATGTTAAAAGTTGATCTCAGTCAAGTTAAACTTGGCTAATTCGTTCATTCAGGTTGCAAATAAATTTGCAACTGTCCGTAGCTCCTCAAACAATTCTGCAAGCAGATTGTTTTCATCGCTTTCGCACAAATTCTGAATTTACTGTTTTAAAGGTCTTCAATTTTCATTGAAGCGTTCTGATTGATTCTCAAAATCTTTCAAGGTTTCTCACTGTTCAGTTATCAATGTTCTTTAGTTCATTGTCTTGCAACAACGAATGATATGATATCAAACTTTCAAGTGTTTGTCAACAACTTTTTTAAGTTTTTTTATCAAGCAGGGCTACAAGGATT
>JALQVB010000216.1 GCA_023260495.1 Aquiluna sp.
AAGCGGCCATGGAGGTCATCGCGGCACGCGTCTCGGAATGGGGCCTGCTGCCGGTCACGGCCGCCGAAGCCCTCGACGCCGACCGCGGCGGCCAGCACCGCCGGTACATGGTGCACGGCACCAGCCACCACCTCGGCATCGACGTCCACGACTGCGCCCAGGCGCGGCGGGAGATGTACTACGACGGCATGCTCGAGCCGGGCATGGTCTTCACGATCGAGCCGGGGCTCTACTTCCAGATCGACGATCTCACCGTGCCCGAGGAGTATCGCGGCATCGGCGTCCGCATCGAGGACGACATCCTGATGACCGAGTCCGGCCCCGTGAACCTGTCGGCAGACATCCCGCGCACGGCCGACGACGTCGAGGCGTGGATCGCCCGGTCGGGCGTTCGCGGGTGAGTTTCACCCCGCCCCCGCCGTTCACGACCCGCCCGCAGCTTCGGGGCACCTTCGGGATGGTCGCCGCCACGCACACCACGGCGGCGGCTGTCGCGCAGGCCGTGCTCG
>JALQVB010000217.1 GCA_023260495.1 Aquiluna sp.
GAAATACCCAACTCCGCCAGAAAACACCTCGCTATAGCGCCCAACGCGACTCTGGCTGCGGTTTCTCTCGCACTGGCGCGCTCGAGCACTGGGCGGGAATCTTCGAAGCCATACTTCTGCATTCCGGCAAGGTCGGCGTGACCGGGTCTGGGCCTGGTGAGGGCGGCTGCCCGACCCCCCTGGAGCTCTGACTCGTCCACGGGGTGGGGACTCATCACCGTTTCCCACTTCGGCCACTCGGTGTTGGCCACGCGAAGCGCAATCGGGCCACCTTGGGTGAGACCGTGTCGAACACCGCCGGAGAAGCTGACCTCGTCAGCCTCAAATTTCATCCTGGCGCCTCGACCGTATCCAAGCCTCCTGCGCGCGAGATCATCTTGAATGTTCTCAATGAGCAGCGGAACGCCAGCCGGCAGGCCCTCCAGCACACCAACCAATTCAGGGCCGTGAGATTCGCCCGCCGTCATCCATCGAAGCATTGTTCTATTCTCCCATGGATCGAGGGGCT
>JALQVB010000218.1 GCA_023260495.1 Aquiluna sp.
TTACCAATCTTGATACCGCCATCAAAAATCATGTTTGCCGGGGTAGCCGCGGTGGGCACCGGGTTATTCACTTCGTTTTTGATGGTCAGGACGATTGCGGCAACACCGAGTGCGACAACGGTAACGATTGAAGAGATCAGAATCACGCGCTTACGCGATGCGTTTCGCTTCTGAGCTAGGCGCATTTCGCGAGCCTTTGCTCGAGCGGCTTCGCGCTGTTCGTTACGGGTTGGGCGTGGGGTGTTCGACATAAGAATCCTTTTATCACGATTGGGTGACTAAGCAGTGTTCTAGTCTAGAACAGCCTGCTCTGCTGGCATAATGAAGTTACCTCTCGTCAACCGACTTGAGGCTCTATCACTACGGATCGTCCGGCACGTACCTGCCGGTGAAGGAGAAAACAATGGCGTCTGTGACGTTTGATAAAGCAAGTCGCATTTACCCGGGAACTACTGTTCCGGCTGTGGATGCTCTCGACCTCACCATCGATGATGGCGAGTTCCTCGTT
>JALQVB010000219.1 GCA_023260495.1 Aquiluna sp.
TATCGCAAACGAATCCGAACCTAAGGTTTCTGCACTTTCATTATCCAGTATTCGTGCTAAAAAAGCATTAGAGGAAAATTCCAAAACTTTTGTAAAAGAGACGCTTCATTTACCAACAGAACCATTTACAGAAACTGAAATGTTGTTGCAATGGAATAAATATGCACAGCGTTTGGGTGACAAAGGATACAAAATCATGGAATCTTTATTGCTAATCAATGATCCTGTTTTGAATGGAACTCATATCACCATTGAATTACCTAACGAAGGTTCAAAATTGGATTTTGAGAGCGAAAAAT
The DNA here is from genome assembly GCA_023260495.1 of Aquiluna sp. Classification (GTDB taxonomy): domain Bacteria; phylum Actinomycetota; class Actinomycetes; order Actinomycetales; family Microbacteriaceae; genus Aquiluna. Next base: position 300 of record JALQVB010000219.1, read on the forward strand.
TAGGGTTATTGGGCTATTTGAAAGGACATTTACACAACCACGATATTACTATTGAAGTAATTGTAAATGAAAGTTTTGAAAGTAAACGTAGCTTTAATGATCAAGATCGTTACAACCGTTTACATCAAATTAATCCGAATATTGAATTATTAAAAACAACATTCGGATTGGATATTACTTAAGCAATTTTTCTAAATTTTACCGTAGT
>JALQVB010000021.1 GCA_023260495.1 Aquiluna sp.
CGGTCCCCGCAAAGGCGTCCGAGATGTTCTCTCCGCGCACCTCTACCGGTCCAAGAATGTACTTGTAGAAGTAGAAGTCGTCACAGGTGACAAGCGGCTTTGATGGGTCATCAACCTGTCCCGGAGTGCGGAACTGAGTTGAGCAGTCAAAGCTGTCGAACTGTGCACGCACCTTCTCGGTAATCCAAGCAGGGTCTGAGGCGTTGGCCGGCGTGGTAACTGGTTCATCACTGAGGGCGGTCAAATCAACCGGCTCGGTTCCCTCGGCGGCAGGAATGGACTGGGCGAATTCCAGCACTGGGCGGAATTCCAAAAGCGCGCTGGCACGAATCAGCTGCAGCGTATTTGGGTCTGGTACTCCAGGAATCGAGACAACGATGTTCTCGTTTCCCTGAATGCTCACGGTTGACTCTCCAACACCGGATCCGTCAATACGCTGGCGAATAATGGAAACTGCCTGGTTTAGCTGCTCGAGTGAGGCTGTCTCGCCGTCTGCAACTGACGGGGTCAGAATCATCTGGGTGCCACCCTCGAGGTCAAGCGCCAAGCCAGGTGAAAAGCTCGCGCCAGGCTGCCCGGAGAGCGAACCCCAGATAATCAGTGCGCTAAAAAAGGCGGCAAGCGCACCCAGCCAAGAAAGCTTTCGACGTGCGGATTTAGTTGCTGTGCTTTCAGCCAAGTTTTACTTCTCCCCTGCGGCGGTGACCTTTGCCACTGCGCCGCGAACTACTACAAACTTAGATTTGCCCGATTCGACCTCGATGTCATCACCGTGAATTGCTGCCACGGTGCCCTTGATTCCAGCGTGCAGGGTGACCTGAGCACCAACCTCAATCGAGCTCTGCATGAGCTCAACCTCCTTGCGACGACGCTTGTTCTGCATCATCAAGAAGACAATCATTAGCGCAAGTGCGCCTAGAAGAAGAAAATCCACGTGCTTTTCCTTACCGAATCGGTCCCCCGAAATTATAGGCGCAAAACCCAAATCGCCGTTTTATAAGGCCAAGTGTTCCCGACCCGCCTGGGTTATCTCTCTGCCCCTTGGAGTGCGAGCAATAAATCCAGAGCGGATCAAATAGGGTTCAATGACAGCCTCTATGGTGTCTTGTTCTTCGCCGATTGCCACAGCCAAGGTGCTAAGCCCAACTGGCCTGGTGCTGAACTTGGTGGCCAGAAGCTCAAGTATTTGCCGGTCCACCCTGTCTAGCCCTGCTGTGTCGATACCGAACAGGCTCATGGCCTCTACTACCGTGGTTCGATCCAGCACCTCGTGGCCATGGACTGCCCCAAAATCTCTAACTCTGCGCAAGAGCCTGTTGGCGATGCGAGGTGTTCCGCGCGAACGTCCAGCAAGCTCACTAGTGGCATCATCAGAAATCTCAACCCCAAGTCGCTTGGCCGATCGAGCGATCACCTGGGCTAGCTCAGCTGGTTCGTAGAACTCTAAAAATGCGGTGAAGCCGAACCTATCGCGCAGCGGATTAGGCAACATGCCCGAGCGCGTGGTGGCGCCAACCAGAGTGAACGGAGCCAATTCGAGTGGAATGGAAGTTGCACCGGGTCCCTTGCCAACCATGACGTCGACCCGAAAATCTTCCATGGCTAGGTACAGCATCTCCTCGGCTGCTCGGCCGAGCCTGTGAATCTCATCAATAAACAAGACATCACCAGGCTCAAGCGCCGAGAGAATGGCTGCTAGATCTCCCGCGCTTTGAATGGCTGGGCCGGAGGATAGCCTGAGCGCGCGGTTCGACTCGTGAGCCACGATCATGGCGAGGGTGGTCTTACCAAGCCCCGGAGGCCCAGCTAACAGGATGTGATCCGCGGAGCGACTTTGCAGCTTGGCCGCTCCAATCACGAGCTTTAGCTGCTCAACAACCTTGGCCTGCCCGACGAATTCGAGAAGGCTGGCGGGCCTAAGCTGCTGTTCAAATTCCAGGTCGCGCTCTAGCTCCATCAGCCAAGCTTCCCAGATCCAAGTAACGACAGTGCTTTTCGCAGTAGGTCTGATTCTGGCTCACCGGCCGGTATCTGATTCAGTGCGGCCCTGGCGGCACCTTCTTCCGTGCCCAGCTGAATCAGTGCCTGCAGCACCCTCGCGCGCGCCGGGTCGCCTTCACTGGTGACCTTGCCACCGAGCGAGATAAGAATCAACTTTGCGGTCTTGGGCCCAATTCCGCTAATTGCCCGGAATGCTGCCTCATCGCCAGAGGAAACCGCCTGAGCTAGCTGGTTTGAGTCCATGCCGGATAGCACCGTCAAAGCCAATTTGGGGCCGATTCCAGAAACGGAACAGAGCAGGTCGAATTGTTCGCGCTCAATGCTCTCGGCAAAGCCAAATAAAGCTAGGTCGTCCTCGCGAACTATCAACCTGGTGAAGAGCGATGCCTTCTCGCCTACTTTTAGTCTCAGCGAGAGTCTAGGGCTGATGGCAATCTCGAACCCGATGCCGGAAACCTCGATCACCACCTGATGCGGATCTAGGTACGCGACGTTGCCGGAAATTGTTGAAAGCACGGAGCTAACCTATTCGGGGTTTGGCCTTTTTCTGCGCTGCGACCCACTTTTGCCTTGCGGGTGTGGAAAAACTCTGCGATCTACGTTGTGCGCAAAGTGCCACAGCAAGGGCATCGGCGACATCGGCAGGGCCAGGTATTTCGGGTAGGCCAAGCTGCTTGGCGACCATGAAGGCAACCTGCTGCTTGTCTGCCCTACCGTTTCCAGTGACGGCTGCCTTGACCTCGCTAGGGGTGAAGAATTCCACCGGTATTTCTTTGGCAAATGCAGTGGCCATCAGCGCACCTGAAATCTGCGCCACCCCCATGACGGATTTCAAGTTTGAATTGGCAAATACTCGCTCAAGTGCAATCAGAGCTGGCTTGTGCTCTTCGACTAGCGCATTCAGGCTCGCTGCGATTTGTCCGACTCGGTGGGCCGGGTCATCTCCCGCGGCAGATGTGAAGTGGCCAAAGTCCAGGGGCTTGTCGCCATCCAATACCGCGTAGCCACACCTGGTCAAGCCGGGGTCGACCGCGAGGATTGCCGACATGGTTTAGCCCAGCTGGGCCAGAACCTCACCCGAGATGTCCATGTTGGTGTAGACATCTTGGACATCATCAACGTCTTCTAGCGCATCAACTAAGCGAATGATCTTCTCCGCCACGTCCTTGTCCGCATCGATTTTGAGCGATGAAACAAACTCGACATCGGCGGACTCGTAGTCCATGCCGGCGTCTTGAATCGCCTGACGCACAATCACCATGCTGGAGGCGTCGCAGGTAACGACGAATCCGTCGCCACTAGGTGCGATGTCCTCAACATCGAACTCCAGAGTCGCCTCCAGGATTGCATCCTCGCTGGCACCTGCGGAAACCACGATGACGCCCTTGCGTGCAAACTGGTAAGACACCGAACCGGGGTCGGCCAGATTGCCGCCATTCTTAGTGAATGCAAGCCTTACTTCGGCTGCAGCACGGTTCTTGTTGTCAGTGAGGCACTCAATCAAGACCGCTACTCCCCCAGGGCCATAACCCTCGTAAAGGATGTTCTGGTAGTCGACACCGCCGTCGGCGGCGCCGGAGCCGCGCTTGACGGCTCGGTCGATGTTGTCGTTTGGCACCGAGCTCTTGCGCGCCTTGTAGATGGCGTCATAGAGAGCTGGATTGCCATCGGGGTCGGGCCCACCATTTCTAGCTGCAACCTCAATGTTGCGAATAAGTTTGGCCCACAGCTTGGCGCGCTTGGCGTCGTTGGCTGCCTTCTTGTGTTTAGTGGTAGCCCACTTGGAGTGACCTGACATAGTTCCTCTAAATTACCCTGCTTGCATCTTCTCGATTAGCTCGAGAAAAACCCTGTGCAATCTCTTTCCACCAGAGATCTCCGGGTGAAAGCTTGCTCCCATTAAGTTACCCGCTTTGATGGCAACTGGTTCGCCATTTAGCTCGGCGATGACCTCAGCGTCGCCGGCATCCAGAATTCTTGGTGCTCGAATGAACGCGACCCGCTCCGCCTCACCAGCAATGACGACCTCAGCTTCGAAGCTGTGCGTTTGCCCTCCGTAGGCGTTTCGTTCAACAGCCACTGGCAAACCGCCTATCAGCTGTTGATCTGCAAGCGCACCCTCCACGCGGTTCGAAAGCAGAATTAGGCCGGCACAGGTTCCCAATACTGGCTTGTGTTCAGCAAACTTGCGAACCGCATCCATGAGCCCGAAGTTGACCAGCAACTTTGAGATAGTGGTGGACTCGCCGCCAGGGATCACTAGGCCATCTGCCATTTCCAATTCGGCAAGGGTTTTCACCGGAAAGGCTGTGGCTCCGAGTGATTCCAGTGTGGCGATGTGCTCCCGCACATCACCCTGCAGTGCTAAAACTCCAACTCGCAATTACCAACCACGCTCAGCGAGCCGGTGAGGAGCTGGCAGGTCATTCACGTTGATACCAACCATGGCCTCACCAAGACCCCTGGAGGTCTCGGCAATCACCTTCGGGTCGTTGAAGTAGGTTGTGGCGCGAACAATTGCAGCAGCGCGCGCAGCCGGATTGCCGCTCTTAAAGATTCCAGATCCAACGAAAACGCCGTCGGCTCCCAACTGCATCATCAGTGCTGCATCAGCAGGAGTCGCAATGCCACCAGCGACAAACATAACCACTGGAAGTTTGCCAGTTGTAGCAATTTCCTTTACCAGCGGGTATGGGGCTTGCAGTTCCTTGGCAGCTACGTAGAGCTCGTCATCGCTCTTCGCCGAAAGCGCTGCAATCTCGCCGCGAATGGTGCGGATGTGCTTCATGGCCTCGGAGACGTCCCCGGTTCCCGCCTCACCCTTGGAGCGAATCATTGCGGCTCCCTCAGTGATACGGCGCAGCGCCTCGCCCAAGTTCGTAGCTCCGCACACGAACGGCACATCGAAGCCCCACTTATCAATGTGGTTGACGTAATCGGCAGGTGAGAGCACCTCTGATTCATCGATGTAGTCAACCTCAAGCGCCTGCAGCACCTGAGCCTCAACAAAGTGACCGATTCTTGCCTTTGCCATAACCGGGATGCTGACGGCCTCAATGATTTGCTCGATCAGATCCGGGTCGCTCATGCGGGCTACGCCGCCCTGGGCTCGGATGTCGGCCGGTACTCGCTCCAGTGCCATGACGGCGACTGCACCGGCATCCTCGGCGATCTTGGCCTGGTCTGCGGTAACGACGTCCATGATGACGCCACCCTTAAGCATCTCTGCTAGGCCGCGCTTGACAAGATTGGTAGCTTCAAATTTCTGCTCAGACATAGCTCATATCCTACTTTTTGCTAACCCAGTTGTTAGCAATTGTTTCCCTTACATCCCCCAGCAGCCTGGGCATGGCCTTGGTCTGGGCGATGATCGGGAAAAAGTTTGAATCGTTGCGCCACCTTGGCACGATGTGTTGGTGCAGGTGCGATGCAATTCCAGCTCCTGCGACCTCACCCTGATTCATACCAATGTTGAACCCGTGAACGCCCGAAACCTTCCGCAAGGTCAGCATGGCTTCCTGGGTAAGCGAGGCAATTTCTGCGACTTCGGACTCGGTTGCCTCGTCGTAGGTGCTGAAGTGGCGATACGGGCAAACCAGGATGTGTCCGGGATTGTATGGAAACAGATTCAGTAGCACATAGGCGTGCTCGCCCTTGCGAACAACCAGACCGTCCTCGGGATCTTTGTCTGGAGCTGAGCAAAAGGGGCACTGATCGTCCTCTGGTTGCTGCAGCTCCTGCAGGTAGACAAGGCGGTGCGGTGTCCACAGCCGCTCGAAGCCATCCTGCATCTCTGAGAAGCCATCCAGAAAGTCAGACACTAGACCTGCCTCTTGTCGGCGATGGCGCCCAGAATCTCTTCAATAGCGCTTTCCAGCGGAACGTCATTGCGCTGCTCTCCTGAGCGATAGCGGAAGCTAACGGTTCCAGCGGCTTGGTCGCGCTCTCCCGCCAAGATCATGAAGGGAACACGGTCGAGAGTGTGCTCGCGGATCTTCTTCTGCATGCGGTTGTCGCTTCTGTCCACCAAGACCCGGACGCCGCTGGCACGGAGTTTTGCGGCGAAGACCTCGAGATATTCCGCAAACTCATCGGCCACTGGGATGCAGGCAACTTGCACCGGTGCCAGCCACGGTGGGAAGTGACCGGCGTAGTGCTCAGTGAGCACGCCAAAGAAGCGCTCGATCGAACCAAACAGGGCTCGGTGAATCATGATGGGCCTGTGGCGTTCGCCGTCGGCGCCCACATACTCGAGATCGAATCGTTCGGGAAGGTTAAAATCGAGCTGAATAGTGCTCATCTGCCAGGTGCGGCCAATGGCGTCCTTGGCCTGCACCGAAATCTTGGGGCCGTAGAACGCTGCTCCGCCTGGATCTGGCACCAAAGTCAGGCCAGAGGCCTTTGCCACCGATTCCAGAGTTGCTGTGGCCCGGTCCCATATCTCGTCACTACCAACGAACTTTGCGTTCTCTGGGTCGCGGGTGGAAAGCTCCAGATAGAAATCATTCAGTCCGTAGTCGCGCAGCAGATCGAGCACAAAGCCAAGAACGCTACCAAGCTCGGTCTCAAGCTGCTCGTCAGTCACAAACAGGTGGGCGTCATCCTGAGTCATACCTCGAACCCGAGTCAGGCCGTGCAGCACTCCAGACTTCTCGTAGCGGTAGACAGAGCCGAATTCGAACATGCGCAGCGGCAACTCGCGGTAGGAGCGCTGCCGGGAACGGAACACCAAAATGTGGAACGGGCAGTTCATTGGCTTCAGGTAGTAGTCCTGACCCTGCTTGCGCAGATTACCCTCAGCATCAAATTCGCTGTCCAGCTTCATCGGCGGGAACATGCCGTCGGCATACCACTGCAGGTGGCCGCTGGCTTCAAAAAGGTTTGACTTAGTGATGTGTGGCGAGTAAACAAACTCGTAGCCGGCTGCCTCGTGCCTCGAGCGCGAGTAATCCTCCATGACACGTCGAATCACGCCGCCCTTGGGGTGAAATACCGCTAGTCCAGAACCGATTTCATCGGGGAAGCTAAACAAATCAAGCTCAACGCCTAGCTTTCGGTGGTCACGGCGCTGCGCCTCAGCCAGCCGTTCCAGGTATGCATCCCGCTCCTCCACTGACGGCCAGGCTGTGCCATAGATGCGCTGTAGTTGTTTGTTGGCCTCATTACCGCGCCAATAGGCAGCTGCGACTCTGGTTAGCGAGAAACCCTTGCCAATCAATCGAGTGTTTGGAACGTGGGGTCCTCGGCAGAGATCCTGCCAAGCAAGTGACCCGTCCGGATTGACGTTTTGATAAATGGTCAGCTGACCCTCGCCAACCTCTACGGATCCCTCACCAACGTCCGAGCTCTTCAGTCCGATGAGCTCAAGCTTGTATGGCTCAGCAGCCATCTCCTGGCGTGCATCAGCATCGCTGACCTCAACACGAACAAACCGCTGCGACTTGCCCACCAGTTCCTTCATGCGCTTCTCGAGCTTTTTGAGATCTTCGGGTGTGAAGGGGTTTTCAACATCGAAGTCGTAGTAAAAACCGTCTTGAATGGGTGGGCCGATACCGAGCTTTGCCTCGTCAAAGATTTCCTGAACGGCCTGCGCTAGCAGGTGGGCAGTGGAGTGTCGAAGGATGGCCAAGCCTGCGTCCGACTCGATGGAAATTCCCTCAACCTCAGCGCCCTCATTTAGTTCCCTGGCTAGGTCTTGTTCTTGGCCGTTAACACGCATTGCAATGATGCTGCGGTCCTCAAACAAGTCGAAGCCGGTGGCACCCTCACTTACCTGGTGAGTTTTCCCATTTAGCTGAATCTTCACGTTGCTCCTATCAGGGTGCCCAGTCTAGCGACGCACTTAGGCTTACCTTGCTGGCGAATTGGTAAATGTGCCGCCAAAATTGGGACGATGAATGAAGAAAGAACACTAGAGCGGAAGCTGAACTGGCTACGCGCCGCCGTGCTAGGCGCGAACGATGGAATCGTCTCGATTGCGGGACTTGTCATGGGTGTCGCAGGCGCTGGCGCCGATTCGCCAACAATCCTGCTCGCTGGTGTTGCGGCTTTGGTCGCTGGGGCAATCTCAATGGGTGGCGGGGAATACGTGAGCGTTTCCTCACAGCGCGACGCAGAAGTTGCAGCTGGGCGAAGCAAGGAAGAAGTTAATGCCCATCCCTGGGGTGCTGCGTGGAGTTCATTTGTAGCCTTTACTGCTGGTGCGATACTTCCGCTGATCGCTATCACTGGACCATGGGTGTCCGTGCGAGAAATAGCAACCGTCGTGTCTGTCATAGTTGCACTTGCTCTCACTGGCTGGTGGGCCGCGTGGGCTGGTGGCTCTCCAATTGCCAAGTCCGTGGTAAGGAATGTTGCAATCAGTATCTTGACGATGGGTATTTCCTACGGAATTGGCGCTCTATTGGGTATCACTGTTCTCTAAACCATTACCCTTGTAGTCGTGCCCAACCCAGAACGTTACGATTTTGCGCTGATCGGCGGCGGAATAATGAGCGCCACCCTCGGCGTCATGCTGAAGCTCGCCAACCCCAAAATCAACCTCGTGATGGTTGAGCGCTTGGACGCTGTTGCTCAGGAATCTTCAGATGCTTGGAACAACGCTGGCACCGGCCATGCCGCACTTTGTGAACTGAACTACATGCCAGATAGCAAGGATGGCTCACTGCCCGATCCAAGCAAGGCGATTGCCATCAACGAACAATTCCAGATTTCCAGAGCTTTTTGGGCTTATTGCGTAGAGAAGGGCATCCTCAAGAACCCAAGCTCTTTCATCAGAACCACACCGCACATGACCTTTGTTCGCGGTGCTAAGGATGTCGACTACCTGAAGCGCCGCTTCGAATCCCTCCGCACCCAGCCACTCTTCGCCGGCATGAAATACAGCGAGGACCTCGGCGAGATCGCTGACTGGGCTCCCTTGCTAGCCGATGGTAGACCCTCGACTGAGCCTGTGGCCGCCACCTGGATTGAGCAGGGAACCGACGTTGATTACGGCGCAATCACCAGGCAACTGGTTGAGTGGCTAGTTGCCAAGGGCATGAAGCTGGAGACCGGGGTTGAGGTCAAGGGCCTACACCAGTACCCAGACAACAGTTGGCAGCTGTGGTTAGGCTCCAGCTCGCAGCGAATCGTGCAGGCCGACAAGGTCTTCGTGGGTGCCGGAGGATGGGCTCTAAAGCTCATGCAGAGCGCAAAACTACCCGAGATTTCCGGCTACGGCACTTTCCCAGTGAGCGGACACTTCCTCAGGACCGATAATCCCGAGCTTGTCGCGCAGCACCTGGCCAAGGTTTACTCTCAGGCGGCCGTAGGCGCTCCCCCGATGTCGGTGCCACACCTCGACACCCGCGTTGTCGATGGCAAGACGTCCTTGCTATTTGGGCCATTTGCTGGAATCAACCCCAAGTTCCTCAAGAAGGGCTCGGTGCTTGATCTGCCAAAGTCAGTGCGGCCGGCGAACCTACTCCCCTACATCTCGGTTGCCCTGAAGAACTTCAGCCTGTTGGTATACCTGATCCGCGAGGTTACGAAGAGCAGGGCTAAGAAGTTTGATTCTCTTCGTGAATTTGTTCCCAAAATCAACGAGTCGGACTGGACCTACTACGAGGCCGGACAGCGTGCTCAGATCATCAAGCCGCAGGGCCGACTGGGAGTGCTGCAGTTCGGAACCGAAGTTATCAGCGGCGGCAACGCTTCGATTGCTGGTCTATTAGGCGCATCACCGGGGGCATCCGTCTCGGTAGCGGTGATGTTAGATGTCCTAAATAAGCTCGATCTTGAAGACGTCGGCATAGCTGTTAAGGAACAGGTTGAAGGCCTCAACGGGGGACTTAACGGCTCCACCAGCGCAGCCAAAAGGCACCTAAGCAGAACAGCGAAAATTCTGAATCTGAAGGCTTAGTGATTATTTGCCCGATCGGGCTACTTTCAATTTGGTGGGCGATACTGGGTTCGAACCAGTGACCTCTTCCGTGTCAGGGAAGCGCGCTACCACTGCGCCAATCGCCCGGGGTGTCAAGAGGTGAAGACGGGATTCGAACCCGTGTATACGGCTTTGCAGGCCGCTGCCTCGCCTCTCGGCCACTCCACCGTTTCAGGGTGAAACCTCTGAGAGCGGATGACGAGACTCGAACTCGCGACCCCAACCTTGGCAAGGTTGTGCGCTACCAACTGCGCTACATCCGCATTGCTCTTTCGGAACGTAGAAGATTATGCCACAAATTCTCCCCCGACATGCAAAAACAGGGGGTGGATTTCTCCACCCCCTGTTTTATCCCTATTTATCAGGCCTTTACTTCGTCGTCCTGACCGAAGCTGTAGGCTGCCTCGCCGTGAACGACCAGGTCGACTCCGGCGATTTCGTCCTCGCTCTTGACTCGGAAGCCGATTGTCTTCTCAATCGCGAACCCAATGACCAGAGCCAGTACGAAGCTGTAGATCAGCACGCCGAAGGCTGCGATTGCCTGGGCCAGTAGCTGTCCGAAGTCGCCACCGGTGAATAGACCAGTGTCGAATGCAAAGAAGCCAAGGTACAAAGTTCCAATCAGGCCGGCAACCAAGTGGATGCCCACAACATCTAGCGAGTCGTCGTAGCCGAGCTTGAACTTCAGCTCAATCGCTAGGGCGGAAACCACACCTGCAATCACACCGAGCACCAATGCCCAGAATGGGCTTACGTTGGCACAGGCCGGAGTGATGGCAACTAGACCTGCAACAGCACCGGATGCTGCACCGATCGAGGTGGCCTTGCCCTCCTTGATCTTCTCAACAACCAACCAGCCCAGAACTGCAGCCGCGGTGGCACCGAGGGTGTTCACGGTAATTAGACCAGCGTTGGCCATTCCGTTTAGGAACTCAGCACCAACGTTGAATCCGAACCAACCGAACCACAGCAGGGCTGCTCCGAGCAGCACTAGTGGCACGTTGTGAGGCTGCATGATGCCCTTGGCGAATCCAAAGCGCTTACCAAGAACGATGGCTAGTGCAAGGGCAGCTGCTCCGGCATTGATGTGGACGGCGGTTCCACCGGCGTAGTCGATGACCGCGGGCATGCCCAACAGATCACCGAGCTTCATGATCCAGCCGCCACCCCAGACCCAAGAGGCCACTGGGAAGTAAACCAGAGTTGACCAAATGCCGGCGAACACCAGCCATGGGCCAAACTTTGCCCGGTCTGCAATAGATCCAGAGATAAGTGCAACCGTGATGATGGCGAAGGTGGCGCCGAATGCAGCACCGATTAGTCCATCGTTGTCCAGACCCTCAAGACCGAAGGTGGCAAATGGGTTTCCACTGAAGTCGGTTGGGTTTTCAACGGCACTCATGCTGAATCCATAGAGGATCCAGAGAACGCCAATCAGTGCTAGTGAGCCAAAGCTCATCATCATCATGCTGACGACGCTCTTAGCCTTGACCAGTCCTCCGTAGAAGAAGGCAAGTCCAGGTGTCATCAGCAGCACGAATGCGGTCGCGGTTACCGCCCATGCCAAAGATCCTGTGTCCAACATCTAAATCCCTTTCGTTGTTCATGACCACATGGCCAATGCGGAAGATTCTGAATTGGACTTGTTTCGGAAAATGACTTGCTTCGTAAATTTTGTGTTACATCAATTCGGCTGGGCCTCGACAGCGGGAAGTGGCTCAGGTGCTCGATGGTTTATTCTTGAAGCAACCCGAGGAGTCCCCCTATGAAATCTGATCGCTCTGCTGCGCTGCTTCTGATGGGTGCTGCTGTTCTGGGCCTTGTGTTAGCCAACAGCCCGCTGGGATCTGCGCTACTGGATTTCAAGCATGCCTATGTTGGCTTTGAATCCCTCGGCCTCAAGCTGAGCGTTGAGCACTGGGTGTCAGACCTGCTACTCGCCACCTTTTTCCTTGTGGCGGGACTCGAGCTCAAGTACGAGATCGCATCAGGTGTCCTGTCAAAGCCTTCGACAGCTCTGGTGCCAATCCTGGCTGGTATTGGTGGCGTGGTATTTCCAGCCATCATCTACGTAGCATTCAACTGGGGAACCGACTACCTGGTGGGCTGGCCAATCCCAACCGCGACTGACATAGCGTTTGCGCTCGGTGTGCTGGCGATCTTTGGCCGTGGTCTGCCCAAGGCGGCCAGGGTATTTCTACTGGCACTCGCGATTTTCGATGACTTGGTGGCGATTCTGATTATCGCCATCTTCTACACCACAGACGTGAGGATCGAATGGCTGTTGGCGGCTGCGCTAGTTCTAGCAGCTCACTCAGTCGCCGAGAGATTCAACAAGCTCCCTATCAATGCTGTGCGAGTTGTCACCTTCTTGCTGGTGTGGTACGCGGTATACCAGTCGGGAGTTCACGCGACAATCGCCGGAGTTGCCCTTGGCTTGATAATTCCTGCCAAGCGCACCCACTCACTGGTTTTGAAGATCCAGCCCTGGACCAACACGGTTTCACTTCCTGTCTTTGCCTTTTTTGCCGTAGCGATAGCTCTGCCAACTTTCGATGGCGCCTTCTCTAGCGTCTTCACAGGAATTGCTATTGCGCTGCCGGTGGGCAAGATCCTCGGTATTACGCTGCTGGCCCTGCTGGCAAACAAGATTGCCAGCAAGGAGGCGAGGCTCGATCTTGAGCCTTTGGACTTCGCCGCCATTGCCGGCCTGGCCGGAGTCGGGTTTACGGTTTCGCTGTTGATGTCTAATTTGGCTTTCAGCGAGCTGCCACACGTTCTGGCAGAGGCAACCTTGGCCGTCATAACCGGTTCGCTGCTAGCCATGGCATTCGGTGCCTGGCTGGCGCAAGCCCGCGGCCGCTACTACATGAAGAAGCACCGCGAAGAGAACGCTCAATAGAGCTCGCAGAGCGCTCCCAGTCGGGAGATTGCTCGCAGGTATTTCTTGCGGTAGCCACCCTCAATCATTTGCGGCGAGAAGACCTCTGTGATGGCTACCTCGCCAGAAGACCGCAGCGGAATTTGCATTTCATAGCAGCGATCTACGAAGACCACAAAGCGCAAGGCTGGAACCTGATCGTGCAGCTGAAATACCTCGGAAATGCCCAGCACTCCAACGTCCCTCAGTAGCATGCGGAACTTCGTGGGGTGCAAGGTTGCCAGGTGATCGAGGATTTCACTTAGCTTGTTCGCATAGGCGTCCGGCTCCATCCTGAGCCAATCCCGGAGTTCAGCAGGCGTTAGGTTTCTGGCGTGCTGGTCGGGATCGCGGTGGCGATAGTCCTCACCATCTATCGTGACAATCTCGAAGCGCTCCCCCAGACCCTGAATCTCACGCTTGAAATCCTCGGCAGCGAACCTTCCCTGCCCCAGGGCATTGGGTGGAGTGTTCGATGTAGCTGCGAACCGCACACCTTTTGCCGACAGCTCTTTGAGCAGTCGCGACATCATCATGGTGTCGCCAGGATCGTCTAGCTCAAACTCGTCAATGCAGATCAGCCGGTATTCCCCAAGTCGTTGAACCGCGGCTTGGAAGCCAAGGTAACCGATGAGTGAGGTGTACTCCAGGAAACTTCCGAAGACCTTTGGGCCTCGAAACTCATGCCACATCGCGGCCAGCAGATGAGTCTTGCCAACGCCAAAACCGCCATCGAGATAGATACCCGGAGCTGAATCAGCTTTGGCGAAGAGTTTTCTGGTGCCGGTTACGAATTGTTTCGCTGCCTGCAGAGCGAGCTGCTGCGAAGGAAATTGCTGGTCGGGGTGGTAGTTTTCGAAGCTACTTCCGGCAAACTCAGGTGGCGGGCGCAACTGTCCCATAAGCTCTTCAGTAGTGATTTCTGGAACAATAGTGGTTAGGGAATTGACCTGCGAAAGCCCTTGTTCATTCAATCAAATCACCACCAGAGCGTAAGTCTAGGGAGAAACGAAGACAGATGTCAGAGCAAAGCAAAATTGATGCCTATGCCCAGCCAGAGGTATTGGTCACCACTCAGTGGTTAAGCGAAAACCTAGGCAGTGTCACCGTCGTGGAATCCGATGAGGACATCTTGCTCTATGAGACTGGTCACATCCCCGGCGCGGTCAAACTTGATTGGCACACCGAACTCAATGACCAGCTAAGACGCGATTACCTAAACGGTAGCCAGTTCGCTGCGCTGATGAACCAAAAGGGAATCTCTAGGGACGACGAGATTGTGCTCTATGGCGACAAATCGAACTGGTGGGCAGCCTATGCCTTCTGGGTATTCAAGCTTTTTGGGCACGACAAGGTTCGCCTGCTCGATGGTGGACGGGCAAAGTGGATTGCTGAAGGCCGTGAGCTGAGCAAAGAGTCTTCGGATCGACCAGCGGGAAACTACCCGGTGGTAGATCGCGATGACAGCCAGATACGCGCATTCCGCGACGATATCGCCCACCATGTCCCTAACCCGCTCATTGACGTTCGCTCACCGCAGGAGTTCACCGGGGAGCGACTTCACATGCCTGACTACCCGAACGAGGGCGCCAGCAGAGGTGGCCACATTCCTTCCGCTAGAAACA
>JALQVB010000220.1:0-231 GCA_023260495.1 Aquiluna sp.
GACCAGTGCGACCAGTCCACTTCGTTGCAGTCCAGGCCAAGCTGCTCCACGATGTAGGCGTCGAGGCCCTGGCTGTGCAGCATGGTGGGGATGTCATAGATGCTGGGAACGTCCACGGCGTTAACGACAGCGTCTTCATCAACGTCACACATCAGCGCAATCTTGCGCTTGTTGCTTTCGGTGACGGGACGGTCGGAACGCAGAACGAGTGCATCTGGCTGAATACCGATT
>JALQVB010000220.1:259-504 GCA_023260495.1 Aquiluna sp.
CCCGAGGCGCCCATGAAGGGAACCAGGGAGACGTGCACGAAGAATACGTTCTTGCGGCCGAGTTCGTGACGAACCTGACGAGCAGACTCAATGAAAGGCTGTGATTCGATGTCACCCACGGTTCCACCGATTTCGGTGATGATGACATCTGGCTGAGGAATGTCCTCGGCCTGCAGGCGCATACGACGCTTGATTTCGGCGGTGATGTGAGGAATGACCTGAACGGTGTCACCCAAGTATTCGCC
>JALQVB010000221.1 GCA_023260495.1 Aquiluna sp.
ATCCCGGCGATTGCTTCGTTCCTGATCTTCCAGTTCCTCTGGGTCTGGAACGATCTTCTGGTGGGGCTGACCTTTGGTGCGGGCTCGAAGAGTGTCGCACCGATGACGGTGCGTCTCGCCGAGATGGTCGGAACCCGAGGGTCCGGCTGGGAGGTTCTCACTGCCGGCGCCTTCGTCTCGATTGTGGTCCCGCTGATTGTCTTCTTTGCCCTGCAGCGCTACTTTGTGCGGGGCTTGCTCGCAGGTTCCGTCAAGGGCTAAGAAACGCTCCGATAAACCTCGCGCAAGAACAGCGCGCTGTCTTTCGGTGTCCGCTTCTGGGTTTCAGCATCGACTCGCACAACGCCAAAGCGTTTCGTCCAACCTTCGGCCCACTCCAGGTTGTCAAAGAGTGACCATGCGAAGTAACCGCGCAGGTCAACTCCTTGGTCTCTCGCGTCCAGGGCTGCATGAATATGGGAGTCGTAGTAGTCGACTCGATCACGGTCGTGAATACCGTCTTGG
>JALQVB010000222.1 GCA_023260495.1 Aquiluna sp.
ACTCAAATTTTAATACTTTTACAATATCAAAAAAATCTTTTCTTACTGTTGGTTCTCCACCTGTAATTCTGATCTTATTAACGCCCAGTTCAGAAAAACAATTTGCAAGTCGCTTTATCTCATCTAAATGAAGAAAATTTCTATTATCGTTTTTGTCTACTTGGTAACCATTTGGTAAACAATATCCACATTTAAAATTACAAACATCAGAAATTGATAATCTAATGTATGGAAATTTTCTACCAAAAGTGTCTTTAAGAATATTCATAAAGGTTAATTTATATTATATTCTTATATTAATAATATGAACAAAATTCTTTCAAATGATGAAATAAAAAAATTTAAAGAGGAAGGTGCTGTTTTTCTTAAAAATAAATTTGATATCCAGTGGATTAATAAACTGCAAAAAGGAATTGAAAGAGATATTACAAATCCTAGTCCAAGATTTAAATCTCACACTGTAGAAAAAGGTGTTCCAGCATATATAGAGGATTATTGGACATG
>JALQVB010000223.1 GCA_023260495.1 Aquiluna sp.
ATCAGCAAAACTGTCGTCATAACTGAGTGCACTTTGAACAATCTGCTCGTAGCGCTTGCCAGCGAACCCAACCGAACCAGAGTCAGAGGCTTTGGAGGTACGAGTAGTCCGCTCCTGCTCCCTGCCAGTGTTAAACGGAGGGTCGATGTAAATCAGCTGCACCGACTCGTCTGGAAGTGAGCGCAAGAGAGGTAGGTTGTCTGCTAGGTAGACCTGATTGCCGCTCACGGAGAAGAGGTTAACAGCATGGAGACAAAAGTCGTTCACGACCAAGCCAATAAGCGCTACGAGATCTTTCTTGAGGAAGATCGCGTGGGTCTCATGGACTACAGCCTGATGCCTGGAGAGATCCACCTCGTCCACACCGAGGTTGACCCGGCTCACCAGGGCAAGAACCTCGCGGCAATACTGCTAAGAGAGTCACTGGCTGACATCAGGGAGAAGGGCACGGAGAAGGTTGTGCCGGTCTGCTCCTACACGGTCCGATACATGGAGAAACACCC
>JALQVB010000224.1 GCA_023260495.1 Aquiluna sp.
ATACGGCCATAAAAGCTGCGACAACTGCGCGCACGGAACGAGTCATGAGCATCCCCCAATTAGAAATCAACAACGTGTGATGAGACCGCAGCGATTTGTGGAGATGGGGGGAATTGAACCCCCGTCCACTGCTGAAATTGTGAGTCTTCTACGGGTGTAGCTCATGAAAGCGTTCTACTCGGCTTCGACCTTTGCCACGAGCATCTAGGTCGACAAGCCCAGCCTCAGTAAGAGTCCCGCGATGCCCTGAGGCGCAATTTCGCAGCAAGTTCTCTAGATGACGCCGAGAACCAGGGCGAGAACAGACCCTAGTACCGACGGACTTCAGGCTCGCTAGCTCTAGGCAGCGAGGGCGAAGTCGGCGCGCTTTGTATTGGCACCTATATTTTGCAGATTTCGTTAACGAGATATCTCTGCATCCTCGACCCGCTTCTCTCCCGCTTGCAGGCAATGTCGAAACCGATCATCCCCATGAGAGCCCACCGAAAAGGTGGGGGCGTA
>JALQVB010000022.1 GCA_023260495.1 Aquiluna sp.
GAGCGTCACCGTAACCGACGCAGACGCTGACGAGGATGGCGACGAGGAGCTCGCCGGCTTCTAATGAGCATCGTAGGTCTCGTTCTCTACTGGGCGCTCCAGATTTTCTTTTATGCGATGATCGGGCGCTTTGTGGCCGATCTCGTAATGAGCATGAGTCCAGGTTGGCGTCCCAAGGGTTTGCTGCTTCCGATTTTGGATTTTGCCTACACCCTTACAGACCCTCCGCTGAAGTTTGTGCGCCGCTTTGTTCCGCCGCTGAGGTTGGGTCCAATTGCCCTTGACCTGGCTTGGACCCTGGTGCTGTTTGCCGTGATTATTTTGCAGGGCTTTGCTCGCAGCCTCTAGAGGGGAATAACATAGTCAAGGATTTTCCAAACGCACGGAAAGGCAGACGATGGCGTTGACCCCTGAAGACATTCTGGCCAAGCGGTTCCAGATCACTAAGTTCCGTGAGGGATACGACCAGGATGAGGTGGATGACTACCTAGACGAGGTGGTCGTCGAGCTCCGCAAAATCATCGCTGAGAATGAGGAGCTGAAGACTCGCAGCGCTGCAGGCGTGGAGGGGGATTCCGCCGAGATGCCAGCCTTCCCAGTGGCTGCTGACCCGGTGCCGGCACCAGCCGCCGAGGACACTGATGCCTCACGAAGCATCATCGAACTCGCTCAAAAGCTGCACGCAGATCACGTGCACGAGGGCAAGGTCAAGCGCGAGCAATTGATCCGCGATGCTCAGCGCGAAGCAGCTCGCCTGGTTCGCGACGCTGAGGCTCAGGCTCGCGAAATCCTGAACCAGATGGAACTAGACCGCAGGAGCATCGAGTCCTCAATCGAGGACCTTAAGCGATTTGAGTCTGAATACCGTTCCAAGCTGCGTGATTACATCCAGGAGCAGCTATCGCAAATTCTTACCGAGGAAGCGTTCGGCGACATCTCTGGTGAGGTTGAGCCGGCAGAGAACGCCGAGGTTGAGTTTGAGTACTACGACCAGGAGCCAGCCCCAATCGGTTCCCCCGTCGCTGCAGCATCCCTAGCGGATGAGGCTGATGACGAGGAGCTGGAGGACGACGAAGAGCTCGAGAGCGAAGAAGACGAAGTAGAGGGTGAAGGCAAGCGCTAGGCGCCTGCTATTTATTCCGATAGCCCTTGTCGTTGTTGGATTAGATCAGGCAACGAAGTACTGGGCTGAGTCAGAGCTTTTCGGCCAAGGGTCAGTTCCGGTAATTGGTGAACTACTGCAGTTTCGCCTGGCCTACAACGACGCAGCTGCCTTCTCGCTCGGCGTCGGGGCCACCTGGGTCCTCACCACGATTTCGCTCGTCGCATCAATTGCAATTGGCTATTACGCGCTCCGCGCCAAGACGCTGGTGTGGACGGTGATTGCCGGGCTGGCACTTGGTGGTGCGGTCGGTAATCTGATTGATCGCGCACTCAAACCACCGACTTTCTTCAACGGACACGTGGTTGATTTCATCCAGATTCCGTTCAACTTCCCGATTTTTAACCTTGCCGACACGTTCTTGGTGACAGCAGTCTGCCTCGCTATCCTGCGCACCATGCTTGGCGACGAGATTGGTGGCGGGCGTGCCAAGTAGGGTACTGCCGGTCCCAGATGCCCGGGTTGGTGAGCGACTGGATGCAGGCCTGAGCAAAATGCTTGGCATCTCTCGCACTCGAGCAATTGCCCTGATCGAGGATGGCAAGGTTCTAGTCGATGGCCAAATCGCACCCAAGAGCCTGAAGCTAGAGGCTGACCAACTGATTGCGGTCGATCTCGACGAGGCGGCCAGTGAGGTGCGGGTTGAGGCTGAGGATGTGGCTGAGCTGAAGATCGTGTTTCAGGACGAGCACATCATTGTCGTGGACAAGCCCGCCGGTGTGGTCTCCCATCCCTCCCAGGGGTTTGAGGGACCGAGTGTGCCCGGTGTGCTGCTGGCCCGAGGCATTCAGCTTTCAACTTCTGGGGCAAGCGAGCGGCAGGGAATCGTCCAGCGCTTAGATGTGGGAACCAGTGGTCTGATGGTGTTGGCCAAGGGGGAGCGAGCCTACTCGGTTTTGAAGCAGGCCTTTCGTGACCGCAGCGTCAAAAAGACCTACCACGCTCTCGCGCAGGGTCATCCGGATCCCGCAACTGGAACCATCGACACTCCGATTGCCCGGAGCATGCGACACGAATACAAGTTCACAATTTCTCACGATGGCAAACCGGCGGTGACGCATTACCGCTGCATCGAACTGTTGCCAACCGCCGCGCTTATGGAAATTGGCCTGGAGACAGGACGAACACATCAGATTAGAGTGCATTTTGCCCACTTCAATCACCCACTGGTGGGAGATCAGCTTTATGGCTCCGACCCGATTTTGGCGCAAAAACTGGGTCTCGATAGACAGTGGCTGCATGCGGTCCGGCTCGGCTTCAACCATCCAATCACGGGTGAGTGGGTGGAATTTCAGTCAAGTTATCCGGCGGATTTGGAAAATGCACTGAGTCAACTGCGTGATGTGAATTTTCGGCTTTAGCATTGTCTAGTCGAAAGGTGTGATGTGGCAGAAAAGTCGTTTGTTCACCTGCACAACCACACCGAATACTCGATGCTTGATGGTGCCGCCCGCATAAAACCACTGGTCACAAAGGCCGCTGAACTGGGCATGCCGGCGATTGCGATGACCGATCACGGCAACACCCACGGTGCTTATGAATTCTGGAAGCAGGCAACCGCAGCGGGAGTGAAGCCAATCATTGGCATGGAGGCCTATCTGGCTCCCGGTTCTCGCCTAGAGCGCTCTCGAGTTCGCTGGGGAGATGGCGGTGAGGATGACGTCTCGGCTGGTGGCGCCTACTCCCACCTGACCTTGTGGGCAACCAATAACGAGAGCATGAATAACCTTTTCCGGCTTAGCTCGGAAGCGTACCTCTCTGGTTACTACTTCAAGCCGAGGCTAGACCGCGAACTGCTGGCCAATTACGGCAAGGGAATTATTGGCACCACTGGCTGTCCCGGTGGCGAGGTGCAAATCAGGTTGCGCATGGGTCAGTACGACGAGGCGCTCAAGGCCGCGGGGGAGTTCCGCGACATATTCGGCAAGGATAACTACTTCGTTGAGGTCATGGACCACACCCTCGACATCGAAAAGCGAGTGCGTGACGATCTGTTACGACTGGCCAAGAACTTGGATTTGCCGCTGGTGGGAACCAACGATTTGCACTACGTAGACCAGCACGATGCGCAAGCGCATGAGGCGCTGCTCTGCGTGCAAACAGGTACAAATCTCGATGATCCGAACCGCTTCCGCTTTGAATCTCAAGAGTTCTACCTGAAATCCGCAAGCCAGATGCGGAAGTTGTTCTCCGAGATTCCCGAGGCTGCTGACAACACCTTGCTGATTGCCGAGCGCTGTGAGGTGAATTTCGAAAAGCAGGACCTGATGCCAAGGTTCCCAGTCCCTGAGGGGCAAACCGAGGCTGAGTGGTTTGAAAAAGAGGTTTGGGCCGGAATGGGGAAGCGTTTCCCCGATGGATTCAGCGAAAAGCATCGTGAGCAGGCAGCCTATGAGATCGAAGTCATCATCAAGATGGGCTTTCCGGGTTACTTCTTGGTGGTCTCCGACTTTATTGCCTGGGCAAGGGAGCAGGGCATTCGAGTGGGCCCGGGCCGAGGCTCAGCCGCCGGGTCGCTAGTTGCCTACGCCCTGGGTATCACCGAGCTTGATCCCCTAGCGCACGATTTGATTTTTGAGCGCTTCTTGAACCCAGAGCGCCTGTCAATGCCCGATATCGATGTTGACTTTGACGATCGCCGCCGCCCCGAGGTTATTCGCTACGTGACCGAGAAGTATGGCGATGACCGAGTTGCTCAGATCGTCACCTTTGGCACCATCAAGGCAAAGCAGGCCCTGAAGGATGCCGCCAGGGTGCTGGCAAAGCCCTACGCCGTGGGGGAGAAGCTAACCAAGGCGATGCCACCGATGGTGCTGGGTCGCGATGTTTCGCTTGATGACGTGGTCAACAAGGAATCGGAACGCTATTCCGAGGCGGCCGAATTTCGGGAGCTTGTCGAAAACGATCCGGATAGCAAGCAGGTGTTTGAACTAGCCCAAGGGCTGGAGTCGTTGAAGCGGCAGTCTGGAGTTCACGCCGCAGGCGTCATCATGAGCGCCAAGCCGCTAATGGAAGTTATCCCGATCATGAAGCGCGAGGAAGACGGCGCCATCATCACTCAGTTTGATCAGCCGCCATGTGAAGACCTTGGGCTCTTGAAAATGGACTTCTTAGGCCTGAGAAACCTAACGGTGATTGACGATGCTTTGGAAAACATCCGACAGAACCGGGGCGAAAATGTAGTTCTGGAAGAGCTCGACCTAGATGCCGATGAAAAGACCTACCAGCTGCTATCGCGCGGTGACACATTGGGCGTATTTCAGCTTGACGGTGGCAATATGCGCTCGCTCTTGAAGCTATTGAAGCCAACTGAATTCGAGCACATTTCGGCCGTCATCGCACTCTATCGACCTGGCCCGATGGGCATGAATTCGCACACCAACTACGCTCAGCGCAAGAATGGGCAGCAAAAATCCCAGGCAATCCATCCAGAGCTAGCCGAGCCACTTGCCGAGATTCTGGACCCGACCTACGGACTCATCGTCTACCAGGAGCAGGTGATGGCCGCAGCTCAAAAGGTGGCGGGCTATACCCTCGGTCAAGCAGATCTGTTGCGTCGAGCCATGGGAAAGAAGAAGCCCGAGGAGCTAGCGAAGCAGCTGGAAATATTCACGGCCGGCATGAAGCAGGGCGGATTCTCAGATTCGGCAATCACGGCACTTTGGGAGACCCTGCTGCCGTTTGCCGATTACGCCTTCAACAAGGCTCACTCGGCCGGTTACGGGGTGCTCAGCTATTGGACCGCTTACCTCAAAGCGAATTATCCGGCTGAGTTCATGGCAGCTCTGCTCACCAGCGTCAGCGACTCCAAGGACAAGCTGGGTCTCTACCTCAATGAATGCCGCCGAATGGGGCTGAAAGTCTTGCCGCCGGATATAAACGAGTCGATTCACGTTTTTGCCGCCGTAGGGGACGACATTCGCTTTGGTCTCGGCGCCGTGCGCAATGTTGGTAAGAACGTGGTTGACAGCGTTGTCAGCGCTCGAGAAGAGTCAAACTTCATAAGCTTTGAGGACTACCTGACAAGGGTCTCCCAGCAGGCCAGCACTAAGCGCGTTGTAGAGTCGCTCATCAAGGCCGGGGCGTTTGACTCGCTAGGCCACACCAGAAGGTCACTAATTGCAATTCATGAAGAGGCAATCGATGCAACTTCGGTTCTGAAGCGGCACGCTGCAGCCGGCCAGATGGACCTTTTCGGTGGTTTAGAGGAAGAAAGCGCGGTCACGGTTCAGATTCCGCAGTTGCCGGAGTGGACCAAGCGCGACTTGCTTTCCCATGAGCGCGAAATGCTGGGTCTTTACGTGTCCGATCACCCACTTGCTGGCATGGAAGCCGAGTTGATGCGGCACTCGGACATGGGCACTGCGGCGCTGCGGGAGAGCGATATTTCCGATGGCGAAACGGTCACAATCGCCGGTCTAATAACCCAGGTCCAGCACCGGATAGCCCGTGCATCTGGCAATCAGTATGCCCAGCTCACGGTGGAGGATTTTTCCGGTGAGGTGTCCGTGATGTTCATGGGTAAGATCTATCAGCAAAATCGCGAGCTACTCGAAGCGGATCGCACGGTCACCATACGAGGGCGCCTCTCCAGGCGCGACGAAGAAGTGGTGCTACAGGCCTATTCGATTGAACAGCTGGAAGCGGGCCGAGAAAACGGGGGAGTCTTGCTGCTAAATCTCCAAGAAGCCAACACCACCAAGTCTCAGCTTGAGAAACTAGCCGGCATTCTTGATTCCCACCCAGGTCCCGTGGAGGTTCAGGTAAAGCTGCATTCCAATCACAACACCTCGCACTTCATGCTGCCGCAGCGGGTCAGCGTGGGTCACGATCTGTTTGGAGAACTAAAGGCCTTGCTTGGGCCCGACGCCGTCAGCTAGGAGTTATCGGCGAGGCGCTCACCAATGCCGTGGTAACCCCGCTGGAAGTAAATTAGAGGTGCCACAGGAATCTCGTCTGCGGTAGCCATCAGCACATCCATTACCACCACAGCATTTGATGCAACCTCAAAGCGCTCCCTGACCTCACCGATCAGAATCGCCGGGCACTCACAGAAAACTGGTACCCCGAAGGGCCCTTTAGATTCGCTGCCATCAAAGCGCTCCGAACGATCTCCGGCAAGGCGCTGGGCAAGGTGGAGAGTGGTGGCGTCAAGGGTGTGCAGGGCGACCTTTGCACCCTTGCCGATGAATGGATAGCTAGAAGACCCCTGAGCGATGTTAAATGACACCAGAGGTGGATTGGAGCCCAGCGAGGTTACCGAAGATGCGGTGAAGCCGATTGGATTGCCTTCGGAATCTAGGGCGGTGATGATGGCGATTCCAGAGGCATGGTTGCGGAAGACGGCTTTGAGTGCTTCGGTTCCGCTTAGGTCAAACTCTTGATTTTTTGAACTCATTCTCAGATAAGGTTAGGGCATTAGTTTTTCCTAACAGGCCACTACATGCGCAAAATTCATTGGGAATTTCCCGTCACGGCATCGAGCGTGAGGGAGAATCTGCCACGGGCCGATGTCTCCATCGGTTCGGTTTCGGGCTCGGTTCAGCGCATCATCGATGAGGTGCGGGACCGCGGCCTTGAGGCCATAACAAGACACGCCATGGAATTTGATCGTGTGGTGCCTCAGGACTTTCGGGTCTCGCCGGGGCAGCTAGCCAAGGCCGCAGAAGAACTCGACCCAGAGTTGCGCAGCTCGATTGAGTTGGCCATAGAGCGCGTTAGAAAAGTTAGTCAGGATCAGCTCCCCGGTGCGGTCAGTACCGAATTGACCCCTGGGGGTCTTGTTACCACTCGTTACGTTCCCGTTGACTCGGTTGGGCTTTACGTGCCAGGTGGAAAAGCGGTCTATCCCTCTTCGGCGATCATGAATGTTGTGCCGGCCCAGGTTGCCCAGGTGCCTCGAATCGCCATCTGCTCTCCTGCACAATTGGAATTTGACGGCCTGCCGCACCCTTCAATTCTTGCCACCGCTCACCTCTTGGGCGTCGATGAGGTTTACGCAATCGGCGGGGCCAGTGCCGTGGCGGCATTTGCTTACGGAATCCCAGAGATTGGTTTTGAGCCTACGCGCTTGGTGACAGGCCCGGGAAACATTTACGTGGCTGCGGCTAAACGCCTGCTGCGATCCGTAATCGGAATAGATTCCGAGGCTGGACCAACTGAGATTTTGATAATCGCGGATAAATCAGCGAATCCTCGCTTTGTCGCAGCGGATCTGATTTCCCAGGCAGAGCATGACGAAAACGCCGCCAGCGTGCTTGTGACCGACTCCCAGGAGCTTCTGGATGAAGTCATTACCGAATTGGAGCGACAAGTTGCGGGGACTGCTAACAAAGAGCGGGTTCAGGCAGCTTTGGCAGGTGTGCAATCCGCCGCAGTTTTGGTGCCCAGCATCGAGGTTGCGGTAGCCATTGCCAACGAATATGCGACGGAACATCTTGAGATTCACACGAGTGATGCACAGGCAGTTGCAAATCAAATTTCAAATGCTGGTGCGATTTTTGTTGGAGACTATTCGCCAGTTTCGCTCGGCGATTACATCGCAGGATCGAACCACGTGCTGCCAACTGGCGAGCAGGCCAAGTTCTCAGCGGGGCTGAATGTGCTCAGCTTCCTCCGTAGTCAGCAGGTGATTAGCTACGACAAAACAGCCCTGGCTGAGTCAATGCAGCGACTAGTGACTTTCTCCCACGCCGAGGGTCTACCCGCCCATGGCGATGCGGCAGCGATTAGGTTTGACAACTGATGTTTTGCCCATTTTGCCGTCACGCTGATTCCCGCGTAGTTGATTCCAGAACCTCCGACGACGGGTCTGCAATTCGCAGGCGCCGCCAATGTCCAGCCTGCCAGAAGCGCTTCACCACCATCGAAACCGCCTCCCTCATGGTTACCAAGAGATCGGGGGTGACCGAGCAGTTCTCTCGCGACAAGATCATTTCTGGAGTGAGGAAGGCCTGTCAGGGTCGCCCGGTTACGGACGCGGATTTGGCCTTGCTGGCTCAGCAGGTCGAGGAGGCACTGCGTGCCACCGGGGCTGCCTCGATTGAGGCTCAGGACATTGGGCTAGCGATTCTCGAACCGCTAAGAAACTTGGACCATGTGGCCTACATGCGCTTTGCCAGCGTTTACCAGGCCTGGGACTCTCTGGATGATTTTCAGGCTGCGATTGAAGACCTGAGAGACTGATGTATCAGTTCCTTTTCAACACTTTTCTCAAGCGAATTGACCCCGAAACTGCTCACCACCTGGGAGTTTTTGCCCTAAGGGCGATGCGCTGGATGGGTCTAATGCCACGAAAGCGAGTGGCGACGCCTGTTCAAGTTGCCGGAATTGAATTCCCAAACAGGATTGGAATGGCCGCGGGTTTCGATAAGAACGCCAAGCTGGTCTATGAGCTCGGCCTTTTGGGTTTTGGTCACGTTGAGATTGGCACGGTCACCGGACAGCCCCAGCCTGGAAATCCAAAGCCACGACTGTTTCGGCTGCCTGCATATCGCGCGCTGATCAATCGAATGGGCTTTAACAATGATGGGGCCGATGCGGTCGCAGAGCGCCTGAAAAGACTTCGCGCCAAGCACTCGGCCCCAGGAAAGCTTCCAGTCATCGGCGTCAACATCGGCAAGACTAAGGTGGTGGATTTGGCAGACGCTGCCGCCGACTACGCCTACAGCGCGGAGCGATTGGCGCCATTCGCCGACTACGTGGCGGTTAACGTCTCGAGCCCGAATACTCCTGGTTTGCGAGATTTGCAGCAGGTGGAGGTGCTCAAACCCATTCTTGAGGTCGTTGTTGCAAAGTCAATGGGCAAGCCGGTATTTGTGAAAATTGCGCCTGATCTCGCCGACGAGGATGTCATTGCAGTTGCGCAGTCGGCCACCGAGGTCGGCCTTGCCGGGGTGATTGCCACCAACACCACCATTTCGCGCGATGCGGTTAGCGGTGAGAATGCCGCAGAGCAGGGAGGCCTATCTGGTGCCCCGGTGGCAGAGCGTTCACTTGAGCTACTTAGCCTGTTGCGGCGCGAGCTGCCACAGAGCATGGCGGTGATATCTGTTGGCGGCATAGAAACTGCCACAGACGTAGCCCAGCGCCTAGCGCTTGGTGCCGATTTGGTGCAGGGCTACACCGGGTTTATTTACCGAGGCCCGTTTTGGGCGAGCGAGCTAGCTAAGGGCGAGTCTCTGGGCTCTTAGTCAGCTCTGGATCTGTAACGACCACGTCACCCAGAATCTCGTCAACCTTCGCCATGATCTCGGCTGGAATCTTGACTCCCGCCGCCTTGGCGTTCGAGGCGATCTGCTCAGGGCGCGAGGCGCCAACGATTGCGGCTGCAATGTTTGGGTTCTGAAGTACCCAGGCGACGGCAAATTGAGCCAGATCAAGACCCAGCTCCTCAGCCAGCGGCTTCAAGTTCTGCACTCTGGTCAGCACGTCATCAGTCATGAATTTTTCAATGAAGGCCGAGATGTTTGGGTCCGCAGCTCGCGACCCTTCAGGCACTGGCTGGCCTGGCAGATACTTTCCGGAGAGCACTCCCTGAGCAATCGGAGACCACACAATTTGGCTTAGACCAAGCTCCTCAGAGGTAGGCACTACCTTTTCCTCAATTACCCGCCAGAGCATCGAGTACTGCGGCTGGTTTGAGATCAGCTGGAAACCGAGCTGGTCAGCCAAAGCGCGACCCGCGCGAATTTGCTCGGCGTTCCATTCTGAGACGCCTACATACAGAACCTTGCCCTGGCGAACCAAGTCGGCAAATGCGGTCATGGTCTCCTCCAGCGGAGTTTCATAGTCAAAGCGGTGAGCCTGGTAGAGCTCGATGTAGTCGGTTTGCAGGCGCTTCAGCGAGCCATGCAACGATTCAAAAATATGCTTGCGAGATAATCCAACGTCGTTCGGACCCTTTTCGGCAACGGGCCAGTAAACCTTGGTGAGGATTTCTAGACCTTCGCGGCGCTGACCCTTCAGGGCGTTACCCAGAACTACCTCAGCGGCTTGGTTGGCGTAGGCGTCGGCTGTGTCAAAGGTTGTGATGCCGGCATCTAGGGCGGCATGCACGGTCTTGGTTGCCTGCTCGTCCGCCACCTGGGAGGCGTGTGTCAACCAGTTGCCGTAAATGATCTCCGAGACCTTGAGGCCCGAGTTTCCGAGGTATCTAAATTCCATGTCAGGGTTCCCTTTCTAGTTACTGCCGGTCAAGCTTGGTGAAGCGAGCCACCTGTGGTTTAGGAATGCGCAGTGCGCGCATCTGAATAGAGCGCATGGCCGAATACCATGCGATTCCTTGCTCGACATTTTCTGCGCCAAATTTCGCGCCAACGCGCTTTTTAGCAACCCGGCCAACAATGGCCGCGTCGATTGCGACGATGCCGAATAGGCCCCACATGGCAAAAAGGGCGACAACCTGTAGCAGGAGTGAATCGATGAAAGTCATGAAGACCACGATGAACAGCATCGGGAGCACAAGCTCTCCGGCCGTGAATCGAGCATCCACTACATCGCGGGCATAACGTCGCTGCGGCCCCTTATCGCGCGGCCCAAGGTAGCGCTCTTCACCGGCCATCATGCCCTCTCGGGCCACCTGCCGGGCGGCACGAACCTTCTCGCGATCAGCCTTGATGGCTTCCTTGCTTCGGTCGCCGACCAGGGGCTTCTTCCTAGCACGCTCCTGCTCCTTTCGCGGGGGAGTGGGGCGACCTTTGCCCTGAGGCGACTTCTCGTTATCTGACATGCTTACCTTTCAGAATCTCCCACTAGATTACCTACATGGCCAATCAAGAAATTCCACTAAACCAATCCCAGCTGACAAGCGCCAAAGAGTTTGCCGACAGAACCTTCCCGCAGGCTCTGGCTCAACTTGGAGATCTGGTCAAGATTCCAGGAGTGGCTTGGCCTAGCTTCGACCCCAAATTCCTTGAAGAATCGGCGCAAGCGGTTAAGGCGCAGCTGCAGCAGCTCAAATTCTTTGACTTCGTAGAGATTCGCAAGGCAGCAAAGCCGGATGGTCAGCTCGGAGCGCCAGCTGTAGTTGCCAGGAGAGCGGGAAAAAACGGCGCTCCACACGTCTTGCTCTACGCACACCACGACGTGCAGCCGCCGGGGAAAGACGAGCTTTGGGACTCGGAGCCTTTTGTAGCAACGCTGCGGGGAGACAGGCTCTACGGCAGGGGGGCGTCGGATGACAAATCTGGAGTGATCACGCACCTTTTTGCCATTCGGGGTCTAACTGAGCTAGTTGATAGCCCAGATGTTGGGGTCACTGTTTTCATCGAGGGAGAGGAAGAAGCTGGATCACCGTCCTTTCAAAACTTTCTTGCCGATAACAAAGACGACCTAGCCGCCGACCTAATCATCGTGGCGGACAGCGGAAACTGGTCTACTGAAACCCCCGCGCTCACAGCTAGTTTGCGCGGCATGATTTCTCAAACTTTCAGCCTGCAGACACTGGACCACGCAGTCCACTCTGGCCTTTATGGCGGGCCGCTGCCGGATGCGATGACGGCAATGATTCGGCTTTTAGGAACTCTGTGGGATGAAGACGGCAACGTAGCCATTGCTGGCTTGGAATCCGAGCCCATGAATGGCCCAGAAATCTCACTTGAGCAGCTAAGGCACGAATCGGGAATGCTTTCGACTTCAGGTCGCATGGGAAGTCATCCACTTGCCCAGCAGCTCTGGGGGGAGCCTGCAGCAACTGTTATCGGTATCGATGCGCCTGCGGTCGATGTTTCATCCAACACCGCTCTTCCTTCGGTGCGCGCACGTGTGTCGGTTCGCATCGCACCTAGTCAGGACCCTGCTGCTGCCCTGGAGGCGCTCAAGAGTCACCTGGGCAACAACGCACCGTTTGGCGCACAGCTCGAGTTTGGGGAGTCTGAGGCGGGCCCCGGATACCGTGCTAAAGATGGCAGGTATGCGGCGCTCATGCACGGAATATTGAGTGGAAATTGGGGCCAGCAAAGCGTTGATATGGGCATCGGAGCATCGATTCCATTCATTGCAGACTTTGCTAAGGCTTTTCCCGCAGCGGAGATTTTGGTGACGGGAGTCGAGGATCCGGACTCCAGAGCGCACTCGCCGAATGAATCACAGCACCTACCCACACTCAGAAAGGCAATTGCCTCGGAGACCGCACTGCTAATTCACGCCAATTCTTTGACCTTGAATGGTTAAGATAGGACTTGGAGGTTATTTATGTCTGATGTCATGACCCACGGTGTCAAGCTGACCGATGTGGCCGCTAACAAGGTGCGCACGCTCTTGGAGGCCGAGGGCAGAGACGACCTAAGGTTGCGAGTTGCTGTTCAACCTGGTGGCTGCTCCGGCCTGATCTACCAGCTATTTTTTGACGAAATGCTCGAAGAAAGCGATGCAATCGCTGATTTCGATGGAGTCGAGGTTGTTGTTGACGCCATGAGCGTCCCGTACCTAGATGGCGCTGAGATTGACTTCGAAGACACCATTCAGAAGCAGGGTTTCACCATTGACAACCCAAACGCATCGGGATCTTGCGCCTGCGGCGACTCATTCTCCTAAAAACACCACCAAACGGAGCCTTCGCGCCTCCGTCTGAGGGTAAACTTGAACGAGCAATTGCAACTTGAAGGATGTTTCATTGACTAAGCCACGTCGATCCCTGAGAGCGGCAGGAGTCCTATCTTCCCTAGCCCTCGTGCTAACGGGTTGTTCCGCTGAGTTACAGCGGGGATTCTTGCCAGACGCCTCTGGAGTTACCAACCACACCGATCGCATCATGGGTCTTTGGAACACATCCTGGATCGTTCTTTTGGCTGTTGGTGTTATCGCATGGGGCCTCATGGCCTGGGCTCTTATTGTGTACCGTCGTCGCCAGGGTGAGACCGGCATTCCGCAGCAGCTCCGCTACAACATGCCGATTGAAGCCCTGTTCACCTCGATTCCGCTGATTTTGGTGGTTGGCTTCTTCGCTTTCACCGCTCGGGACATGGCAGCGATTGAAGCCAAAGTTGAAAACCCTGATGTTCACATTGAGGTAATCGCAAAGCAGTGGAGCTGGGACTTCAACTACGTTGACGAGAACGTCTACGAAACCGGAATCCAGGCTCAGTTCACTGGCGACGAAGAGTCAGTAATGGAGACCCTGCCAACCCTTTACCTGCCGGTGGGCAAGAGCGTGCAGATTGACCTGACTTCGCGTGACGTAATTCACAGCTTCTGGGTGGTCGAATTCCTATACAAGAAGGACATGTTCCCGGCCCAGACCAATGTCATGTACTTCACCCCGTTGAAAGAGGGAACTTACGTAGGTAAGTGTGCCGAGCTTTGTGGCGAGTATCACTCCATGATGCTTTTCAATGTAGAGGTGGTTTCCCAGGCTGAATACGACCAGCAGATGGCGGCACTTGCAGCCGCCGGCCAGGTCGGTCAGCTCTCGACGGATTACAACAGAAACCAGAACCTACCTGGTGGCGACCCAGAGATTAGGGGATAGTAAATGGCGACTATAACTCAACCCAAGACCAACCCTTCGACCTTTGTTCCCAAGAAGGACAAGGGCCGCATTCTGGTTGACTGGCTCACCACTACCGATCACAAGAAGATTGGTTACCTCTACTTCATCACCTCCTTCATGTACTTCCTCATCGGTGGTGTGATGGCGCTTATTATTCGCGCGCAGCTCACGATGCCGGGACTGGACATTGTGGCAACCAAGGAGCAGTACAACCAGCTGTTCACCATGCACGGCACCATCATGCTTCTGATGTTTGCAACCCCGCTATTCGCGGGCTTCGCGAACGTGCTGATGCCGGTTCAGATTGGCGCTCCCGACGTGGGTCCAAAGTGTCTGGCATTGTTGTGAGCTCTTGTGTCATGACCTGACCCAACTGAGTAAAGCGATCGACGCTCTGAAGATCATCCTCAGTCACAATGCCTACTGGCTTATTGCCTTCAAAATTTAAAATCACCCCGTCGCCGTAGACCTGATGATTGACCCCCTGACCCAGGGAAAATCCGGTTTCGCTGCCGGAGTCACTGGCCAGGCTGCCATTCAGAGAACCGCTGGCATAGCTGGTGGGCCGGCTGATAGTGCTCTGTAAGCGCACTTCTTCGATCACCTCTTTGGGAATGTCGCGGACAAATCGCGACACCGAGTTAAACGATTCGCTGCCATAAATCGAACGACTTTCAGCAAAGGTGAGATAG
>JALQVB010000023.1 GCA_023260495.1 Aquiluna sp.
CAACATTCAGTCTAAGCAAAGGTTCGGTGTTTGAGGGGCGGATATTGGCCCACCACCAATTTCCGCCCAGCGAACCCGCAAAAGTCGTGCCGTCGAATTGCTCTTCAGAATCTGCCGCAAGCGCTACGCGCACCCGCTCTAGAGCCGATTCGCGATCGGTTACCTGAGAATTGATTTCTCCCGATGAAAAGTAGGGGCTATGGCTTGCCGAGATCTCGGACAGCTTGCGATCCTGGGAGCCAAGTTCCGATAGCACGTGCATTGCTGCCAGCATGCCGTTGTCTGCACCCCAGAAGTCGCGGAAATAGTAGTGCGCCGAGTGTTCCCCGCCGAATACCGCCCCAGTCTCGGCCATCTGGTCCTTAATCAGCGAATGCCCCACCTTGGTCCGAGACGGAGTTGCCCCGAGCGATTCGATCAACTCAGGCACCCAGCGTGAGGTGAGCAGGTTGTGCAACACCGTGGGGTTCGGCTCAGTGTCTTTCACGCGGGCAATCTCTCGCGCTGAGACAATTGCCGCGACCGCCGAGGGGCTCACCGAAGCCCCGGTCTCGTCGACCACAAAGCAGCGGTCGGCATCACCGTCAAAGGCCAGTCCGATGTCTGCGCCCTCGGCAACAACACGCTGCTGCAAATCAACAAGGTTCTTGGGATCTAGCGGGTTTGCCTCGTGATTGGGGAAGCTGCCATCAAGCTCGAAGTACATTGGAACGATTTCCAAGTTGCGGTTCGACCCCAGCACGGCGGGAACCGTGAGGCCTCCCATGCCGTTTGCCACATCGACTACCACCTTGAGTTTTCGAATTTCGCTCAGCGGCACTAGCGAGTTGACATAGGCCACATAGTCAGCCATGACATCGACGTTCTCAGTACTACCCGGAGTCGCCGCCTCGGGGATTCCGGTCTCCAGATACTGCTTGGCTAGGTCGCGAATGTCCGCCAGGCCGGTGTCAAGGCTGATTCCCCTGGCTCCAGCTCGGGAAAACTTTATGCCGTTGTAGCTCGCCGGGTTATGCGAAGCGGTAAACATGGCAGCGGGAAGCCCGAGCGATCCCGATGCGAAGTAGTTCATGTCTGTGGAGCAAAGTCCAATCATCGACACGTTGGCCCCAACGCGGTTTGCCCCCCTGGCAAAAGCTGCGGCAAAGCCCGGCGATGAATCCCGCATATCGTGCCCTACCACTAACGCTTTACCGGCCAGCTGCAAGACATCGGCGAACCCAGCACCGAAGGCCTCAATCAGATCCTCGGTTAGTTCACTGCCAACCAGGCCACGAACGTCGTAGGTCTTTACAAACTTGTCAAAATCAATCACCGAATCAACTTTCTGCTTCCGGCCCAGCCAAGAATACAATGCAGGGGTGAGAAGGGTGCAGCGAGACAGGCATGGCCGCGGTATGCGACGCCCGCTGCCCTCGAAGCTTTTTCGTCACGGTACCAGAGCCAGCTTCTTCGCAACGGTCGTTGCCGACACGGCCGGCTGGCTTAGCGCCACCTTCGAGGAGCTGCGTGAGCTGAAGTGGAAAATCGAAGACGTCCCGCCACTGGGGCCGGGCGAGCGGCTGAGAAGATTTAGCGCAGATAAGCAAAACATGACCATCACGCTCTACCGAATACCTATCGAGCGACTGGGTAAGAATCGCATCCCAGATCCCAGGATTCAGATTGAGCAGGCAGTCGTGGGCGCCGCCGCAGAGCTAATAGATAGGGACCCTTGGGAACTTATCCATCCGGATTAGCGAACCCAGATTTCCATTTCGCTGCCCAGATTGCGATTCTCACTCGGTGCGATAAGCGCATATCCAAGTGGGTCACTGATCTGCAGTGCCGCATAGAACTGATTGGCCGAGACAATGCTCAGCGAGTCCGCGTTGACCGGCAGTGAGACTGAGGACAGCGGCTCGATCTGAACCGACTGGATGGCTCGTCGCTGACCTGTTTGCAGTGTCAGATTGGCCGAGATCGCGAGAGCGTTTGGATTGGTGAGTACCAGTTCACTTTGGTACTGCGGAACTGCCATGGTCAACTCGTTGAAGCTGTTACTCGGGTAGATCCAGGCTTGGTCCAGCGGTTCCAGCGAAGGATTTAGCACCCCGGCAAGAACTTCGCTATCGCTTTCCAGCTTCAGTGCGTAAAGACCATTTGGTAGCTCCAAGGCCAGCTCGGTGAACCCGGCAGTTGGCACCAGAACCCGGAACAGCTGTGGGTCTGCATCGGAGAATGCGGTTACTATCACCTCGGCGGCATCGCCTGGGGCAAACAGGCGCAAGAGAGCAGGCTGGTAACCCTCGCCAACTACCTGCACGGGCGTTATCCATTGATCGCGGGCCGGGGCGCTGCTCGCCATCGACAAATCAACCCCGAGTGGCGTGAGGCCACGGCTGTAGCGGTGCTGCAGCGCCATTGAAATCGGCGCACCAAGCGACTCGTACTCGATCGCGTAGCTCGGCTCGAGGCCGGCCTCGGCCGCCAGGCTGAAGAATTGTTCCTCTCCAGCTGCAAGTGCGTAACGTTGTTCGCTCATTCCCCCTGGCAGGTGGTAGCGAATAATGACCTGAGTATCTACTTTGTTTGGGTTGTGCATCAAAAGCACGGTTTCAGCGCCAACACTTGACTGACCGGAGATAAACCAACCACTGCTGCTGGGCTGCTCACAGAATGTGGCGGCAATCCCGCGAGCTCGCTGACGATCAACGTACTGAGTTTGGTTTGCGCTTAGCAGCTCGGTCGACTGCACCGTTCCCTCGGCAATCAGCTCGGTGAAACCAGTAATCAACGGGGTGGCTGGTTGCCACTCAGACTGAGCCGCACCGACCGAGGCCTCGCCCCGGCGCTCCACGCTGCCCAGCTCCGTCCCACTCTCCCCGCCCACCTCAATGAAGGCTCCGGGGCAGCTGATCTGCAGTGGGTTTGGGTCTACCGAGATGGTCTGTGACGAAGTCTCGCCAGCTGTAACCGCAAAGGGCACGGTTGGCACTAGGGCAATCGCACCGACGGCCGCCACGGCAGCGGTTCCAAGCAGTGTCCTCAGGATCTTATTCATAGCCTACCCCGCACTCTTCTCGAGCCGCGAATGGTCGCGATGGAAGGCAGTGCCAGAAGCAGAAATACCGCAAGCAGGCCAAGCTGCCATTGCCTGTCAGGGTGGTCAATTAGGTTCTCACCTGGGCTTGCTGACAAAGCCCTGAAGAGCAGACCGTGTTCAGTTTCGCCAGACTCTTGAAACAGAGCTGTTGAAGTTATTGCCACCCGCGCCGCAGCGACTTCGGCCGCATTGCCGGTGAGCAAGACAAAGTCGGTTGAGGTCGCGCTCAGTAGCTGCGGCACCCCGTCAGGATTGCCTGCCAGCACTGAGCCCGCCAACTGCGCCAGAAGCACTCGGAAGCTGGAGTCGGTCGGATTCATCGCGTAGCGATAGGAGATCTTCTCTTGGCTACGGCCATCTCCCCAAAGAAAATCGACATCGATTTCTTCGCCCAAATCAATCCTCAAGGTGCGGGTGCCCGGATCAACATCAGCCTGCGCCACCACGAGTGCCGGCAATTGCCGCGGGCTCACCACCTCAAACTGGTTTGCGGCCAACGGACCGAAAATGACACCGCTGACCAGCGCCCCCGCTGCTGCGATAGCGCCCAGCAATTTCGAGCTGCGCGGCCCCATGCCATCGAGCAGCTGGGCCAAACCAGCTGCTCCTAGAGCAAGCAGTACTACCAGGATCTCCTTGAAGCCAGAAATCAGCTCTAGGCGGGACGCCAGCAGCAAGATTGCTCCGCTAAGCACCAGGGCCGATAGCAGCACAGGACGGCCTACGGCAAATGCGCCAGCCACAAGCACTCCCGCCACGCCCAGCGCGATCAGCTCCCACACGCCCCAAGGTTGGGCAACTTGCCTGGCTGCCGAGGTGATCAGCACATCCACGGAAAAAGCACTCACCCAGGGAAGCAGGAGTCCGATTCCAGGCAGCACAAACCAAAGCGAAATCGCCAGACGGGCGGGCCGAAGTGCAGAAAGCGCAATCGCAATGAGAATCAAGAGTCCAAACAGCAGCGGAGAGGAAACAGCTACCGCGGCGGCGGCAAAACCAGATAGTGCCATCCAGCGCCAAGTGCGAGCCGAGTTGAAAGCCAGAGTTGCTCTGGATAGAAAGTAGATGGCAAACAGCAGTCCGATTACTGCCGTGGCTTCGACAATGGCTGCCTCAGAAGCTAACGACTGAACCTGTGGGCTAAGCGCCAACAGCATGGCCGCCACCGATCTCACCCAAGGCTTGCTGGAAAAAATACCCAGGGCAAGCCAGCTGGAAATAAACACCAGGGTCGGAATTGCAAATAGAAAACTAGAGAGAGCCAGGTTTGGCTGCTGCGGGGACAAGCTGGCCAGCAGCCCTAGGAACCAGTTATAGGGATCCGAGACTCCGCTAACCCCATCCAGATAGGAAAGTGTCTGGGCCGAAACAGAATTCCAAACACTGGACAGGGACCTGCCTAGAGGTGCCAGTGTTTCGCTGCTAATGGCCCCAGACGGAAACCTTGTCAGGCTCAGCGCCAGTGGGATAAGGGCAAGCAAGATAGACCCGGAGGCGAATAGGCCCTTGATTGGATCCTTGGGCTCAACCTCGACGACGAAATTGCGTCTGCGACGAAGCTTGGTCTGCTCCGCGGTCGCCAACAGCGATCGCAGCGGCGCAAGGGACCCCAGCCGGCGAGTCTTTGACCTGGCCGCGACTCTGCGCGGCAGAGTCCCCCAGGCCCAAAGCCAGCCAGTTAATTGCCCGAGCGATCTACCCGGCGTCTTTGCCAATAGATTCGCCGGTATCGAAGCAAGCACGAGCACAGGCAGTGCAACATACAGTGCCAGAACAACCCCGAGCGGGAGCACAGTCGTTGCTAGGTGAAGGTGTGCCTTGCTGAGCGCCTGACGGCGGTTGCCACCAACCCAGCGCCTGGACCTGCCACCCTTCATGGATAGTCCAGCGTGATGAACCCTGGCCGATGCCTCCACAATCACCCGGAAGCCGGCGGCCCTGGCGCGCATACCCAGCTCTAGATCCTGAGCAAAGGCTGGTGTCGTATCGTCTATGCCGCCGAGTTTCTCCCACAGCCCCAGCGAAATGAGCATTCCCGCGGTGGAGACTGCCAAGGTATCGGCGGAAGCGTCATGTTGTCCCTGATCGTATTCGCGCTCAACTTGCAAAAATGGGCGTCCAGACCAGGTGGTAGTTAGACCCATCTGTTGGATTTCAATCGGGTGTTCCCAATCCAGCAGCTTGGGTCCGATCACTGCAACCGATGGTGATATTTCGGCGGCCTTGGCGAGGTTTTTTAGTGCCTGGGGCTCGGGAGCAGAATCATCATGGAGAATCCAAATCCAGTTGGGTCTCTGCGCCAAGGCCGATATTCCAGCCTGGATGGCGGCTCCGAGCTTCAGGTCTCCGGGTTGAATTACGGAAAATCCATGCCCTTGGGCCAGTTCTAAGGCGTCTTGGTCTGAGGCGGTGTCAACAACGACGACCTGTTGCAGTGGATAGCTTTGGTTTCCCAAATCGCTCAGCACGCGAGCTAGATAATCTCCCGCGCGATGGGAGATAACAATCGCGGCTATGGAAAGCGATGACACGCTTTAGAGTCTATGCGCGCTTGCGCAGGCGGCGGCGTTCACGCTCGCTTAGGCCACCCCAGATGCCGAACCGCTCGTCGTTGTTGAGAGCGTATTCAAGGCACTCAGAGCGAACAGTGCACTGGGCACAGATTCGCTTGGCGTCTCTGGTTGAACCACCCTTCTCCGGAAAGAAGGCCTCTGGATCGGTTTGGGCGCACAGCGCATCCTCTTGCCAGGCCAGCGGATCGTCAACCAATCCATCGCCATAAGCTCCGGTCACGCCGAGTTTTAGTACATCGACGAACCAATTTGCAGGCACTTGACCTCGTTGTTCCATGCTGCGTTCCTCCAGAAATTTCGCTTGTGTAATTACACCGTTGTAACTTACCTGCTGTCAAGTTGAGATTTTCCCAGTTAGGGGGAATGTGGGGATAACCCCTCAGGGTAACCTTGAGGCGTGAAATTGTTAGTAACAGGCGGAGCCGGATACATCGGTTCGCACGTCGTAAGAGAAGCAATGGCAGCTGGCCACTCGGTTTGGGCCGTCGACGACCTGTCAACCGGGGTCGAGAATCGCCTGGACTCGGCAGTTGAACGTATCGATCTGAATCTGGCAGCAGCGGACGCCGAGGCGAGGCTGACCGACATTCTTCGCAAGACGAAATTTGATGCAGTTATCCACTTGGCGGCCCGCAAGCAGGTCGGCGAATCGGTGGAAAAGCCCGAGGAGTATTACCGCGACAACATCGGTGGGCTTGCCAACCTGTTGCTTGCTATGCGCGCAACCGATCACGACACCCTGGTATTTAGCTCATCGGCTGCCACCTACGGCATGCCTGATGTTGACTCAGTTAGCGAGTCCGATGTCCCCACACCCATCAACCCGTACGGGGAAACCAAGCTGATTGGCGAGTGGATGATCCGTAACGCCAAGAACTGGGGTTTGCGTGGGGTCTGCCTGCGCTATTTCAACGTTGCCGGCACTGGCGCCACTGGATTGGCTGACACCGCAGCGCTGAATCTGATTCCGATAGCAATCGGTCAGTTGCGCAGGGGCGAGACTCCCAAGGTGTTTGGGGATGACTACCCGACACCGGATGGCAGCTGCATCCGTGATTACGTGCACGTCAGCGATTTGGCCGTGGCACACATCATGGCAATTGATTACCTGCAGCAGGAAGAGCGTGAGTTCGACGTATTCAACGTTGGAACAGGCACCGGAGCCTCGGTTTTTGAGGTACTAAGTGCGCTGAGAGAGGCCAGTGGCATTGACTTTGAGCCTGAGGTAGCGCCGCGCCGAGCTGGGGATCCGCCAAAGCTTGTGGCCAACGTGAGCAGGATTCAACAAGTTCTTGGCTTCAAAGCGGAAAAGAACCTAGTCGACATAATCGACTCAGCTTGGAATCTTTAGCACCTGTCCGACCCGAATGAAGTTGGCGTTGTTGATGCCATTCAACTCGGCTAGCGCCGAGGAGCTGACGCCGAACTTGCGCGCAATTCCCCAAAGAGAGTCACCGCTTCGCACGGTGTAGGTAACAACGACGGGCTCTGGTTCTGGCTCTGGTTCTGGGGCGGTGACCGCCTCCGCGACCTCACCGGTTGGAATAACTAGCCTCTGCCCAACCGAGATTCGATTTGGATTGCTGATGCTGTTTGCCTCAATGATCTGCGAAGTGGTTACACCAAACTTTCGAGCGATCGCGAGCAAGGTGTCACCGCTTTGCACGACGTAGACGACAGGCTCTGGCGCGACTGGCGCTGGCTCGGGTTCTGGCTCAGGCGCCGGAGTCGGGGTCGGAGTGGGAGCTGGCGCTGCACCGGCGCGCACCACTAGTCGCTGGCCGACGTATATACGGTTTGGGTTGGTCAGGCCATTCAGGCTCATCAACTCAGTCACGCTAATCGAATAGCGCGAAGCGATGATGCTAAGTGTGTCACCACTTTTCACGACGTAAATAATCTCCCCGGCCGCTTCCTGTTCTGGCTGGGTAGGAGTGCTTGGGGTTGGAGTCGGGGTTGGCGTTGGTGTCGGAGTCGTTGGCTTCACCTCAACCGGAGCGCTAGGAGCGGTTAGCTCTTTTACTTCAAAACCAAGTGAAATAACAACCGGCTGCACTGGCTGGTTGCCCTGCGGCAACGAGAATCCCTCGGGCGCAGCTCCTGCGGAAGTGACCAGGTCAAAGTAGTAGCGGGAAGCCGGCTTTGGCTCTGGTCCAGCGCCACGCAGCGCCTGGTACTGCTCATCGGAGAGAAGCCATCGCTTGCCCTCAAAAATGGCCCAGGCTCGCTCCTTGGAGTCGAGCAAGAACTGGCCGGCTGCCTGTTCCGCGACGCCGATGGCGTAGCAGGTTGAATTCTGCATCGAGTAGGTGCTGCCGGGGAAATTTGCCGCCATCTGCGCAGAGACTGGAACGAGTTCACCGGCGCTTATCAGGAAGTCGCGGGAATCGCAGACTACCTTCGGGCCACTAATCGAGCTGCGCTTGGTTAGCTTAGAAACCGCGGTCTTGCTCAGCGTCAGCTTCGGTGCGCTCAGCTCGGCAATCAGCGCGCTCGAAGAGACCGGAATCAGTGAATCCATGCCGTCAGAAATGTAGGTCTTGCTTGTGCCTTTTTCGGTGACCAGAACGCCCGGTGCCATGGCCGAACCAGCGTGAGCGAGTGCGGTGAGACTCACCTTTGGAATGTCAATTACTGAGCTCTGCCCGATCAGCTTCATCAGCTCGGTCGCGGCCCCGCTACTGACGATGGTGCGACGCTGACCAGCGTGAGCAAAGTATGTGTAGGCATTTCCAAAGTCCACCACCGCTGAGTCTTCGATGGTTCCCAATAGCGGAATTCGATTTAGAAGCGAGTTCGGCCAGCTAACGCCAATGTCACCCCAGAGAGCCGGGTCAGTCAGTTGATACTTACCAGCCTCGGTGAGCAAGAAGCTAGTTCCGGCCTGATCCTTGACGATGCCGAAGTTGCTTTGGCTATCCAGCGCCCCAGCAACGGATTCGCGAACCACCGGCTCATCGAGCATCTCAAACCAGCCGGACAGGTCTAGGTCGGCAGCCAGACTTCCAGGAATCAGATAAACCTTGCCTCCGCCGGCAACTGCGAAGTCGGTGGAGTCGGCCAGCTGGAAAGCAAGTCCGTCAGAGGCAAGTGCGGGGCCCGCGCTCATGGTTATGATCTGCTCCGGCACCATGACCGAAGGAATGATGTCGGTCGCATTCACCTGGCGCAGTGCCAGATCGTCAATCACGACGCGTAATGTGCCATTCTCTGCCCAGTAGCGCTGCCCGGATGGGCCCTGCAGCAGCCTGGTCAATGGGCCACCATCCTCAAGCAGCTTCACCTGCCAGTCGCTCAGCTCTAAGGCGTTCGCGCAGTCCAGACCAAAGTGGCTCAGCTCAGCACAGTTCTCGACCAGGAATCGCTTACCACCGGAGACCAAGAAAGTTTGACCAGCGGGATTCTTGAGCAACTGGACTGCCGCGCCAGAGTCTTGGAAGGAGTTCAGGTAGGCACTGGAAACATCACCGAGCGGTCCCATTGGTTCGAAGGCCGCCAGCAGCCTGGTGTCGCTAATCAGGTACTTCAGCTTGTCGGTGATCAAGTAGGCCGCAGAAGTTCCCTCAGCTCGCACCAGGTAGCCACCGGAGACCGGTGAGCCAAACCAGTCGTGGTAGAAGCGCCAGAAGTTTCGGTTTCCATATGCGCTGCAGCTGTCACCGGTGCCGTACAGGTTATTCAGGGCAGCGTCGTTTGGCGTATAGGGCGTGTAGTAGTAGAGCGCAGCGGTGGCCTGGTTCTTCAGCTCGAAACTCTTGGTGCCACAGGAAGACTTAGGGTTGAAGCGCATCGAGACCGTGCGACCAGGCTTCCAGTAGGTGAAGGAACCCGCTGGATCGCCATACCACTGCAGCTGCCTAGCGGCACGGTAGAGCTG
The DNA here is from genome assembly GCA_023260495.1 of Aquiluna sp. Lineage (GTDB taxonomy): Bacteria > Actinomycetota > Actinomycetes > Actinomycetales > Microbacteriaceae > Aquiluna. The sequence continues at coordinate 9,536 of JALQVB010000023.1, forward strand.
GTTGAACAGCCCGACGTATACCTTGCCGCAGATTGCCGGGTCGGAATCTGGGCAGCCAAAGCCCATCGCAGCCCGATACATATATTCGGTTGGCTTGGTGGAAGTGACTAAACCCTGCTCTTTTTGCAGGGTGACAATCAAAGCCTTTGGATTAATGCCGCAGGAGTTTGCCACGGCGTGAATAATCTGGGCAGCCGATGCCTGTGGCATTGCTGGGATAGCAGAGCAGGGTCCGACCTCATTCGGCCCGGTGGCCGGTGTGTCTGGGACGTCTACCTTGATGTTTTTCAGGCAGTCAATTGCTGGGTCGGTGGCGCGACAGTCGGTGACCTTGGAATCCAGAAAGCCTTGAATCTCCTCGACAGTCATGGAGCCGAAATCGTAAAAAACGCTGTCGGAGACGATGTAGCCAGGGTCAAAGGCAGAGCCCGGAGGTGCGGCCTGGGCCTGCGGCGCTGGCGGCAGAGTGGTCAGGCCAATTGCGACCATAAAGACCGCAATGAATATTGCAACTATTCGCTTCACCTAGGGGATCACCACCGAGGTTGCCGCCGAGCGGCCAATGTGTCGGGAGGATTCATAGCTAACAGTGACAACACCGTTGCCACTTGGCAGATCTGCGAGCGGCACCTCAAACGAGCAAACCGTGTAATCGGAGGAGGGGATGGCCGGATTGCTGTCGGTTTGCTCCTGGTTGGAGCCGATAAACCTAAAGCCGCAGACGCCGTCGTTTTCGGTCACACCAAGCACCTCGGCGACCACAGACAGCACCCCGTAATCAGGCTCTGGGCTGGCCATGATGATGGTCACTTCAGCGTTCTCCTGGACAACTTCTGGCTCGGCACTCTCGGTCTCACTCGCAGTGGGTTCTGGCTGCGGCTCTTCACTAGCAATATCCGTAGGCTCCGGCTCCGCCGTTACGGTCACCGTTTCGGTTGGGGTCGGTTCGGCACTGGTTGGCTCAGGCAAACCGGTTGCACCCCAGTTTGGATAAAACACGGAACAGCCGGTGAGCAGCAAAAGGCTGGATGTGACGACTACTGCGCTGCGCAAAAACGGCATGACAAACCTCCAACCACCTTCAACCTTAGGTTGAGATTCTGAAAAATCCCTGATGCCAAAGGCGTTTTGGAAGAATGAAAACTGGCTGGGAAATGCCTGTTAGAGGCTCGATTTGAGGTTTTGATTCTTCTGCTCAACCACGTCTTTGAGCTGCTGACGGTAGTCATCAAGCTTGCCTAGAAGCGACTGGTCCGATGTGGCGAGAATCTTTAGTGCCAGGAGGCCTGCATTCTTGCCGCCATCGATCGAAACCGTTGCCACCGGAACCCCAGCTGGCATCTGAACGATCGAGAGCAGTGAATCCATGCCGTCGAGCTTGGTGATGGCCACTGGCACACCGATAACCGGTAGTGAAGTGACCGCTGCCAGCATGCCTGGCAGATGAGCGGCGCCGCCGGCGCCAGCGATGATTACCTTGATTCCACGATCGGCTGCCGCTGCGCCCCAGGCAAGCATCTTTTCTGGAGTTCGGTGAGCACTGAGCACCTCAACCTCGCAGTCGATACCGAACTCGGCGAGCACTTCGTGGGCAGGCTGCATGACCCTCCAGTCGGAATCCGACCCCATCACAATCGCGACTTTACTCATGGCCCTAGTCTAGGCATCCCCTCGATACAGCAGCTCTCGAGCTGCCTGGCCATTAGCCTTCAGCAGTTCGTGATCGCTACCCAAAAGAGTGATGTGACCCATCTTTCTGCCGGCCCGCGGTGCTTTTTCGTAGCTGTGGAACTTGGCCTCGGGAAAAGCCTGCATGGCCTTCGGGTAGTGGCTGACAAAATCGTTTTCACCATCAACGCCAAGTAAATTGATCATCACCGCGGCCGCTGCCAGCAGTTCGGTGTCGCCAAGCGGCAGCCCGAGCACGGCACGCAAGTGCTGTTCAAATTGCGAGGTTGTCGATGCCTCTATGGAAAAGTGTCCGGAGTTGTGAGGCCGCATGGCCAACTCGTTTACCAGCAGCTCGCCCGATTCTGTTTCAAACATTTCGACCGCTAAAACGCCTGTGACACCAAGACCCTGGGCCACGCCGCGGGCAATTTCCACGGCGGCCACAGCATCCACCGGCGACGGTGCAGGGGCCAGCACCTCGGAACAGACTCCCCCAGCCTGCACGGTCTGCACAACCGGCCAGGACCTGAACTCCCCTGCGGTGTTGGTGGCACTGAGCTGTGCCAGCTCACGAACAAACTTGACCTTCTGCTCGGCAAGCAGACTCCCGCCATAGGCAGGGAGGCTATCCAACCAATCTTGGACATCGGTAGCAGAACCCACCACCCGGACACCCTTGCCGTCATAGCCACCGATCGGAGTTTTGACTATCGCCTCACCGCCCACCTTGGCGACAAACTCGTCGAGTTCTTCGGCGCTTTTGACCTCGCTCCAGATCGGTTGCGGCAAACCCAACTCGGCCAGCCGGCGACGCATCACTAATTTGTTCTGAGCGTGAATCAGTGCGCTGGAGGGTGGTTGGACGCTAACGCCCTGGGATTCAAGTCTCGCCAACAGGGCAACCGGCACATGCTCGTGGTCGAAGGTTATGACATCGACACTATTGGCAAACTCGGCAAGCTGGTCAAAATCCGTGTAGTCCCCCACCATGGTTGCCCCGGCGTGTGCGGAAGATCCTTCCGACTCTGCGAACACTTTCAGGGTGATTCCTAACGCCGTAGCTGCCGGATGCATCATCCTGGCCAGCTGGCCGCCGCCTATTACTCCGACTGTGAACATCCGAACCTCCGCGCCTAGTTTCGCAGATGCCAGACATCCGCTGCGGCCAATTCGTATCGTCGATCCCCCTGAATCACGATGTGGCCAGCCGCGCTAATTGCAACGGCCTGTCCGGTGATCGCCGAGCCATCCGGTAGCTCTGCCCGAACCAGCTGGCCGATGGTGCTGCAAGATTCCTCCAGGTAGGCAAGCTCGGCCGAGAAATCACCTGAGAGCACCAAGCCCTGATAGGCGCTCTTCAGCTCCGCGAGAATCTCGGCGACCACCCGATCGAAGCTGAAGTTGCCTAATTCGCTCAGCGCGGTGGCATGCTCCGGGGCGCCTTGCTGCTGAGCGAGGTTGATCCCCATGCCCACGATCACTGATTGCTGATTGAGGCTTGCCAGGATGCCGCAGACCTTTTTACCTGAGAGCAGAATGTCGTTGGGCCACTTGATGGAAAGTTGATCGCTACAGGTGAGTTTTACCAAAGCCCGATGGACTGAATTTGCTGCCAAAAGTGTTAGCGACTGTGCCAACTCGAACCGGGCCGGCTGAAGCAGCACCGACATCGAAATCGAACTTCCCGGCTCCGAAACCCAAGATCTCCCCAGGCGCCCCAGGCCAGCTGTTTGCTCGCCTGAGACAACTGTGGTGAATTCCTCCAGGCCATCGGGCAGCCGACGAATTAGCTCAAGATTGGTGGAGTCCACACTGGGCAAGTAGATCAGTGTGGAAACTTGATCGCGACTGAGTGGCAATTCCATGGTGCAACACTAGAACAAGCGGGATTTTTGTAGTTTTCCAATACGTTTTTCTCATCTCTTTGTGTTTCGGATGCAACTTTTAGTGAAGTTGGCGCAATAAAGTAGGGAGCTAGTGAGGAGCAAAGTGCACGATCCAAACTTGAATACAACCGCCGGGAAGTTAGAAGACCTGCGTCGCCGCTACCACGAGGCAGTGGTCGCTCCCGGGGAAATGGCGCTGGAAAAGCAGCACGCCAAGGGCAAGAAGACCGCGCGTGAGCGAATCGAAATGCTCCTGGATCCAGGCTCCTTTGTTGAGGTGGACGAGTATGTGCGCCACCGCTCAAATGCATTTGGCATGGATGCAAAGCGCCCCTACGGCGATTCGGTAGTTACCGGATTTGGCACCATTCATGGGAGGCAGGTGGCCGTCTACTCACAAGACTTCACCATTTTCGGTGGTTCGCTGGGTGAGGCTGCGGGAAACAAAATCATCAAAATCATGGAGCTTGCCATTAAGACTGGCGTTCCCATCATCGGCATGCTCGACTCTGGTGGAGCAAGAATCCAAGAGGGCGTTATCGCCCTTGGTAAGTACGGCGAGATTTTCCGACTGAACACCCACGCATCCGGAGTCATCCCTCAGATTTCAATCATCATGGGCCCGGCCGCCGGCGGTGCGGTCTACTCCCCTGCTCTCACCGACTTCGTGGTGATGGTGGACAAGACCTCGAACATGTTTGTAACCGGACCCGACGTCATCAAGACAGTAACCGGTGAAGATGTCGGCATGGA
>JALQVB010000024.1 GCA_023260495.1 Aquiluna sp.
GCCCTCGTTCTTGATCTCGCCAAGTCCATCGATTGGGTTGCCCAGCGGGTCCACAACGCGGCCGAGGAAGCCATCGCCTACTGGAACCGAGAGCACCTCACCGGTGCGGTAGACCTCCATGCCCTCTTCGATAGAGGAGAACTCACCGAGGATAACCACACCGATCTCGCGCTCGTCGAGGTTTAGCGCCAGTCCGATGGTGCCATCGGCGAAGCGCAGCAGCTCATTGGCCATTGCGCTAGGCAGACCCTCAACGTGAGCGATGCCGTCAGCAGCGTCGGTTACGTAACCGACTTCCTGCTTGTCTGAGGCCTTTGGCTCATAGGTAGATACGAAATCCTTCAGGGCATCCCGAATCTCATTCGGGCTGATCTTTAGCTCTGACATGGGTTCCTCTTATTCCTCGTATTTAGTTTCAGCTCAGCCGAGCTGCAATCTTGCGTTTACTAGTTTGGTTAGGACGGTTCCATCGATGACCTCGCCACCAATGGTTACGTGAACGCCGCCCAATACTTCTGCATCCACCTCAACGTTGAGCTGCAGTTCGCGGCCGAAGGCCTTGGCCAGCGCCTTGCCAAGCCTCTCCAGCTGCTCAGCCGAAAGTGCTTTGGCAACTCTGATGTGAGCCACGGACTCGCCGGCGAACTCCGCCAACAGTAGGCCATACTCCTCAACCACCTGCGCGAAGCGCTTGTAGCTGCGGGAGTAGACCGCTTGCTTGGCTAGCTCCATAGCCTCCTCGGAGACCTTGCCAGAGAGCAGGTTCTGCACCAGCTTCTCCTTGCCCTCGCCTGAAGCTCGGGTGGAGGAGAGTGCCAGCTCGAGTTCTGCATCCTGGCCGGTCAGCTGCTGGATGCCAAAGAGCTCGGCCTGCAGGGCATCTAGGTTCTTGCTCTGGGCCGCAACGGCGCGCACTCCCAACACCTCGAAGGTGGCGGCAAGGTCGCGAGTTGCTGACCAGCGCAGTGAAGCGCCATAGCGAGCTAGGTCCTTGGCGGCATCGCTCAGCCCGGCAAACACCTTATTGACCACTCCATCCTTGGTTTGCTGCTCGGCGGAAGGATCCGAGAGCAGTGACCGAAGCTGCGCCGAAGACTGCAGCGCATTGGAGATGGCGAATAGCTCGAGGGCTAGTCGCAGGTCAATTCCTGACAAGCCATCGAGCTTCTGCTGGATGGCTTGACGTGCCTGACGGGTGCTGGATGCCATTACTTAGCCGCCTTCCCTTCAAGCTCGGCGATGAAGTCATCGACGACCTTGTTGGCTACTGCATCTTCCTGCAGCTTTGCTCCCACGATTCTGGATGCAAGTTCAATAGCTAGAGCTCCAACCTCACCCTGAAGGGCACGTGCCGCTGCATCACGCTCGGCGATCAGGGCGTTCTTGCCCTGCTCTACCAGGCGCTCTGCATCGGAAGATGCCTGTGCCTTCAGTTCGGCAAGTATCTGAGCTCCCTCAGCCTTGGCCTCCTCGCGAATGCTGGAAGCCTCAGCACGAAGTTGCTCCTGCTCTGCCAATACCGATGCGGTGCGGTGCTCGGCGGCCTTCTGGGCCTCCTCTGCTTCCGCGAGGCGCCCCTCAATTGCTTTGGCGCGCTCATCCAGCATCTTCTTGAAGTTAGGGAGAACCTTGAACCAGAAGAACGTGAGCAAAACCACAAATACGACCGACGACCAAATGATGTCGTAGTCGGCTGGCAGAAGCGGGTTCTTAACCTCTTCTGCTAGAAGGATTCTGCTGATCATGATCTAAGACTTAGGCGAAGATGAACGGGGTGGCTAGACCGATAAGCGCAAGCGCCTCGGTAAAGGCGATACCAAGCCACATGGTGACCTGTAGTCGACCTGCTAGCTCTGGCTGACGGGCGATGGACTCGATGGTCTTGGAGACCACTAGACCTACACCGATACCAGGACCAATTGCCGCTAGACCGTAGCCAACGACTGCGATGTTGCCGGATAGCTCGGCGATGTTTACTGCGTCCACTTTATTTCCTTCCGTGGTTGTTTAGTGTTCGTCTGCCAATGCCAACTGGATGTAGACAGTGGTCAGAAGTGTGAATACGTAGGCCTGCAGAACGGCCACCAGAATCTCGAAGAGAGTAAAGGCGAAACCGAACAGCAGGGTGCCGGCGCCGAAGAGCTGCATGAACCCTTCGGCATTGAAGAAGAAGTACTGGGTTGCCGAGAAGCACAGCACCAGCAAAAGGTGTCCGGCGATCATGTTCATCAGAAGACGAAGTGCGAGAGTGACCGGACGAAGAATAAAGGTGGAGAGGAACTCAATCGGAGTCACCAGGGTGTAGAAAGCAACTGGGACGCCAGAGGGGAACAGTGAGTTCTTGAAGAATTTCAAACCGTGCTTGCGAATACCTGCATAAATGAATGTCACGTAAGCGGCGGCAGCCAACACCAGTGGAACGCCCACTACGGAGGTGCCAGCGATGTTTGCAAACGGAATGATTCCGGTGATGTTCATGCCCAACACCATGAAGAAAATGGTGGTTAGCAGCGGTAGGAAGCGCTCTCCGTCTTTTTCACCAAGCTGATCGTGAGCAATGGATTTGCGCACAAAGTTCAACGCCATCTCGCCGAGCAGCTGGAAACGACCTGGAACAACGTTGCCGGTTTTGACTGATTTGCGGAACTTATTGGTCCACAGCCAGAACAGCACGATTAGCAAGACCATAACAATCAACCTGATCATCATGATGCGGTTTATCTCGAACGGGGTGCCTTCAAAAAGGAATGCCGGCGGGTAAAACTCCGCAATTGTTGGAGCATGGAACTCGCCTTCTTCGGCTTCGGCCGTCAACAGGCTGATTGCTGTAAACAGGTCAGTTCTCCCCGGTCAGGGCGACCTAGGGTCGCACGAGATGTTGGATTTCTCCAAGAGTTTACAAGACTAACTGGCCAGATTTACAGCCAATTCCCAAAAAAGGACACTAATTCTCGACAGCAGGCAATTTGGCACTCAGCACCAAATATGAATCAACTGCCAGCCCACCCAAAACCGACGCCACAACGGCGAAGAAAAACATTGGCCCCGAGATAAAAGTGGCCGACTGCAATAGCCCCATCAGAACTGCGAACAACAGTAATTTGATTAGCCAACCGCCGAGCACCATGCCGTAAAACCCGCCGAGCGGCAACTTAGCCCCGATGCTAATGCTCAGGATTGTCATGGCCCCAAAGACCGCCGCCACGGCCGCCCCAATCAGCGCCGAGTAGAGCCCAGGGGTTCCATAAATCAGAAAGCCAATTCCGCCACCGGCTACGGCAACGGCAGCAGCCAACAGCAGCGAGAGCTTCAGCGCCTTGCTAAAAAGCGCCGCACTAGTTGTTGGCATGTTTCTTCCTTCGGTTATTTAGCCTGGTAATCACTGGCCAGTAGGTATGCAGTAGGGCAATTATCTGCCAAAGACCGAAGACCACCAAAACCTGGGGCAAATCCAACCAGAAGAACAGCAGCAACGTAGTCGAGACAAACGCGGTCCAGTGATAGAAGACCAGGACGGTTCCTCGATGCGAGTGCCCGATGTCTTGAAGCAGATGGTGCAGGTGTTCCTTGTCCGGCGCAAACGGCGACTTGCCTCGGCGGAGCCGTCGCACGACTGCGAGCAAGAGATCAAGCAGGGGCAAGATGAGAACAAAAACGGGCAGCACCAGTGGAATCAGCGCCGGCAGCAGATCGTTTCGAGTGACAGTGGCAGGATCAATAGACCCGGTAACTGTGATGGCCGAAGTTGCCATCAGCAAACCAAGCAGCATTGAGCCAGAGTCGCCCATGAAGATTTTCGCCGGTCGCCAATTATGTGGCAGGAATCCTGCGACCATTCCTAAGACCACAGCTCCCAGAAGTCCAGCAGTTGAGAAGTAGTTGGTCGGTGAGGTCTGCTGGGCCAACAAATAGGTATAGACGAAAAAGGCAAAGGTTCCGATTCCAACGACCCCTGCGGCAAGGCCGTCTAGGCCATCAATGAAGTTCACCGCGTTCATGATCAGGACGACCAGAAAAACGGTTATCGCCAGAGAGACGCCGAAGCTGCCCACCGTCAATCCACCAATTGGCAGTGAAACAATCTGGATGCCGGAAGAAGCCAGGATCCAGGCGGCCGCCATCTGGCCTCCCATTTTGGCTGTCCAGTCGAGTTCAATCAGATCATCCAGGATTCCGATAACCACGATTACGCCGGCGGCACCGAGGATTGCCCAAATGGGTCCCGGGTTAAGAAATATCGACTCAAACCAGCCGAATGAGGCTGCGGTCAGAAAGCCCGCGGTTAGCCCAATGAGCATTGCGATTCCGCCAATTCGAGGCGTGGGTGATTTGTGAACATCGCGCTCTCGGATTGCAGGGTGGATGTTGTAGCGCTTAGCTACAAAGCGCACGCCCCAGGTTGCGAGGTAGGTGACTACTGCGGTGATAAGTGCTACCAGCAGATAGGCGCGCACTACTCGACCTCTAACTCCACATTGCCAATCACGGAACGAATTCGATCGAGCGAGATAGCGCCCTTGCGCAGCACGCGAATTGGCTCACCATCGCGCACCTGAGTGAGATCCAGGATTGTGGAGGCCTCCCCTTTAGGTGACGCTCCGCCGTCTAGGTAAACCGACACCTTGTCGCCGAAGTAGTCAACCGCCTGCTGCACATTGACCGCAGCCGGTTCGCCAGTCAGGTTTGCACTGGAGACAGCTAGCGGACCGACGTCCTCAAGCAGCGCAAGCGTAATCTTGTGGTCTGGCACACGCAGCGCAACGGTGCCCTTGGTCTCCCCCAAGTCCCACTCGAGGGAGCGCTGAGCTTTGAGGACCATGGTCAGCGCACCGGGCCAGAAGGCAGCGGCCAGTTGGTTTGCCACCAGCGGCAAGTCAGCCGCGAGCGCGGATAGCGTCTCAACCTTTGGAATCAATACCGGTGGTGGCGAGGTGCGCTCCCGACCCTTGGCATTGAGTAGTGCCTCGACGGCCTTTGGGTTGAAGGCATTGGCAGCAATGCCGTAGACCGTATCGGTTGGCACAACCACCAATTCAGGACGATCGAGGGAAACCTTGGCAAGGCGAAAACCAGTCAGCAACTCTGTGTCTACCGAACAGTCGTAGACATTTGCCATGACCTACCTACTTCCTTATGGCCGAGACGGCGCGCAGTCGCCCCACTGCATCCGGATGAACAGAGACTCCGCGCCAACCTGCCTCCAATAGTAATTCACGCACCGCATCTGATTGGCCGTCGGCATGCTCCAAAATCATCATTCCCCCAGGGCGCAGAACGATCTGACCGAGCGAGACGAGTTCCCGGATAGCGTCCAGCCCATCTGGACCGGAGTAGAGAGCTAGCTCTGGATCGTAGTTGTAGACCTCGGGGTCAATCGGAACTGCGGCAGCAGGAATGTAGGGAGGGTTGGAAACCAGCAGGTCTAGACCACTGAACTTCATCAACTCTTCCAAGAAGTCGCCTTGGATGAGATTCACCGCCGCACCGCAGTTGGCGATGTTTTCGGCAGCATATTCAAACGCCGCCTCCGATAGCTCGATTGCGTGCACTGTGGCGTCAGTCTCGAGAGCCAGCGCGATCGCGATTGCACCGCTACCAGTTCCAGCATCAACAGCCACCGGTGAGCCTGGGATAGCCCGCAGGTAGTCAATGCCCAACTGCGCAACCATTTCGGTTTCAAATCTGGGCACAAAGACACCGGGGCCTACCTTGAGCTCAAGCGAGCGAAATGGGGCAAAGCCAAGGATGTGCTGCAGTGGCTCTCGGGACTGTCGTCGGATGACCGCGCCTTCAAAGAGGGCTGGATCAACCTCAGCACCGGTTATTGCCATCGCCTGAAGCTCACCTCTGGATACCTTTAGAAAGTGGCTGAGCAGCAACTCCGCATCGGCCTGGAAGGAAGCAATTCCGGCAGCCTGAAAGCGACCGGCTATCGAAGCGATGGCTTCGTCCAGCCTCATTCTGACTTGCCGAGCGATTCCAGCTTCGCCTGCTCATCCATCTGGATTGCAGACTGCACGATGGGCTCCAGTGCGCCATCCATCACCTGGTCCAGGTTGTATGCCTTGTATCCCGTGCGGTGATCGGCGATGCGGTTTTCTGGGAAGTTGTAGGTGCGGATGCGCTCCGAACGGTCCACCGTGCGAACCTGGCTCTTGCGGGCGGCAGACTGCTCGGCTTCGATCTCTTCCTGCTTGGCAGCAAGGATTCGAGCTCGCAAGACACGCATAGCAGCCTCGCGGTTCTGCAGCTGAGACTTCTCGTTCTGCATCGAAACCACAATGCCGGTAGGCAAGTGGGTGATGCGAACCGCCGAGTCTGTGGTGTTCACCGACTGACCACCAGGGCCAGAGGAGCGGAACACGTCCACTCGAATGTCGTTTGCTGCAATGTCGACTTCTTCCGGTTCGTCCACCTCAGGGAAAACCAGCACGCCGGCTGCGGAGGTGTGAATTCGCCCCTGGGTTTCAGTAACCGGAACACGCTGCACCCGATGTACGCCACCTTCATACTTGAGGTGGGCCCAAACGCCGTTCGCCGGATCTGAAGATGAGCTCTTGATTGCCACCTGGCAATCCTTGATGCCACCGAGGTCGCTTTCGGTGCGGTCCAGCACCTCAGCCTTCCAGCCCTTGCTCTGTGCGTAATGCAAATACATCCGCAGTAAATCACCAGCAAACAATGCTGACTCGGCGCCGCCTTCTCCAGCCTTGATTTCCAGGATCACGTCGCGACCGTCATCAGGGTCGCGCGGGATTAGCAGTCGACGCAGCTTCTCCTTGGCAACAACCAGCTCCTCTTCAAGAGTTGGAAGTTCCTCTGCAAAAGCTTCATCCTGCTGAGCCAGCTCCTTGGCCGCGACCAGGTCTTGCTCTAAGGCGTTGACCTTGTCGTCGGCATCAAGGATGGCACTAAGTTCCGAATAGCGGCGGTTGAGCTTTTTGCTCAGCGCTGGGTTTGAGTGAACCGCTGAGTCGCTGAGCTGCTCCTGCAAACTCGCGTGCTCAGCCCTAAGACCTGCAAGCGAATCTGACAAAGCTACTCCGAATCGTTTTCGGTTGGAACCGGCATGGACTTCTCTAGCTTGAGCAAGAACTCAACGTTGCTAGCGGTGTCCTTGAGCCTGGTGAGCACAAGCTCGAGGGCCTGCTGCTGCTCCAGACCGGCAAGCGCGCGTCGGAGCTTCCAAATGATCTTGGTCTCCTGCGGGCTCATTAGCATCTCTTCGCGCCTGGTTCCAGAAGCGTTGATGTCAACGGCTGGGAAGATTCGCTTATCGGCCAACTGGCGAGACAGGCGAAGCTCCATGTTTCCGGTTCCCTTGAACTCCTCGAAGATGACCTCGTCCATCTTGGATCCGGTTTCCACCAGAGCCGTTGCCAGGATGGTTAGGGAGCCGCCGTTCTCAATGTTTCTTGCCGCACCAAAGAAGCGCTTTGGTGGGTAAAGAGCGGAGGAATCAACACCACCGGACAGGATTCGACCGGAAGCTGGTGCGCTTAGGTTGTAGGCGCGGCCCAGACGGGTGATCGAGTCGAGCAGCACAACAACGTCGTGTCCCAGCTCAACTAGGCGCTTTGCGCGCTCGATTGCAAGCTCAGCGACCATGGTGTGGTCATCAGCAGGGCGGTCGAAGGTGGAGGCAATTACCTCGCCCTTGACGGTGCGCTGCATTTCGGTAACTTCTTCAGGACGCTCATCAACCAGCACGACCATCAGGTGAACCTCTGGGTTGTTGGCGGTAATTGCATTGGCAATCGCCTGAAGTACAAGCGTCTTACCAGCCTTTGGAGGCGAAACAATCAGACCACGCTGACCCTTACCAATAGGCGAAACCAGATCGATGATTCTGGTGGAAAGCTTCTTGGCATCGGTCTCTAGGCGAAGCCTCGAGTCTGGGTACAGCGGAGTCAGCTTGCCAAACTCAACGCGAGCTGCAGCCTCTTCCATGGTCTGGCCGTTGACCGAGTCAACGCGCACCAGGGCGTTGAACTTCTGGCGCTGGTTCTCGTTCTCGCGAGGCTGGCGGATTGCACCAACAACGGCGTCGCCCTTGCGCAGTGCGTACTTCTTCACCTGTCCTAGCGATACGTATACGTCATTTGGTCCAGGTAAGTAGCCAGAGGTGCGCAGGAACGCGTAGTTGTCCAGCACGTCCAGAATTCCAGCAACCGGAATCAGTACGTCATCCTCAGAAATCTCTGGCTCTGCCTCATCCTGTCCACGACGACGGTCGCGGTCACGGTAACGGCCACGGCGGTTGCGGCCACCGCGACGGTCGTCGTCACGGTCGCGGTTGTTCTCGCGGTCACCATTGCGAGTCTCACGGTCCTCGCGGCCCTCGCCCTCGCTTTTGCCCTCAGCCTTAGCATCGGACTTGGAGTCCTCTGTCTTAGCCTCTGACTTTTCGCTCACCTCAGCCTTTTCGGCCGATTCGGCCTTGGGCTTGGAGGTGCTGGGGCGCTTACGGGTTGAAGTCTTTGGTGCTGCCTCGGTCTCTGAGGTCTCTTTCTTCTCGGCACTGCTCTCTGCTGATGCATCTGCCTTGGCCGAGCTCACCCTGCGGGTGCGCTTTACCGGCTTGTCTTCTTGGATTTCATCCATGTTTGTTATTTCTCATTTCTTTGCGGCACCATGCCACAGTTCAAGACTTTGATTGAAATTGCAGTGGGGCTGAAAACGCCTGATCCGTACTGCCCCTAAAGACTAGCACCTTTGAAGTCAACCGCAAGTGGCAAAGCCAACCATGTCGGAAAAGCCTTCTTGGCAAATTCAATGGCCGCTAGGCGAAGTTGAGGGTCGGTCTCCAACACGAGAACCGAAGGTCCGGCTCCGGAGACCACCGCCGGATGCCCCTGCTCGCGGAGCTGGGCAATCAGCGATGAGGTCTCGGGCATTGCACTGGCGCGGTAGTTCTGGTGAAGTCGATCTTCAGTTGCCGCCATCATCAACTCCGGTGACTGGGTAAGGGCAGCCACAAGCAGTGCGGAGCGAGAGACATTGAATACTGCATCGGTGTGCGGCACAGACTCCGGCTGCAAGCTGCGCGCAAGCTTGGTTGACATCTGAGTTGGGGGAACCAGAACCAGTGGCGAAACACCTCGGTGCACCGTTAGCTTCTTGTGCTTAGGTCCCTCCTCATCCACCCAAGCGATGGTCAAGCCACCAAATAGCGCGGGGGCAACGTTGTCTGGGTGCCCCTCAAGTTCGGTTGCAAAATCGAGCAGCTGCTGCTCTGTCAGCTCAACTTCCTCTGCCAAGAGCCCGGCAGCCAGCATCACACCACCGGCAACTGCTGCTCCTGACGAGCCCATGCCGCGGCCATGGGGAATCGAGTTATTACAGGTCAATCGAATTGCTGGGACAGGGCGATTCAGTCTTTCGAAGACCAACTTGAAAGCCTTATAGATCAGATTGCTCTCGTCAGTTGGAGTGGCCCCAGAGCCCTCGCCGTTGACAACAATCTCGAGACCCTTATCGATTGTCTCCACGGAGTATTCGTCGTAGTGAGAAAGTGCCATACCCAGGGTGTCGAAGCCTGGGCCAAGGTTGGCGCTTGTTGCCGGAACTTTCACGCTGACCTGACTCACTTGTTGCGCTCCAATCCGAGCACCTCGGCCACCGCTTGAGCGGTAGCCGAAACCTTCTTCGGCTTGATCTTGCGACCTGATTCGTCCTTGAGCGCCCAGTCTGGGTCCTTAAGTCCGTGGCCGGTGACGGTCACTACCACCCGGTCAACCTTCGGCAGCTCCCCCTGCTTAGCAAGCTTGTAGAGTCCTGCTGCTCCGGTGGCGCTCGATGGTTCGACGAACACGCCGGTCTCCTGAGACAGGAAGCGGTGCATCCAAAGAATTTCCTTGTCAGTCACCGAACCAAATCCTCCGTTGGTGTCGCGCTTAGCCTCCTGAGCCAGATCCCATGATGCTGGATTTCCGATTCGAATTGCCGTGGCGATGGTCTCCGGCTTTGCTACTGGCGAGCCCTGAATAAATGGAGCGCTGCCGGCGGCCTGAATACCGAATAGGCGAGGCAGCTTCTTGATTCTGCCGACCTCCACCTCCTCGCGGTAGCCCAGGTGATAAGCCGAGATGTTTCCAGCGTTGCCAAGTGGCATGGCGTGCAGATCTGGCGCATCACCGAGCACATCAACCACCTCAAAAGAAGCGGTCTTCTGCCCCTGCAGTCGATCTGGGTTCACAGAATTCACCAGGAATACTGGGTAGTTCTCGCTGAGGTCGCGCGCCATGCGCAAGCAGTCATCGAAGTTGCCCCGAACCTGCAAAATCTGAGCCTTGTGCGCAACAGCCTGGGACAGCTTGCCCCAGGAAATCTTTCCCGCTGGAACCAATACCACCGACTGCATGCCGGCCTTGACGGCATAGGCTGCGGCTGCGGCAGATGTGTTTCCCGTTGAGGCGGCAATCACTGCCTGAGCGCCATGAGCGGCAGCCTTGGATACCGCCGTTGTCATGCCGCGATCCTTAAACGAACCGGTCGGGTTCATACCCTCAAACTTCAGGTGCACACTGCCAACATCCAAAAGCTTGGCAAGCGCCGGCGCCTCAATCAGCGGCGTACCGCCCTCACCCAGGGTGATGATTGGGTCGGACTCCTGAAACGGCAGTCGGTCGATGTATTCCCTAATTACGCCACGCCACTGGTGAGCCATTAGATTCCCTCCACTCGGATCACCGAGTCAACTTGCACTACAAAATCATTCTTGGTCAAGGATTCCACCAAGCTCTCCAAGTCGCGCTCAAGCGCGCTGTGAGTCATGATGGTCAGCTGTGCTGCCACACCCGCCCCAGCAGCCGACTGAGTCACGGTCTCTACGCTGACGCCATGCGATCCAAACTCATTCGCCACCGAAGCGAGAACTCCTGGCTTGTCCTGCACCTCCAGCGTTATCTGGAACCTCGTGCGCACATTCTGAATTGGCAGCACCGAAAGGTTTGCGTGCGTGGAATCCGAAAGTCCAGGACCGCCAGCTATGTGGCGCTTGGCTGCTGAAACAAGATCACCCAGCACTGCAGAGGCAGTCTCTGGGCCTCCAGCGCCGGCGCCATAGAACATGAGCTGTCCAGCGCTTTCGGCCTCAACAAACACAGCGTTGTAGGCGCCTCGCACTGCTGCCAGCGGATGCTCTAGTGGAATCAAGGTAGGGTGCACTCGCACAACCAAGCCCGATTCGCCCTCATTCACTCGCTCGCAGATGGCCAGCAGCTTCACGCTGTAGCCAGCGTCGCGCGCCGTCTCAATTTGCATCGCGGAAACCGAAGTAATTCCCTCGCGGTAAACCTGCTCGACAGGAACCTCGCTGTGGAACGCAAGCGAGGCCAAGATCGCTGCCTTGCTGGCAGCGTCATAAGCCTCGACATCAGCTGTGGGGTCTGCTTCGGCGTAACCAAGATCCTGCGCTTCCTTGAGCGCATCGGCAAAGTCGGCACCGGTTGATTCCATCTGATCGAGGATGTAGTTGGTGGTTCCGTTGACGATGCCCATCACACGATTGATTCGATCGCCGGCTAGCGACTCGCGCAGTGGCCGAATGATAGGAATCGCTCCTCCCACAGCGGCCTCGTAGTAGAGCTGCGCGCCCAGCTGCTCAGCAAGCCCCAGCAGCTCGCTTCCATGCGCGGCAATCAAGGCTTTATTTGCGGTGACAACGTCAGCACCGGACTGCAGCGCGAGCATGATCCAAGTCTTGGCCGGTTCGATGCCGCCAATTAGCTCGATAACGATGTCCGATCCAATGATTAGTGACTCGGCATCCTCGGTGAATAGCTCGCTGGGAAGATCGGCATCGCGCTTCGCACCCACGTTTCGCACCGCGATCCCACTTAGTTCCAGTTCGGCGCCAACTCGGCGGGCAAGCTCGTCCTTGTTTTCTAGCAGCAGCCTTGCCACCTGCGAGCCGACGGAGCCGGCACCCAGCAGGGCAACGCGAATTGGTCGATATGCGCTTTGCATCAGGCTTCTCCTCCTGGCATCAGGCCGAGGTCGCGACCCATTAGGTCTAGTTCAGTCTCACCGCGAACCAGCAGTTTGGCCTGGCCTGCCTTGACGGCTACCATCGCCGGACGCGGGACGAAGTTGTAGTTAGAAGATAGCGAAAAGCAGTAGGCGCCGGTGGCAGCAACGGCGATTAGATCGTTGACTGCAATGTCGGAGGGAAGCATGGCGTGGTTTACAACGATGTCGCCTGACTCGCAGTGCTTACCTACCACCCGCGACAATGCAGGGAGGGCCGCCGAGCGCCTGGTTGCCAAGGTTGCGGAGTACTCGGCGCCGTAGAGGGCTGGTCTGGCATTGTCGCTCATGCCCCCATCGACCGAAACATACTTTCTGGTTGCGGCCGATCCACTCTCGGTCACCTGAACGTCCTTGATGGTTCCCACCGAATACAGCGTCACACCGGCCGGTCCAGCGATGATTCGACCGGGCTCAAAGGCAAGCTTTGGCACCGCAATGCCCAGCTCGCGGCATTTGGCAGCGACCGCCGATGCAATTCGCGCGGCAATGTCCTTGATTGGCATTGGGTGGTCGTCCTGGGTGTAGGCAATTCCAAAGCCGCCGCCAAGGTTTAGCTCTGGAATATCGCCGCCCGATAGCAGCTGAGCGTGCAGCTCGAGCAGTCTCTCAGCAGCTGCCACGAAACCCTCAACGGCAAAAATTTGCGAACCGATGTGCGAGTGCAAGCCAAGGAACTTGAGGTGCGAGTGCGACCTAATCTTGGCGACTAGCTCTGGAACATCGCTAATAGCGATGCCAAACTTCTGATCCTCCCTAGCCGTCGCAAGAAAATCGTGGGTGTGAGCATGGATTCCAGAATTCACTCGTAGCCGGACTGGCTGCACCTTGTCTTGAGCGCCAGCAACCGACGCAATCCTCTCAATCTCAATCTCAGAATCAATAACGATTGCCGAAACGCCAGCGCTGACCGCCCGACCAATTTCGACCAATGATTTGTTGTTGCCGTGCAGCCCCAGTCGCTCCCCCGGCACCCCGGCGGCAAGTGCCATTGCCATTTCGCCACCGGTTGACACATCAACCGAATAGCCGGCATCAACCACCCAGCGCATGACTTCGGCGGTCAACAGCGCCTTTGAGGCGTAATAGAGCTTGGCTGAGGTGCCAACTTTGCTGGCAGCGTCGCTGAAGGCACGATTCACGGTTATCAATCGCGACTCGAATTCTTCTTGATCGATCACATACAGCGGTGACCCATAAGAGCGAACCAATTCAGCTGCGGGAACCTCGGCAATCTCCAGTGCGCCATTTTCACTGCGCTTGGCAGTTCTTGGCCAAATCCTGTGATCCAGCTCGTTGGGATCGACTCCTCGCAGCCACTGCGGAACCAGAGGGTTTTGCATCGCTACATCCTCTCCGGGGCACTCACGCCCAATAGTTTCAAGCCGTTTGCCAATACTGTGCCGGCAGCCTCGTTCAGCCATAGCCGAGTGTGGTGCAGATCGGTCACCGGCTGGCTGGCCAGTGGGATGACACGGCAGTTGTCATAGAACCGGTG
>JALQVB010000025.1 GCA_023260495.1 Aquiluna sp.
CCAGGAGCGCCTGAAACAATCGCATGTTGTGGTCTTGGGACTTGGTGGTCTTGGTAGTCCGCTTGCGTTGTATCTTGGCGCTGCCGGGGTCGGTGGCCCCGAGCGACAGTGAATTGTTGGCTGCCGTGGTGAGGTAATGCTCGCTACCAACAGGCGCAAAGGTTATGGCCCTGGCGTTGCCAAGCTTCATGCCGCTCATGCCACCAGCTGGCAAACCCTGAGGTCTGACCTGGTCCGCTTCGAAAAGCAATATGTTCGCCTCGGATGAGACGAAGGCAAGTAATCCGTCCTTTGCCTCGCCAAATCCCACCAGTAGATCGCCATCCTTGAGCGCAATCAGCGAAACCTCGTCTTTGTCTGGCAAAGGTCCCTCGAACCGTTTTACAACTCCTTGTTCAGTTCCCACCGCATAGGTTGATTCGGATTTCCAGTCGATAAGCCCAATGGCTTCCAAAGTGGTGCCAAGAAATTCAGAGACTTCGCTGGCTGCTCCGGATGCGGGTATGTCGGCAACGTGGACGCGGTGCGCAGTGCCATCGGCGAGGACGATGCCAACATCGGCTCGGAGTGACGAGGCCACGGCGCCAGGGGTTTGCCTGTCGCTACGGTAGATCTTGCCAAGCGGCGTGAGTGTGACAAAGGCCGGGTCGTCGGCAATCTCGGTCACCTGCACTGGCTTCCTGCTGACCGTGATGCCACTTGCGTCTAACAACTCAGTACGGCGGGGGGAGTGGTTAAGTTTGGCCACTTCGTTTAGTTCCGCTGAGATGACGTCCTTTAGACGCTGTTCGCTGGAAAGGATCTCCTTGAGCTGGTCAATCTCCTTGCGAAGCTGGTCCGCTTCGGTCTCCAGTTCGATAATGCTGAACTTAGTCAACCTGCGAAGCCGCAACTCAAGAATGTATTCGGCCTGGGCGTCGGAGAAATCAAAGACCGTGCGCAGGCGCTTCTTTGCATCCTCTGCGGTGTCGGAGGTGCGAATCAGTTCGATGACCTCGTCGATGTTCAACACCGCCACCTGTAGACCGTCAATCAGGTGCAATCTTGCAGAGCGCTTATCAAGTCGGTTTTGCGAGCGTCGCCTAGTGACATCTGTGCGGTGCTGCAGGTAAACCTTGAGTAGTTCAATCAGACCAAGTTGAGCCGGGCGGCCGTTGACGAGGGCAACGTTATTGATGCCGAAGCTCTCCTCCAACGGAGTGAGTCGATACAGCGCCTCGGTAACCGAAGCCGGATCTATGCCGCTCTTCAGCTCGATAACCAGTTTTAGGCCGTTTTCTCTGTCGGTTAGGTCAACGACGTTGTGGATGCCCTCGAGCTTCTTCGCGTTCACCGCATCACGAATCTTTTCAATGACCCGCTCTGGCCCCACCAAATAGGGCAGCTCCGTCACCACCAGGCCATTCCTGCGTGGGGCTACAGACTCGACTGCCAGCTTCGCGCGCATTCTGAATGTGCCGCGACCGGTGGCATAGGCCTCACGAAGCGTATCGGTGACCAGAATTTGTCCTCCGGAAGGAAGGTCAGGACCCGGAATATGTTCCATAACCGCATCGAGGTCTGCATCTGGATTCTTGAGCAGCAGCTGCAGGGCTGAGATTACTTCTCCGAGGTTGTGCGGTGCCATGTTGGTGGCCATACCGACTGCGATTCCGCTGGCGCCATTAACCAGTAGGTTCGGGAAGGCGGCAGGAAGCACCTCCGGCTCGGTCAGCTGCGCGTCGTAGTTGGGAACGAAATCTACTGTGTCCTCATCCAGCGACTCATTCAGCAGCAGTGCTGCAGGAGCAAGTCGCGCTTCTGTATACCTGGCCGCCGCCGGTCCATCGTCCAGGCTGCCGAAGTTGCCGTGACCGTCAATAAGAGGCATACGCAGGCTAAATGGTTGAGACATGCGGACAAGAGCGTCGTAAATAGCGCCGTCTCCGTGCGGGTGCAACTTGCCCATGACCTCCCCGGTGACGCGGGCGCTCTTGACGTGCCCGCGGTCAGGCCTGAGTCCCATTTCACCCATTTGATACACAATGCGTCGCTGCACCGGCTTGAGGCCGTCTCTGGCATCAGGAAGCGCGCGCGAGTAGATGACGGAGTAGGAATACTCGAGGAAGGATTCACGCATTTCTGCTGCGACATCGATGTCAACTATGCGTTCGGCGCTTTTGTCCATTGCTCTTTACTGTGTCAAACTTGGCGGGTGCAACCGACTCTACCTCCCATCCCCAAGAGTTTCGGTGCTATCCGCAACGTGTTCTCATCCGCTTTGGATGCAGTTATGGGAAAACCCAATGTTCTTGGTTACAGACCAAAAAGCAAAGTCGTTGTGGTTCTCGTCGATGGGCTTGGGGCTGATCAACTCAAGGAGCGTTCGGGGCATGCACCATGGCTCAACGCTCAGATGAATTCCGGACGAATCGTCTACTGTGCCTATCCTGCAACCACGAGCGCAAACATTGGCTCCTTCGCAACTGGAAAGCTGCCCGGTGAGCATGGTTTGATTGGCCACCAGGTCTGGGATCGGCAACACGATGAGCGAATCAATCTGCTAGTTGGCTGGAATGAAAGAACCGACCCGCTGGTCTGGCAGCCTCATCAAACCATTGCCGAGAGGGCTGTAGCCAACGGTATTAGCGCAAATGTAATTGCCGCTGCGGAATACCGAGACACGCCATACACCAAGGCAACCATGCGGGGTGCGGAGTTTCTGGCTGCTGAGTCCATTGCAGATCGCTTTGAACAGGCTCGCAAGGTTGTAGGGCAAGCCAATCGCTCGATCAGCTACCTCTACATCCCGGAGCTGGATAAGTACGGCCACAAACACGGATGGCGCTCACCAGGGTGGGCCGCCCTGCTCGAAGAGGTTGAGTCCCAAGTAAAGCGCTTCGCAGAGCGCCTGCCTGCCGACACCGGCCTGGTCCTCACCTCGGATCACGGCATGGTTGAGACCCAGAAGGATCGTCAGTTAATCCTCGATGACACTCTTAGTGGGCTCGGGCTTGAGTTCTTTGGGGGAGATACTCGCTCAAGCTATCTATATTTCGACAGCGAAACTGCCATCGATGAGGCCCTATCGCGGCTAAATTCTCTGTCTCATGCCCTCAGCGCACATCGTGCGAAGGACTTGATGGCTGCGGGTTGGTACGGCGAGGCTGGAGAGCAGGCTTTGAACCGGATGCCGGAGGTTGTGCTTCAGGCCAGAAGCAATTTCACCCTCTATCACACTGGGTTCTCGAAGCAGCGGGCCTTCGACATGATCAGTCATCACGGCAGCATTTCACCGGCCGAGATGAGAATCCCGCTAATCCGCGTCGGAATCTGAAGTCTGATTGGTGCCCAGGACTATCTCGTCCCAGCTGGGCAGTGAAGCCCGGCCCTTAGCGGTGGCTGGACGGACCTGTTCTGGCTTGGCTGTTCTGCGTGCGCGCAACTCCTCAACCAGATCGTGCACAGAAGCACTGGGTTCTTGCTCCTGCTCTGGTTCGTCGACAACTTGAATCGTTGATGTCACGATGTCACGACTGGCATGAGATTTCATCAGGTCGGTAGCTGCGGGGTTCTTAGCCTCAAGGGACTTTGACCGTGGATCGAACTTCCACATCATCTCGGTTCTGCCGCTGGCCGTGACCAGCCAGCCGTTGTCCTCACGCTTGGCGCTGAACAATGCACCAGGATTGTCTCGCTCCATCAGCTCACCAAGTGGTGTCATGTGGTCGCCATCAGCAACCGGCGTAGTGAGCGCGGCTTGGATTACGAACTTGAGCTCGTCCAAGATTGGAGCCGCGAAAGGCTCTATCGCGGCCACCGTTACGCCCATGTCGGCTGCAATCTCCTCAAGTTGCTCGCCACCGCGCAGTCGCGCCTGAACGTCGCGAGGAGATATTCCTGATTGCAGAGCCTGTTGGCTCTGCCTTATTGCATCCCTGACATCATCGTCAATTAGCACCTGGTATCTCTCGCCGGAGGAATCCTCCAGCACAAGAAAGTCAGATTCCCTACCCACAAATCTAAGATCCATAGTGACTCCTTTCCAAAGAGTTTGGCACTGCAGCCGATTTGTTCGGGCATTTAGGCGGGCGAGTTCCGAACTGTCTGAGAGTGCGGCGAGCCTAACTTGCAAAATCCATTTCCGTGAGGCATAGTTTGCGCGAGCACAGGAGGCGCAATGGCGACAGATTACGATGCCCAGCGGAAGACTGATGACGATACCGAATCGCTTGAGGCGATTAAGGAACGCATTCCTTCAAAGCCATCCATTTCGGATGACGATGCTGACAACGTAGACAGCTTCACCATTCCCGATGTCGTAAACGAGGAGCTAGAGGTTGTCGTACTGCCGCAGCAGGACAACGAATTCACCTGTGCGAACTGCTTCCTGGTAAAGCCTCACGCCCAGCTTGGCAAGAGAAGCAAATCAGGTTCGATTTGCATAGATTGCGCTAGCTAGCGCCTGCGGAGTCCGCGAGCTGATGACCAAGTAGGGGGTCGGGTCGCTCGGATCCACAATTTCGATCTCTAGCGCAGATTTCAAGTCCCCCCTGATGAGCAGCTGCGCCTTGGGGTTTGCCTCGGGACCAATTCTTCTTTTCAGCTCATCGGCATCGAGCACCTTCAGCTCTCCGATTGCATCGAGCGGGACCCGGAACCTGCCCGCCTGCAAGACGTGGGTTACTGAGATTTTTGGCGCGAGTGCATTGCCAAGGCCGAGAACTATTGCCCCGGCCATAAGAGCCGCGACTACCGCAGTGGTCTGCGAAAAGGGCAGGGCTGCCAAGAAAGTCATCGGGATTGACAGCGCTAAAGCCAGTTGGGTTCCGATTGCGGGAAAGAGTCGTTCGGAATAGGAGGGGCTGTTCACCGAAATAGATTACGCTCTTCAGGATGGATGTTGAAGTACTTCTGGTGGCAGAGCCAGGTTTCGAGCCAATTTACGCCAAGCCGGGCGATGCTGGCGCAGATCTCCGCTCTTCAGAGCAGCTTCTTCTGCCAGCGCGTTCTCGAGCACTGGTGAAGACCGGTGTTCGCATCGCGCTGCCCGAGGGCTACGTCGGACTGGTTCATCCTCGTTCTGGTCTGGCTGCAAAGCATGGCATCACGGTGCTGAACACTCCGGGCACTGTAGATGCCGGTTACCGTGGCGAGATAATGGTCACTCTCTATAACTCATCAGATGAGGACTTCGAGGTTCTAGTGGGCGATCGAATCGCCCAGCTGGTAATTCAGCAAGTTGAGCGTGCAAACTTCGTCGCCGTGGCAGAGCTGCCCGGCTCGGAGCGTGGCGAAACTGGTTTTGGTTCGTCGGGAAGAAGTTAGTTTTGGAAAAGATTGCCCCAGAAGACCGCGCGACAGCCGGTCCCTTCGACGTAGCTGAGGTCGGCGTCCTAACGCCATATCTCGATTTCGGATCGATTCGACTATCACCGCGCCCAGATATGCAAATCCGAGCCGATGTGGACGAGAACACCAAGCGCGTGATTGCGCTGACCGTAGAGATAAACAAGCACCGCATGCAGCTCCAAGCCTTTGCTGCCAGCAAATCCGAGGGCCTCTGGGGGCAAACCATGGACGCACTCAAGACGGGTATTGAATCGCAGTCCGGCAGCGCAACGGTAGCCGATGGTGCTCTGGGCAAGGAGCTTCACGCCGAGGTCCCGGTGATGGTCGGAGACGCAAGGCAGCTGCGCAATTCAATTTTCGTCGGCTGCGACGGACCCAAGTGGTTCCTGCGCGGTGTGATTTCTGCTGTTGAGATGTCGCCAGATGGATACAACGAGCTCATCAACGTGTTCCGCGCCACAGTTGTCAGTCGGGGCGATCTGCCAATGCCCCCTGGGGATCTGCTCCCGCTCCGCCTACCGACGGGCGAAAATGGCCAATAGAGACAATGTTGCAGGGCGACTAGGGCTAGAAAAGGGCGAGAACGGCTATTCGCTTTCCGGCAAGTCGCTGATAGCCGGCATTGGTGGCGTTTTGGGAATCCTGGAAGCCGTTTTACCAGCAACCACCTTCAGCATCGTCTACGCAGTATTCCAAGAGGCTGTTTATGCGGTCGGCGCGGCAGCATCGCTATCCATAGCATTCATCATCATTCGTCTGGCACGGAAGCAGAGCATTCAGCAGGCGATCATTGGGGCCTTGGCCATTGCACTCGCGGCCTTTCTGGCGCTGAGAAATGGCGGTCAGGCGGCGGACTACTTTGTGCCCGGGTTCTTTACCAACGCTGGATATGGTCTGGCCATGCTGGTTTCGATTGCCATCCGCCGGCCACTGATGGGCTACGTTGCTCAGATTCTTTTTGGCCTGGAGAATTGGCGCCAATCGGCCTCCTATAAAAGACTTCGATTGGTGACCTGGATTTGGTTCGCCTTCTTCACGTCGCGTTTGGCGGTGCAGCTCCCGCTCTATTTCAGCGATCAGGTGGAACTCCTGGCTGCGAGCAGAGTGATCATGGGGGCGCCTGCCTATGCCGGCCTTTTAGCTTTGAGCTGGATTCTGTTGCGGAAAATCGCATCGGAACAAAGCGGTAAATTAGAGTCTGCGAAATCAGAGGAGTAATCAATGTCAAGCAGTTTTGGTGTCGAGAGCAAGCTGGCCGTTGCTGGTAAGGAGTACAAGTACTACAGCATGGCCGAGTTGGGCGTTGAGAAGCTCCCTTACTCGCTAAAGATTCTGCTTGAGAACATGCTGCGCACCGAAGATGGCGCCAACGTAACTGCTGATCACGTGAACGCCCTGCGCAACTGGGACGCCTCCAAGGAGCCAGACACCGAAATTCAGTTCACACCAGCTCGCGTCATCATGCAGGACTTCACCGGTGTTCCGTGTGTTGTAGACCTTGCAACCATGCGTGAGGCAGTTGTTGAGCTAGGTGGCGACCCGCAGCAGATCAATCCGCTGGCACCCGCCGAGATGGTAATTGACCACTCTGTGGTAATCGATGTGGCTGGATCACCAGATGCTGCCGAGCGAAACGTTGAATACGAGTACCAACGCAATGGTGAGCGCTACCAGTTCCTGCGCTGGGGACAGACTGCCTTCGACAACTTCAAGGTGGTTCCTCCAGGAACTGGAATCGTGCACCAGGTAAACATTGAGTATCTGGCCCGCACCGTGATGACTCGTGAGGTTGATGGTGAACTGGTTGCCTACCCAGACAGCTGCGTGGGAACCGATAGCCACACCACCATGGTCAACGGCCTTGGCGTGCTCGGCTGGGGCGTTGGAGGAATCGAGGCCGAGGCTGCAATGTTGGGTCAGCCAGTTTCCATGCTGATTCCAAGGGTCGTCGGCTTCAAGCTAACCGGTGACATTCCAACCGGTGCAACCGCAACCGACGTGGTATTGACCATCACGGAGATGCTCCGCAAGCACGGTGTGGTAGGCAAGTTTGTAGAGTTCTACGGCTCTGGCGTATCTAAGGTTCCGCTAGCAAACCGCGCCACCATCGGCAACATGTCGCCCGAATTTGGTTCCACGGTAGCCATCTTCCCAATTGACGAAGTCACACTGGATTACCTGAGAATTACCGGACGCAGCGATGACGAGGTGGCCTTGGTTGAGGCCTACACCAAGGCTCAGGGACTGTGGCACAACCCAGCCATTGAGCCAACCTTCTCGGAATACCTTGAGCTCGACCTCGGCACGGTTGTTCCTTCCATCGCCGGACCAAAGCGACCACAGGATCGAATCGAACTCTCTGTCTCCAGGGCTTCATTTGAGAGGGATCTGAAGAACTACGCAGAGAATTCTTCAAAGCCAACCGCTGTTAGTGGCCGCGACTTTGAGATTGACCACGGTGCTGTTGCGATTGCATCAATCACCTCCTGCACCAATACCTCTAACCCGTCGGTGATGCTGGCTGCCGGCATTCTGGCCAAGAAGGCGGTCGAGAAGGGTCTCAAGGCAAAGCCCTGGGTCAAGACCTCACTCGCCCCCGGTTCAAAGGTGGTGACCGAGTACTACGAAAAGGCAGGCCTGACGGGCTACCTGGACCAGCTGGGCTTCAACCTGGTCGGCTACGGCTGCACCACCTGCATCGGAAACTCCGGTCCACTGGATGAGGAAATCTCCTCCGCCATCAACGAGAGTGATCTCGCTGTGACTGCCGTGCTCTCTGGCAATAGGAACTTTGAGGGGCGCATCAATCCAGATGTCAAGATGAACTATCTGGCGTCTCCGCCACTTGTCATTGCTTACTCCCTGGCAGGGACCATGGACTTCGATTTCGAAGCCGATGCGCTTGGCACTGATGAATCCGGTCAGGAGGTCTTCCTAAAGGACATTTGGCCAACCCCAGATGAGGTGCAGGCGACAATCGACTCATCTATCAACAGCGACATGTTCAAGACTCAGTACGCCTCTGTGTTCGATGGCGATGACCGCTGGCGCTCACTGCCAACTCCAGAGGGCGCAACGTTCGAGTGGGACGAGCGTTCGACCTATGTCAAGAAGGCTCCTTACTTCGACGGCATGACTTTGGAGCCAGCGCCAGTCTCCGATGTGGACAGCGCACGGGTTCTAGTCAAGCTGGGTGACAGCGTGACTACCGACCACATCTCACCGGCTGGTTCAATCAAGGCAGATTCACCTGCTGGCAAGTATCTGACCGAGCGCGGCGTCTCGCGTGTCGACTTCAACAGCTATGGCTCCAGGCGCGGCAACCACGAGGTCATGATTCGCGGAACCTTTGCCAACATCCGACTGCGCAATCAGCTATTGAATGATGTTGAAGGTTCCTACACCCGTGACTTCACGCAAGCAGATGCGCCACAGAGCTTCATCTTTGACGCCTCCGAGAACTACCGCGCGGCAGGCGTGCCGCTGGTTGTGCTGGCCGGCAAGGAATATGGCAGTGGCTCCTCTCGCGACTGGGCTGCTAAGGGAACCAGGCTGCTGGGTGTGCGCGTTGTTCTGGCGGAGAGCTTCGAGCGCATCCACCGCAGCAACCTAATCGGCATGGGAGTCTTGCCACTGCAATACCCAGCTGGGCAGACTGCCGCATCGCTTGGTCTTGATGGCACAGAGGTATTTAGCTTCAGTGGCATCGAAGAGCTGAACCAGGGTTCGACTCCAAAGACCGTAAAGGTTGTTGCCAAGCCAAGTGAACATTCACCAGCGGGCAAGGAGACCATTGAGTTCGATGCCATCGTCCGAATCGACACCCCAGGTGAGGCTGACTACTACCGCAATGGTGGAATTCTCCAGTACGTGCTTAGGTCGTTAGTTGCATAGGTTCTAGCTCGTGGGGGAGCAGCTAAATCCCAGCTATCTCAAAACGCTGGACTACACCGAGCTTGAAGAGCTTGCTGGTGAGCTTCGAGCTGATCTAGTAGCTACGGTGGCTACGACTGGGGGCCACCTAGGCCCCAATCTCGGCGCCGTGGAGCTCACTCTGGCTTTGCATCGTGTGTTTGACTCTCCGAGTGATTCGCTGGTTTTCGATACCGGCCATCAAAGCTACGTGCACAAGATGGTTACCGGTAGGCGAGAACTAACTGGGCTTCGTTCGCGCGGCGGTGTTGCGGGGTATCCGCAACGCAGCGAGTCGGAGCACGATCTGGTCGAGAACTCGCACGCCTCCGTGTCGCTTTCTTGGGCGCATGGGCTAGCACTTGGTTACCAGCTTTCAGGAGCATCGCATCGCTACGCCGTGGCGGTCATCGGAGATGGAGCGCTAACTGGGGGAGTTGCCTGGGAGGCGCTGAACAACATCTCAGCCTCTGGCCTTGGAAACCTTGTGATTGTGCTAAACGACAACGGCAGGTCCTATGACCCAACTGTTGGAGGAATAGTGTCGCTGGTATCTGGCCTTTCAGACTCCGGCCATCCCGGAGAGAATTTTCTGGCCACGTCCGGGTTTGCTTATTTCGGCCCGATTGACGGCCACGACCTGCCAGTTTTGGAGCAGACTCTGCAAGCGGCGAAGAGTGCCAACAGGCCCAGCATCGTCCACATCAAGACCGTAAAGGGCAAGGGATACGCCCCTGCGTTGGCCGATGAGGATGATAACTTCCACGCGGTTGGAAAGATTGATCCGGTTACCGGTTCCAGTCTGGCATCTGGTGGGTCAGCAAGTTGGACCGGCGTATTCGGGAAGGCGCTAGCCAGCTTGGCCGAGACTAACCCCGATTTGGTAGCTCTTACCGGGGCAATGCGCATCCCAGTGGGATTTCGCGAGCTGTCTGACAAGCACCCAGATCGAGTAGTGGATGTTGGCATTGCCGAGCAGCATGCTGTTGCGATGGCCGCCGGGCTAGCCACAGCGGGAAAGCACCCTGTCGTTGCCGTCTACGCAACTTTCCTTAATCGAGCAATCGACCAGCTACTTATGGATGTTGCGCTCCATCGCCTCGGAGTTACCTTCGTCCTCGATCGCAGCGGCATCACTGGTCCAGATGGAGCATCGCATCATGGCATCTGGGATCTCGCATTGCTTCAGGCCGTGCCAGGAATTCGCATAGCCGCCCCGCGCGATGCTGCCACGCTCGAGCGTGCTCTAGCAGAGGCCATAGAGGTTGACGATGCTCCGACGGTCATCAGGTTTCCGAAAGGGTCTATACCTCAGGCCATCCAGGCTGTAGGCCAGCTAGAGAGTGGCTCCGAGCTGCTGAGGAGATCAGATGGCGAAGCTATCCTCCTGATTGGCTTAGGTCCATTTGCCCAGCTGGCAATGGAAGTCTCTGAAGAACTCGACGGACAAGGTGGCTCTGCAACTGTCGTTGACCCGCGCTGGGTGACCCCAATGCCGCAGGATCTCCTCGAGCTGGCAAGTGGCTACGATTTGGTTGTCACAATCGAAGATGGCATCGTTAGCGGGGGAGTTGGGGAAAGCTACGCACTCCAGCTTGCGAATCGTGGTGCTAGTGCAAGAGTGCTCAATTTTGGAATACCGACGCAATTCGTTGAGCATGCTGAGCGCTCAGAACTTCTAGCTGAATTTGGCCTGGAGCCCAAGGCACTTGCCAACGCCATTCTCGAACGAATGCGATCGCTCTAGCCCTCGCTTGGTTCCAGGTTGGCAAAAGTCTCACGGATTATTGGTGCGCAAAGCTCAATTTGCCAGCTTCTTGCGCCCAATGTGCGCAACTGCTCCTCTAAGTCCTGAGCAGGGTTGAAGCAAACTCTGCGCAGAGTGTCAGGGGTGAGCAACAGCTCAATCGAAAGCGAATGAGATGTCGCTAGGTCTAGAAGTTTCGGCCGAACCTCACTGAGGCGCGCGTGAGCCTCAGGAAAACGCTTATCCCAGCTTCGGTGGTTTGGGACGTGGTTGGGGTCAGGCGGCAGTGGCGTGATCTCAAAATTTGGAGCATCCGCGATCGCCTGCCACCAGGTGTCCAGTTTGGACCTCGATGCCCTGCCGTGAAACTCGCGATTGTTTGCCAACTCGCGCTTGGACGCCGGCGGATGGGCTACGACTGCAGCAATCGCGCGGTCGGGTATCAATCGTCCGGGGGCAACGTCCAGTTCCTGTGCGAGCCTGTCACGCGCCACCCACAGGCTGGCTGCAATCTGCTGTCTTGGTAAGTCGCGGATTTTGGCCATCCCGGGAAGGCCGCGCCAGGGTTGCTCCGACTGTTGGCGCGGGCTAAATCCGACCAGGCGATCTAGCTCCTGTTGCAGCCAGGCGCGCTTCTCGGAGCCCACCAAGGCGGCCTCGAGGCTGTCCCAGAGCTCGAACAGCACGTCAACATCCAGGGCCGCATAGTTTTGCATACTGGTGGAAAGAGGCCTGACCGACCAGTCGGCAGCCGAATGCTCCTTTTCCAGCTCTAGATCCAAAAACTGCTGCGCGAGAGAGGCCAATCCAAACCTCTCCACACCAACAAATCTTGCTGCTAACTCGGTATCGGCAATCGATGTTGGGGTGATGCCCAACTCGGCTAAACACGGAAGATCCTGAGTTGCTGAATGCAAGATCCAGGTGAGCGGGGCCATGGCGCTGGCCAGCAACTGATTCCAGCCAGTCGGCAGCTGCTCCGACTCGGGATCTACCAGGTAGATGTTTTCGTGGGTGGAAATTTGAATCAGGTAGGCGCGTTGCGAGTAACGAAAGCCACTGGCTCGCTCCGCATCAAGACCAATTTGGCTACAACTCGCCAGGTCCGCTAGAAGAGCGTCTAGGCCCTCTCCGGTTGCTACGTAGTTGACTGGAAGTCGTGGCGATTCCAGCTTCAACCGAGTCTCACAACCTTCGACTCTTTTGGTGGGAGTCCTGAGATTAGCGCGAGCAGCTCAATCCAGCCGGCCAAGTGTGGCGCCAGATCGAAGTCTGTGGGTGCCCAGCTGGCCCGAATCTCGAGCTCACCGTGCTGCGGCTGGCCAATCAGAGAGCCGTGACCGGTGGAGACCACCGTGGTGGTGGTGCCGGCCTCGTGGGCAAAGGCGGCGCCTGCCGCCGTGAGTGAATCCTTCAGCCACTCCCATGGCATGGCGGCAGTGAAGTCGTCCTTGGCCATCTCGACTTCAATTGGGCTCTTGGCATAGCCAATGATCCGATACTCGCTATTCCAACCCTCGGGCGACTCGGGGTCACGGCAAAAAACCAGCCGACTAACGCCATGATCCGAGGCGGTCTCGTGGTTTACCTCAGCTGCGATGGCCACTGCCTCCGGCGCTATGCCCTTAGGGGAGGGGATTTGTATGAGCGCAATCTCATCGCGCGGAGTGACTAAAGAGAGCCCTCGAAGCATGCCGGCAAACGGCTCGCTGATTTGGTTTAGGTCTAACTCCACGGAAGAAAATTACTTCAAGGTAAGGCTATGTTCACCTTGCCACGCTGCGAACTCGAGCAATAAAGAGCTCCGGCAGCAATATCAGATCGTTTATCGTCAGCGATTGCTGCTCGCAAAATGCTCGCAATCCAGCCTCGGAGATGGAGCTAAGTATGCAGTCGACTTCCTCGTGCCGGGCCAGCTGAGTGAACCCCGCAGCTCCAAACTCGGTGTGAATGCGCTCGTAGCCAAGCTCACGCAGCGCTGCAGTAGCCTCAAAATAGTCGGCTCGCTCACCCAGCTGAATTACCTCTCTACCGCCGGTAACCTCAGGTTCAAAACCTCCGGTCCTGCTCAGAATCGCAAGGTCTGCGGTGCTCGGCATTTTGTACTGCTCGAGGCGTGCCGTCAGACCCGAAGTTAGCACCACCTGACTGCGTGATCGGAGATGCATCAGCAGCGCGAAATCAGCTGCATTGCCTAGGCCTTGGGAAGTGCCGTTATCCGATACAGAGTTCCCGCTGTGGCCAACGACCAGTGAGGCGGTTAGATCGCTCAGTTCACCGAGCTTTGCGAAATCATGCAACCAGTTCCCGGGTCTTTCGTTTGATTCGAAACAACATGCCGCGCATGCCGCGGATTCGTAGTGGAGAGATCAACTTTTCGATTCCAAGCCGGGAGGGAAAGTCGTCATCGAAGTTCTCAATCTCGGCTGCAGTCGCTCCGTTCAGTGCCGCGTGCAGCACCGAAGCGAACCCACGGGTGGTT
>JALQVB010000026.1 GCA_023260495.1 Aquiluna sp.
GGTGGAGCTGCTCTGACCAGAAGCTTCGTTGAAGACGACCTAGCCGGAGAATTTGATGGAGTGGTTCGCTACGCCAAAGACGCCTTTGAGGGACTTGCCCTCATGGAGCCCCTCGTGAAGGTCGCTCGCGGTGCCGACCCAGATTGCGTGGGGCTTCCGGCACTGAAAAAGCGCATCCACGCCAAGGGCCAGCTCACGCTGACCGAGGAAGCTGAAATGCCCAGCCGGTCTGATGTGGCAAGTAACAACCCGGTTCCCGTGCCGCCATTCTGGGGCACCAGACTGGTGAAGGGAATCAAGCTATCCGATTACGCCGGTTTCTTGGATGAGCGGGCCACCTTCATGGGGCAGTGGGGCCTGAAACCCACCCGCGGCGATGGCCCAGGATACGAAGAATTGGTGGAAACAGAGGGGCGGCCACGCCTTCGCTACTGGCTCGACAAGATTCTCGCTGAGGGCATCCTGGATGCATCCGTGGTCTATGGCTACTTCCCGGTCTATTCGGATGGCAACGAAGTGATTGTGCTCGGCCATGGCGATGACCCAAGCGGTTTGTTGGGAACGCCAGGGGTGTTAGCACCAGATGGTGGGGCAGGTGAGCTTGGTAAAGAGCGGCTCAGGTTCAACTTCCCTCGTCAGCGCCGAGACCGACACCTTTGTCTGGCTGACTTCGTCAAAGCCAAGGAGTCTGGCCAAATTGACGTGATGCCGATTCAGCTGGTTACCGCAGGCGCAAAAGTGGACAGCTTCACTGCTGAGCTGTTCAAGTCAAATTCCTATCGCGAATACATGGAACTAAACGGACTCGCCATGCAGCTAACCGAAGCCCTGGCGGAGTATTGGCACAGCCGCATCCGAGCCGAGCTGGGATTCGCCAGTGAGGATCCAAGCGATGTGGCTGGGTATTTTGACCTGAAGTATCGAGGTGCCCGTTTCTCGCTCGGCTACCCAGCCTGCCCCGACATGGAAGACAGGCGAAAGGTGGTAGAGCTACTGAGGCCAGAGCGGCTAGGCATAGAGCTGTCCGATGAGTTGCAGCTTCATCCAGAGCAATCGACCGATGCCTTTGTCTTCCACCACCCAGAGGCCAAGTACTTCTCGGTCTAAATCTTTGCCCGCGCCAGCGCCCTGAGCGCTGCTCGGCCAAAAACTGCAAGTACGAGGGCCACCGATACTGCCCGAACGGTATCCCAGGTGAGAGTGGAGCTGACCAAGCTAAACGTTAGAAAACTAGCGAGGTTTGACCCCAGTGAGGCACCCTCAACGTAGGAGAGGGAGCTAGAGAGGCCAACGGCAGAGGGCCAAAACCAAAGATTCATCAACAGGCCAAACAGATAGCTCGACACAATCGAATAGAACACCAAAACTGGAATCTTGAACCGGGTCAGTCTTCCAGAGATAAAACCAGCGCCAGCGCCAACCCAAGCAGTGGCAAAGATCTGGAATGGAGTCCAGGGCCCGATGCCCCCGAGGAAGACTGACGACACCAAGATAGTTGCCGCACCGAGTAGGAACCCAAAACGCACCCCGAATGCGGCCCCGCCCAAAATCACTGCGGCGAAGACAAGCTCCAGGCCGGCCACTCCCCCGGTTCCAACCCTGAGTGCAGCGCCGAGTGCCGCCATGGTGCCAAGCAGTGCCAACTGTTTGGGGCCAAGTAGCTGCCCCTCGAAAAGCAAGAAGGTGATTGTGAGCAGAGCGATAGTGGCCAGGGTCGCCAGAATGCCACCGAGACCAATTGAAAGAATTTGGGAACCGGTCCAAAACGGCCAGAAAAATATTGCTAACGCGACCAACGAAATGACAGGCAGCAGTTGCGACTTTAGTTTCATGCCTGCGACTCTGCCTTTCGCGTCGTTAACACCTGATTGTTCAGCTCGAACGTTCTGCTTGCAAGGCGAGAGGCGAACTCAGAGTCATGGGTTGCCATGATGACAGCGCACCCGGTCTCTTGGACGCAGCGAATGGTCTCGGCCATTAGATTTCTGGCCTTTGGATCAAGCCCCTGGACCGGCTCATCAATCAGCAGCAGCTGGGGCTTGTGGGCCAACTGCATTGCTATCGCCAGTGCAAGCTGAGTGCCCGTAGACAAATCGAGCGGGTGCGTATCCAGCGACCCCTCAACGCATTCACCCAAAACCGACTCGAGGGTCAATCTGGTCAGTCCTGGGCGACCCTTGGCAATCCGGTCTGCCCGGCGCAGCTCTGCACGAAGCGAATCGGTCACAAAAAAGCCGGCCGGCCGATCCGGCACGAGCGCGACCGACCTAGGATCAAAGCTACGAATCTCTTGCCCAAATACCTCGGTGCGGGCTGAATCTGAAGCAGCAATTTGTCTCAGCATGGTGGACTTGCCCGCGCCGTTTTCACCGACAATCGCCACGCACTCGCCCAGGTGCAGCTGAAGCCCGGCGATGGGCTTACCGGAAGGGAACTTCACCAGAACCGCCGATTGGCTTCGATCGGTCAGCTCAGGGGTGCGAATTGACTCAAGGCTTTCAGGCTTGTAGACGCCAGAAACAAGCCCGTGATCCGAAATTTGCCATAGCTGGGTAGCGATTGGGGCAAATTGCTCTGTCCTGTGCTCGGCAACGATTACGGTGGTGCCAGCTGCCGTCAGCACTTTCAGCCGCTCTAGTAGGAGCTCCATGCCATTTGCATCCAGCGCGGCAGCTGGCTCATCGAGCAGCAGCAATCTTGGCAAGCGCCGCAAGACTGTATCGAGCGCCAGTCGGTAGGCCTCACCATGCGACAAAGTTGCCACGGCCTTTCCCGCAAGGCCTGCAGTGAACGGACCGGCACCCTCAACCTTTTCGCCGAGAAACTTACCCTGTGGCAGCTGTGGGACGAAATATGCCAGCCGAGATCCGCTGTCAAAATCGGTCAGTTTATCTTTGCCAATAAGAATTTCACCCGAGACCCTGCGGGCATCATCCTCGAAGGCCTCTCCCGCTAGCGCTCTTAGTAGTGTCGATTTGCCCGCCCCAGTCGCACCACTGAGCAGCATCAACTCTCCTGGTTTGAGGCTGAGGTCAATCGGACCAAAATCTCCTATTTGCAAGCTGGAAACACTCAGTCCGCTTGGCGCATGGCTAGCTGGTTCACTACGAGAAATCTCCAATGCGGTAGCCATGGCCATCGCCACCGTGCGCTCAAATAGCGGAGTGATTATGGAAAGGCGGCTTTCCCCTCGAAGTTTGCGGAAGTTGTTTAGCTCTCGTGCGTTGGCCGCAAGGAGCGGAATTGAGCTAAGGCCTATGGCGATGGTTGTTGTGAGCCAGCCCAATCTGGGAACGCTCTTGCCAAATGCCGACAGACGGGCTGGATCAAAGGACACCGCTAAGACGCCAAAGACCAGGATGGTTGCCGCAAAGGGAATCGCTAGTGAAACATTTCTCCAAATGCCATCCAGCGTGATCGGGCCCAATATCTCAATAGATCGGAACGGACCGGCTAGTCGGTAGCTGGGCATATCAAGCAGCAGCTGGGTTCCGCCCAGTCCGGAAAAGATGAAGGCGTAGAGGATACGAAACAGGACAAAACCCAGAGCCAGCGAGATCGCCAGCTTTAGTCTTGCTGTCCTGGTTGGCATTTACTGATCCGGTGTCGGAGCTTCTCCTGCAAGCGAGAAGGCGAGTCCGAGCGACTGCCCCTTGGTCATCTGCAGCGAGCCGATTCCCTCCATGGCATAGGCCCAGTCGCTTTGGGAATCTTCCTTGACCCAAAGTCCCCAGTATGCAAAGGCCGCAGGCATATCCTCACAGGTCTCTAGGTATGGATCCTCACCCTCAACAATTAGCTCCTCGGTGCTCGAGGGAACATCGTTGACTCGGCAGACAACAGCATCGCCATAGCTCTTGGTGCCCTCAACGGCAATTCCGGCAGAAGCAAGGATGTTCTTCGCTACCTCGCTGGATCCCTCGATTCCGATGCATTGCCTTGAATTCTCGGCCTGTCCGGAGTAGTTGATGACCACCTCGACCCCATCGCAGCTGCCGTCAGCCTCAAACTGCTGGTCGGCACTGCAGCCAGTTAGGGCAAGCGCAAAAAGGGCAGTGAGGGCAATCTTTAACTTCAATTTTTCTCCTGAATAGACCACGCAATTCTAGTTGCGAAATAACCACGGGTAATAAGTGGTTGGGGAGCACATGGAGTTATCTGGAAAGAGAATTTTGGTTGTCGGTGCATCCGGTGCCCTTGGGTCCGAGCTAGTTCGCCAGCTCATTGACAAGGGTGCGACGGTGCTGGCAACCGCGAGCAGCAACGAGACTGCGGCAAAAATTCCAGCCAAGGTGGAGGTGCGGCTGCTGCTTGACCTAACAAAGCCAGAGAGCATCAAGACGCTCACCGACTACCTCAACGCCGCCAGCGAGCTCGATGGAGTTATCAATGCCGCCGGTGTGGTTGCCTTTGGCAACACCGAAGAGCTCGCCGCCGAGACTATTAGTACCCTCATGGCAATCAATGCAGCCGGTCCGATGCAACTTTTCTCCGCACTCTCCGGCCTGCTTGCCAAGCAGGATGAATCGTTCGTTGTGAACCTAACCGGCGTCGTTGCCGAGAAGCCACTGCCCGGCCTAGCCGCCTACTCGGCTTCTAAGTGCGCGATTGAAGGCTTTTTGACGGGGGCTTCCCGAGAGTGGCGCAGGGCAGGGACGCTAACGATTTCGGCTCGCCCAGGACACACCGAAACGGGTCTCGCTGATCGGGCTATTGCGGGGGTGGCGCCAAAGTTTCCAGCCGGCATGACCGCGGAGCATGTGGCGGCGCGCATAATTGCCGGTATCGAAGCAGACGAGGCAGGTCTTGCCTCTACTGCTTTTTGACACTGAAGCTGTAGCGCTTGAGCTCACCGGGTTGAAGCAAAACTGAACGAATGTCATCGGCAAAGACGTTTGCCGATGAGCTCATGGGTTCTATCGCGAGCATGGAATCTCCAATGTCTGGCCCCGGTCGATAGAACATGAAGTGACTCATGTTTTCACCGAGTTGAACTTGAACCGAAGCCTCCGCGGTCTTCAGCAAAACGCTGTCGCTGCCGAAATAGCAGTCGTCCATGGGTCCGCCGGCGTAGCGAAGCCCATTCACCTGCTCGGCGCCAGATGGCAGCATCCGCTCGTCGGTCAGAACATGGTGCGAGAAATCGCCACTCAACTCAAAGGCCTCTACAACCAAAAAGTAGGGGTGGAAGCCGATTGCGAATGGGGTCGCTTCGCGCTCATTGTTCAAAGCCAAGGCGGTGACTAGCAGCTCGTTCTCGGTCAGTTCGTATCGCACAGTCAAATCGACCCGAAAGGGGTAGCCGGGGTCAGATCCAAATTCGTAGCCCAACGAGACAAAGGATTCTCCCTGTTCAACAATCTCAAACTCTCGCTCCCCTACCAAGCCGTGATTGAGGTTTTGCTGGGCATCTAGCTTCTCAAATGCATAGCTCGTTTGGTTCAGTTCGTAGCGCCCGTCGCGCAGTCGATTAGGCCATGGTGCCAGCACGGTGCCCATATAAATGGCGAGGGGGTTGGCGATGTTCGCGGAGGAAATTAGCTGCGCGCCTCCAAGCTGCAAATCCAGCAACATCCCACCGGTGGTGGAAATCGATGCCATACTTGTAGCACTTCCGCTCTCGTGGAAGAGACTCAGTTGCTCAGTCGGATAGCTATTCTGCATCCGATTATGTTAGCTATGAAGGAAATGGCAGGCTACTGAGTGAACCAGCGAATTGACGGCAAGCTCTTTGACGGAAGAGACATCTTTTACTTCGATGATGCCTCCTCCACTCTGCCCAAAAGCCGCCTAGCAGACACCCGCGAACCGGACGAGCGACCACAAACCGCTCAGCTCCGATTCGATCCACTCACATCTGAGTGGATAACGGTTGCCTCGCATCGCCAGCAGCGAGCCTTCTTGCCGCCAGCACACGCCTGTCCGCTCTGCCCCACCACCAAAGACAACCTAAGTGAACTACCAGATAACTTCGATGTTGCGGTTTTCGAAAACAAAGGCCCAGCCTTCGGGCCAAGTGCCGGGGAGATTGACCTGCCAAACGGCCAGCGCTTTGGATTCTCTACAACCTCCTTTGGTCGCTGCGAGGTAGTTGTATTCAGCCCTGAGCACGCTGGCAGCTTGGGCAACATGTCGACAGAGCGCATCCGCACGGTCATCGGTGCCTGGATGGATCGAACCGATAACCTGCAGCGGATTGCGGGGGTGAAGCAGGTTTTCCCATTTGAAAACCGTGGCGAGGAAATCGGCGTGACCCTGCACCACCCGCACGGACAGATTTACGCCTACCCATTTGTTGCCCCGCGCACCCAGAAGCTTGTCAGCGCTGCGCAGAGCTACTCTGGCGACTTCTTCGGTGACTTGCTGAAATTTGAAGCGGCTTCGGAGCGAAAGGTTCTTGAGTCGGACAACTTCGTTGCCTTTGTTCCCTTCGCTGCCCGTTGGCCAGTTGAGCTGCACCTGCTGCCCAAGCGCAATCTGGCGGATCTATCTCAACTAACGGATTCAGAAGCGAGTGAACTGGCGGAGGTCTACAAGCAGATTCTTTCTGGTCTGGACCAGCTCTACGAAACCCCTACCCCGTACATCTCAGCCTGGCACCAGGCGCCGATGATCGAGGGGAGAGACAAGATTCGCCTGATGCTCCAAATTACGTCCCCGCGCCGCGCAGCCGATAAGCTCAAATACCTGGCCGGATCCGAAAGTGCCATGGGCGCTTTCGTTGGGGACATTGCCCCCGAGGTCACGGCGGAAAGGTTGCGAGAGGTAATTTCTTGAGCGTGCAGGAAGCGACAACTGGTTTCTCAACAACTTACGGCTACGAACCCGCCGGAGTTTGGTCGGCCCCTGGCCGAGCCAATCTGATTGGCGAGCACACCGACTACAACAACGGATATGTGTTTCCCTTTGGAATCGACCGCCGCACCTACGTAGCGCTATCGCCACGCAGTGACAACCTAATCCGGTTGAGCAGCACGATTTCCGACCAGGTGGTTGAGTTTGAGCTTGGAAAAAAGCAGCCTGCAGATCTTGATTGGGCCCTCTACCCACTTGGCGTGGCATGGGTCATGCGCGATAGTGCCAATGGTGGTTTCGATGCCTACTTCACCTCCGATGTACCGGTAGGGGCCGGGCTATCGTCCTCGGCTGCCATCGAATGTGCCGTTGCCACCGCGCTCAATGACATTTGGGAGGCCGGCAAGTCCGCTCAGGAGCTGGCCCTGATTGGCCAGCGGGCGGAAAACGACGTGGTTGGTGCGCCAACCGGCATGATGGATCAGACGGCCTCGATGCTGGCCAAGAAAGATGCCGCGGTGTTGCTTGACTGCCAAAGCATGGAAACCGAGTTGGTGCCACTTGGTCTGCAGGAGCGAGGCTTGGTCGTTGCCGTGATGGACACCCGCGTTGCTCACCGCCATTCCGATGGAGGCTACCGCTCCAGGCGCGAGGCCTGCGAAGCAGGTGCCGCGGCAATGGGTGTGGATTCTCTGAGGGGCCTTACCGAGGAAGACTTGCCTGCAGCCCAGGAGGCACTCGATGAGCTGACTTTCCGTCGCTGTAAGCACGTGATCACCGAGAACCGACGGGTTTTGGACGCAGTTGATGCTCTAAAACGAGGCGACATGGCCACCCTCGGCCAGTTGCTTCTGCAATCTCACGCCTCAATGCGCGATGACTTTGAGATTTCGGTTGTTGAGCTTGACACCGCAGTGGAACTGGCCATGGAGGTCGGCGCCGTTGGGGCAAGAATGACCGGAGGCGGTTTCGGTGGGGCAGCCATTGCCATCATCGACCAGAGCAAGATGGAGCTGTTGAGCGAACACTGCAAAGCAATCTTTGCAAAGAAGGGCTTTGCGGAGCCGAATGTGTTCGCCGTTGCCGCCAGCGATGGCGCTAGGCGTGACGCCTAGGCCTTGGCCACCACCTGAACACCCGCATCGACAAGTTCATCAATCGCAGCCTCTGTGCTCACCGGGCTTACCCCTGCTGTCAACGATGTAATCACCCGGACCTTTAGACCCTCCATGATCGCATCGAGCGAGCTCGCCCGCACGCAGTAGTCGGTGGCGATGCCCACCACATCAACCTGATCAATTTCAAGCCTGGAGATTACGCTCTGTATCGACTCACCAGATTCGGTAGTGCCCTCAAAAATCGAGTAGCCGTGCGCGCCCTGTCCCTTTTTGATGTGGATATCTATCAGAGAGCTATCCAAATTGGCGTGGTACTCAGCTCCGTGGGTGTTCGCAATGCAGTGCAGCGGCCAGTGATTTACATAATCTGGCTCGATGCCCTGCGGCGGAAAGTGGCCGCCATTTTCGGAATCAGGCGTGTGCCAATCCCGCGAGGCAACTACATAGTCGTAGCTACCCCTGTGCTCAGCCAGGTACTGGGTAATCTTCTGCGCGACCAGTGCGCCACCCTCGCAGGCAAGGGCACCGCCCTCGCAAAAATCAACCTGAACGTCAATGATGAAGAGTGCTGTTGCCATGGCTATCTGTTTACCAGACTTGCTCCGCAGTTGTAAAAAGCGAGCACCAATTCGTCCATGGCGTCTCGGTTCACAAGCCGAACCGACTCGCCCAGGTTGTAAATCGTGAACAGCAACTTGGAGCCATCCTCGGGGTAGAGAAAACCAGCGAGCGAATAGCCGGTTCGAATCCATCCCGTTTTAGCAACCACCTTCCCCACGACATCGAGGAATCTCGAGCTGAGCGATCCAGGCGTGCCAGAGACCGGCATCCCGGCATCTATCAGCGCAAAGTCGCCGTAGCCCTCATCAATCAACATGAGCAATTGATTGATCGTCGCTGGCGCCACCTGGTTGTAGCGAGATAGCCCGGAGCCGTCCTCTATCTTGATCTCGGCCAAATCTAGATCAGTGTTCGCCAGCGCCTTTTGGTATGCAGCCGTGAGCGACTTGAACGATCCGTCCATTCCAACATCGAGCGAGACCAGACGTGCCATCGCTTCAGCGAGGGTGTTGTCGCTCACCTGCAGCATGTAGTCAATCCAGGTGGACATCGGTGCCGATTTGACACTGGCAACCTCCACGGCATCGGCCGGGGCTATGCCCACCTCCAATGTCGCTAGCTCTGCAGCGGTGCCAAGTGCCTCCTGGAACCATTTACCGGCCCGCGTGACGGGGTCGGTGGAGCGAGGCGAAGACAGAATCGCTGGATTGTCTCGGTCGCCGTCAACCTGCAGGGCGCTCACGTAAGACATGTAGCCATCTGTTAGCCCACGGCGGTCCCATACGTCCTGGTACTCCCCCTCTGGGACTCCGTAGAGGCTGCTGTCAAGCACGAGCCTGCTGAAGCTCTGCTCGGGCAGCTCCCTTTCAATCTGCTTCGCTAAATCAGAAAGTTTTGGAGCGTTGCGATAGACAGACGAGACTCCGGGTCCGGTGCGAGAGAGTGTGACATCTCCGGCTCCGACCAGGTAGAGCACGCTTGGATCTTCAGCCGATACATAAACCCTGGTGGTGATCCGGTAGTCCGGACCTAAAGTCTCAAGAGCAGCGGCTGCGGTTAGAAGCTTCATCACCGATGCGGTTCTGGCAGGGGTTTGGCTGCCCCGATCGAACAACACCTCGCCCGTTGCAGCGTTTACCACCTGAGCCTGTAGGTTCAGGATGTCCTCGGCATCTTCAGCCTCGGTCACCGAACACTGGATCGGCTCTTCCGTGGGTTCTTCCGTGGGCTCCTCAGTGGGTTCACTTGCAGGTTCCAAGGTTGCAGGTGGCTGAGTCGTTGCGGTTTCAACTGGCTCGGCAACCTGCTCGGCAGGAGCGAGCGGGCCGAAGAACAGCACGGCGAGAATCAACAGGCCGGAGACCAGTCCTCCAGTGACCCCCAAAAAGATCTGCTTCATCTCACCCGCCTAAACTTTTACCCATGAAGCATAAACTCTGGTCGCTGGCAGCATTGCTGCTAACGGCTATTCCGCTGAGCGCAAACGCCCACGAAGAGCTGGTGGATCAGTATCCAGCAGCTAGCGAGACCATACCGGCCGGGGTGCAGGAAATACGCCTCAGCTTCACCAATGAGCTTCTGGAACTTGCCAGCGGCGCTGGCAATGAGATTGTGGTGAGAGCACCCTCAGGTGAAATCTTCTACGCCGGTTGCCTTCCGACGCAAGGTGCCGATGGAATCCTGCCTGTCGACCTAGACATGCCTGGGATTTATTCGGTTGCCTGGCGCGTAGTTTCTGCCGATGGGCACCCGATCAGTGACGGCTTCGAATTCACCGTGGTCAATGAAACCGGCTATCGATCGGATCCAGCCTTCAGCTATCCCGACTGCGCCGGTGATGTCGATATCACCATTCAGGAGGAGCAGCCACAGTCGCTCTACTGGCTGCTCTGGTCCTCACTGGGGATAGCGGCGGCTTTCCTAGTCTTTTTGCTCAGACCCAAGGCGAGATCGAAGAAACACCAAAGCGGTGAGCAGTAGGCCGCTGGCCACCATCTCGATAGGCAGGATGTAGCGGTTGCCCTCAGGGGCCGCTAGCAACGAATAGACAACATCCAGCGCGGTCACGTTCATAAGCCCCGCCATGATGGACACGGCTAGGACTTTCAAAAGCCACAATTTGCCCTCTGGGATTCGAGAGCCAGACCAGGTCACCAAAACCGTTAGTGCAATACCAATTGCTGCGCCAGCGGCCATGATGGTCACAGTTGGGTGATACAGGTAGCTAACAATGGCCCAGACCACAACGGCAATGGCCCAAAAAATTAATCCCTTGGACTTCATGCTTATGCCAGTGAGCAGAACTCGTTCAGCGGGTCAACCTGTCCCGCAACAACAATCTGATTGCCCGCCTTGAGAACCGTCTCCGGGAAGGCCGGGGTGTATTTTCCATCGCCCTTGGTGACAGCTACCACGGTGACGCCGTAAGTGGAGCGAATCTTCAGTTCGGCAAGGTTCTTGCCGTCAAAGCTTTGTGGAACCTCGCTCTTGGCCATGACGAAGTCGTTGTCAATCGGCACGTAGTCCAGAGTCTGACCCGAGACCATGTGTGCCACGCGCTTGCCCATCTCGTTCTCTGGGAAGATCACGTGGTGGCAGCCCAGCTGCTCCAAGATCTTGCCGTGAGACTTGGAGTTCGCCTTGGCCCAGACATTTGGTACTCCAGCCTGCAATAGCAGCGAGGTTGTTAGGATTGACGCTTCCAGATCTGCACCGATGGCCACTACAGCCGCATCGAACTCCTGGATTCCGAGTTCCTTCAGGGTTGCCTCGTCTGTGGTGTCAGCCTTGACGGTGTGAGTGAGCTCATGAGAAAGCTGCTGCACAAGCCGCTCGTCGGTGTCCACACCCAACACCTCATGGCCTGTGGCCATGAGCTCTCGAGCCAGTGAGGTGCCGAAGCGTCCCAAGCCGATGACAATTACATTCGAGTGCAATGAGCGGCGCTTTGCCTTGTCTCTAGCCAATTAGGGGCCTTTCCTTAGGTAGTTCATAGTGCCTCTTCGCGACGCGAAGAGCAAGTGCGGAGGCGATTACGACCGGTCCGAGGCGACCGACAAACATCAAAATGGAAAGCCAGATCTTTGCAAAATCCGGCAGGTCCGGCGTAATGCCGGTTGAGAGTCCGACTGTTGCCGAGGCTGAAATAACTTCAAAGAGCAGGTGGTCTAGGTCGAAGTCCGTTAGCGCAGCTAAAGCCAGCGTGCTAAACAGAATCAAGAAGGTGTAGAGGGCGACCAAGGTCAGAGCCTGGCGCTGAATCGAACGAGGCAGTCTGCGGTTACCGACGTTCACTGCCGTCTCTCCGCGCACCTCGGTGTAGATGATGAAAAACAAAATGGCCAGGGTGGTTACCTTGATTCCACCAGCAGTTGAGGCCGAACCACCCCCGATGAACATCATGAAGTCCATGCCCATCCAGGTAGCTGGATCCATTTGGGAAACATCGATGGAGTTGAAACCACCAGAACGTGGCATCGCCGACATGAACAGAGCGTTCCAGATCTTCTCGAAGAAGTTCATCGAACCCAGAGTTGCCTGGTTGGACCACTCCATAGCCGCAATGAACAGTGTTCCTAAAGTCAGCAGCACACCTGTGGTCCAGAGCGTGAGCCTGGTGTGCAGGGAAAAGCGGCGCGGCCTATTGCCGGGAGCTCGCCTAATCCTCCAGAGTCGTTCATGGAGCTCAATCAAGACCGGAAATCCCAGGCCGCCAACAGCAACCGCAAGCCCAATTGGGCCAACAACAAAGAGGTCGTCAGCAAAACCGCTCATGCTGTCCGAGTAGAGCGAGAAGCCACCGTTATTGAAAGCAGAGACGGCATGGAAGAGTCCGCTCCACAATGCCTCTGGAAGAGCGACCGAGTGCCAGATGCTTAGCCGGGCAATCAGATAGATGGCCAGAGCGATTTCAAACCCGAAATAAACCAGGATGATTGTGCGCAATAGCGCGGGAATGTTGTCAACACCGACAATCTTTGCCTCACTCATGGTGCTGAGCCTGTCGCGCAGCGAGATTCGGCCAGAGATCAGAAGGCCAACCAGAGTCGCAAAGGACACGATTCCCAGGCCACCAATTTGGATGAGGAACAGAATCACGACTTGACCAAAGCCAGACCAGTGGGTTCCAGTGTCAACAACTGTAAGGCCAGTGATGCAAACCGCAGAAACAGCGGTAAACAGCGCGGTTACGAAATCAGTCGAGTTACCCGGTGCAGTTGAGAATGGAAAGAGCAGAAATAGAGTGCCAGCGATTACGGCTGCACAGAATGCAAGGACCACTATCTGGGTCGGGTGCAGCTTTTCTTTGCGACCAGTCTGGCTCACCGTTTCAGCCTACGCCTCCAACCGCCTCACTCAAGGCAACCTAGCCACGATACACCCGAGTTAGGCTTTTATCCAATGGATACTGCCCTGATGATCTTTGATGGCGACTGCGCATTCTGCTCTTCGTCTGCAAGGGTGCTGCGCAAAATGACTAAGAACAGAATTCCAATTGAGCCCTACCAGCGCCTCAACCTTGAGAAGTACGGCCTAACCACCGAGCTGACGTCCAAGGCTGTTTATTACCACAGCAGCTCAGGCACCTTTGTCGCAGCCGATGCGAT
>JALQVB010000027.1 GCA_023260495.1 Aquiluna sp.
CGGCCAAACCTTCCACCTCTGGAGAGCTGGAAATGATCTTTAGCTTGTCCCGAAGCCACTGCACTGCAGCACCAGCCACAAACACCGATCCCTCTGATGCGTAAGTGATCTTCCTGTCGGAATCCATCCAGGCGACAGTAGCCAATAGGCCATGGTCGCTCAGCACAATCTCATCGGCCGTGTTGGTGAGAATAAAGGCACCGGTTCCGTATGTGCACTTCGATGCCCCAGCGTCAAAACCAGTTTGGCCAAATAGCGCTGCCTGCTGATCTCCGGCCATGCCGGTGATTGGAAGTTCTAGTCCCAAAAATGCCCTGGCATCGCTATTGGCAAGATCGCCCCAGCAGGGTGTGATCTGTGGCAGTGCAGCCTTCGGAATCT
This sequence comes from Aquiluna sp., assembly GCA_023260495.1. Taxonomy (GTDB): domain Bacteria; phylum Actinomycetota; class Actinomycetes; order Actinomycetales; family Microbacteriaceae; genus Aquiluna. The sequence continues at coordinate 382 of JALQVB010000027.1, forward strand.
CAAAGGCTGCCAACAGCTCGTCATCCCAATCTCCGGTGTTGAGGCTCATGAGCTGAGTTCTGGAAGCGTTGGAGGCATCGGTGATGTGATGTTTCCCTGCCGAAAGCCTTGCCACCAAGTACGAGTCAATGGTTCCAAGAGCAAACTGGCCCGACTCCACACCGGCCCAGATGTCCGGGAGGTTTCGCTTCCACCACAGAAACTTGCTAGCTGTGAAGTAGGGGTCAATATTCAGCCCAGTACGCTTGCGAATCCAGTCGCCTTCGTTCTTGCTCTCCAGCTCCTCGGTAAAGACACTGGTTCGGCGGTCTTGCCAAACAATTGCTTTTGTGGGGGAGCTGAGAGTCTTGCGATCCCAAATCACGGCAGTCTCGCGCTGATTGGTGATGCCGATGCAGCGCAGGCTGTCCTGTCGGCCCGCAATGGCTTGCTCGACGGCGTGCAAGGTTGCCTGCCAGATTTGCTCCGGATCGTGCTCCACCCAGCCGGAGTGGGGAAAGTGCTGCTCGAACTCCTGATATCCGCGGGCCTCTACCTCGCCCCGGTCTGAAATCACCAGCGCGGTGACCCCGGTGGTGCCGGCATCGATTGCAAGAATTGACACGAATTTCCTCCTTGAAATCCATAGCTACTTCAAAAGCGACTGTCTTCCAATTATGCTTGCACTGTGACCGAACAAAATCAAACTAAAACGAACAAAATCGAACAGTTTGACGTTGCAATCATCGGCGGTGGCATCAATGGCGCCGTGGCGGCAGCGGCACTCAGTGCTGCCGGTCAGAAGGTACTTCTCGTCGAAAAGGACGACTTCGCCGCATTCACCTCCCAGGAGTCCTCAAGCCTGGTCTGGGGCGGTATCAAATACCTGCAAACCTATGAGTTCCTGCTGGTCTTTAAGCTTTGCTTGGCTCGCAACCGTCTGATGCGCGCCTACCCAAACCAGATCAAACAGATTGGCTTTCTAGCATCGCTCGGCGAGAACGCCCCCTTTGGTCGAGTTCTGGGAACATTCGGAACGCTGTTTTATTGGGCAATAGGTCTGTTTGGCACCAAGGCCCCGGCCTCGTACTCGGCCAAGGTGGCCAAGGAGCTAGAGCCTAATTTGATCACCGGTCGAAAGGCAGTGAAGTACTACGACGCCGAGCTGCCCGACAACGACTCCAGGTTTGTTTTTGATTTCATTCGGCATGCCGAGCGACTGGGAGCCGACGTTCGCAACTACAGCGAGCTGGTGGGGGCCAATTTTGATGGTGAATGGCAGCTAGATCTCAAGGCCGGCCGCAAAAAGACCCAGGTTCGCGCCAGAAGCGTTGTCAATGCCACCGGACCCTATGCCAAAGAGGTTTCTGAGATGCTGCAAGCGCCAACCGAGGCCGGATTGGTTTTCTCCAAGGGAATTCACCTGGTGCTAAACCGCAACATCACCAGCGACTATCGAGTTTTAGCGCTCTGGGATGAGCAGGGGCGACTGTTCTATGTGCTGCCAATGGGGGACCGCTCGATGATCGGCACCACCGACACCAGGGTGGAGAATCCGGAAACGGAAGTTACCGAAGAGGATCGGGATTTCGTGCTTCGCCAAATCAACAATCAGCTGGAGCTGAAGGTGCCGATCACGAAGGATCAGGTCATTTCTGAGCGCTGCGGTGTTCGCCCGCTGGTCGTTGAGGGAGGCGGCTCGGGCGATGTGGCGGATTGGCATCAGCTCTCCAGAAAGCACATCGTTGAGGCCAACAAGGACCGCAGAGTGGTCACAATCTTGGGTGGCAAGCTAACCGATTGCCTCAATGTGGGCGAAGAAATAGTCGCCGAGCTCAAGGAATTTGGCCACAGCGTCGCAAAGCCTAAGGATTGGTTTGGCGAAGGCAGCCAGGCCAGGCGCCAAGAGTTTTACGACTTAGTTTTTGCCCGTGCCACTTTCAATGCTGAGGAAATAGCAGCGGGCATGTGGCGACGACACGGCGAGCGCGCCTTTGACATTCTGGGAGCCGAGCCGAAAGACCTGTTCCCGGGACTTGGAATTACCGAAGAGGAAGTTCGCTACATAGTCTCAAATGAGAAGGTAGTTAGCCGTGATGATCTGCTTCGGCGCAGGTTGCCAGTTGCTATGGCTCGCAGTTCCAAAGAAATTGCCGGCAACAAAGCATTGCAGCAGCTACTCGTGGAGCTGGGCCTCTAGAACTGGCTGATCGCCCTTTCTGGGCCACTCCACAAACAGCATCGCGACAAACATCAATCCACCACCAAAGACCATGGCGAAGGTGACTGGCTCCTGCCCGACCGCGACCGCGATAATGGCGGTAAACAGCACCTCGCTCGTGATCAGCAGCGCCACTCGAGATGGCTCAAGCAGGGTCTGGGCCCAGGTTTGAATCCAAAAGGCCAGCACCGTTGAAAGTAGCGCAGTGAACAAAACGGCAAACCAAACTTCGGCGTTGGGTGGCGCCTGGTAGCCATCCAGCAGCGCAAAGCCCCAAGTGACAAGTGCCGCAAAGGCAATTTGAATCATTGCAAAGCGATAAGAGGAGCGGCCCTGGCCAAAGTGCCCCAACATCAAAATATGGATCGCGTAGAAGGCTGCACACAGGACCAGCCAGAGCTGCCCAACCTGAAATTCAACGTCACTGGCTGCACCCGAGAAAATCGCGAGCCCAATCATTGCTAGCCCTGCTCCAATGACGACCTTGGTCGCAACCTTTTGCTTCATCACTAACCAGGCGATCAGCGGCGTCAAGATCACATAGAGCCCGGTAAGGAAGCCGCTGGTGGCGGCTGTCGTCATGTCCAGCCCAATGGTTTGGGTGATGTAACCGAAGGCAAGCACAATCCCGATTAGGGCTCCGTACTTTAGGTCGCCAGCTCGGAACTTTAGAGCAACTCTAGGCCTCAGGATTGCCATTGCACTGGCGGCCAAAGTAAACCTCGTGGCAAGAAAATCCATGTATGGCTGCTGCTGGATGGCATCTTTCATCAACACAAACGCAGCCGCCCAGAAAAAACCAACGCCAAGCAGAGCTAGAACAGCCAGGCGAGTTTTTTGCACCGCACAAGACTAGTTCAGCTAAACCTTTTTGGCTCCTGAGCCGGCCATCTTCTTGGCCATCGATGGGAACACAATCCCATGCATGGGGAATACCGCCCACCAATACAGGTGCCCGAATAACCCATGAGGGTGATAGAGCGCCCGCTGGGTAACTAGAGTTTCACCACTGGCTTGGGACTCGACCCTAAATTCCAACCAAGCCAGGCCAGGAAGTTTCATCTCGGCACGCAACCGCAGCAGGTTTGGCCGAGAGATCTTCTCCACCCTCCAAAAATCCAGTGCCTCACCCTCGCGAAGCTGATTGGGGTCTCGCCGACCGCGGCGCAAACCAACCCCGCCAACCATCCGATCCATCAAACCGCGCAGCTCCCAGGCCCAGGTTGCAGTCGAGTAGCCATTGGCCCCGCCAATGGCTTCCACCCGGGCCCAAACCTCTTCAACCGAATCCGTCGAGACATAGCGCCTCACGTCCTCAAAGAGCGATCCTCCCGCCCAGTCCGGGTCGGTTGGCAAAGGTTCAGAGTGGGTCTCTGGTGTTTGAGCACTGGACCAGCGAGTCTCGACATCTAGCTCCTTGATTCTGGTGAGCGCCAGCGAGACCGCTTTTCTGAAGTCTGTCAGCCCGGTGGGGGAGTCTGGGACTAGTTTTCGAATCTCATCGTCTCTCGCCACGACCTCATGCTTGAGCGAGGCAACCAATCGTTTGGCGAGGGTGACCGGAACCGGTGTGACCAGCCCGATCCAGCCCGAGGCCAGCTTTGGGGTAAGCACTGGAAGCGGAATAATGATGCGTCGCCTGAGACCAGCGACCTCGGCATAGATCTGCATCATCTCCATGTATGTGAAGACATCGGGTCCTCCGATGTCAAAATCCTGGTTCACCGACTCGTCGATGGTTGCGCTGCCAACCAGATACCGCAGCACGTCTCGAATCGCAATCGGCTGGATGCGATTCTTGAGCCACTTTGGGGTGACCATAATTGGCAGTCGCTCGGTTAGGTGACGCAACATCTCAAAAGATGCCGAGCCGGATCCGATTACGACTCCCGCTCTAAGCTCAATTGTTGGCACACCTGATGAGCGCAGCAGCTCGCCGGTTTTGGCCCTCGCCGACATGTGCGGAGAAAGAACATCGCCTGGAGCTGCGATTCCGCCCAGGTAAATGATCCGTCGCACCCCGTTGTTCTTGGCTATTCGGCCAAAGGTCTCGGCAAGCTGCTCTTCCAGCTGCTCGAAGTTCTTCTGCACCATCAGTGCGTGCAGCAGGTAGTAGGCGATGTCGATCCCGGTCAGTGCCAGGTTTAGGGCGTCAGGATTGGCCCCATCACCCTCTATGACCTCCACCTCATCTCGCCAGGGATAGTCCTGAAGCCTTCTTGCATCGCGAACTAGGACTCTGACTCGGTAGCCGTGAGCGAGCAGTTCACGCACCAATCTGCCACCTACATAGCCAGTAGCGCCTGTTACCAAAACACGCGCTGGTTTTCCGTCGGCGGAGTGGGCCGTGGGGAGGTCCTCGGTGACCGTCTCAATCATGAGAGGTGCAACCAGTTAGGAGCCGATTTTGTTTCTAGCCGAATCGGCCCGAGACGTAATCCTCAGTTTGCTGCTGCGACGGGTTCGAGAAGATCTTCTCGGTTTTGTCGTATTCAATGAGCTTTCCAGGCATACCGGTGCCCGCGATGTTGAAGAACGCGGTCATGTCCGAGATGCGCGAAGCCTGTTGCATGTTGTGGGTCACGATAACCACTGTGAACTTTTCCTTTAGCTCAACCGCAAGGTCCTCAATGGCGGCGGTCGAGATTGGGTCCAGCGCCGAGGTCGGCTCATCCATCAGGATCACATCGGGCTCAACCGCGATTGCACGGGCGATGCACAGACGCTGCTGCTGGCCACCGGAAAGCGAAGAGCCAGGGCGGTCCAGGCGGTCCTTGACTTCTTTCCAGAGATTTGCACCCTTGAGTGCCCTCTCGGTTAGCTCATCTGCGTCGCTCTTGGACATCTTGTTGTTGTTCAGGCGGTAGCCGGAGAGCACGTTTTCCTTGATGCTCATCGTTGGGAAGGGGTTTGGTCGCTGGAACACCATGCCCACCTGGCGGCGCACCTTTACCGGGTCTACATCGGCAGCGTAGATGTCCTCACCGTCCATGCGCAGGTGACCCTCCACGCGAGCACCGGGAATGACCTCGTGCATACGGTTCAGGGTGCGAATCAAGGTTGACTTTCCGCAACCCGAAGGTCCGATGAAAGCAGTGATGGCCTTTGGCTCAATCACCATGTTCACATCCTCGACGGCTAGGAAGTCTCCGTAATAGACGTTCAGAGATTCCAGATCGATTCGCTTTGACATTTAGTTACCCCTTCGGTGAGAAGACTCGAGAAATGATTCGGGCGCCAAGGTTGAGAACCATGACGATAAGCATCAGCGTTAGTGCACCAGCCCACGCGCGGTCGATGTAGGCCTGGGCGTCAACACCCTGGTTGGCGTAGGAGGTGTAAACGAAGACCGGAAGGGTCATCATCTTGTCGCTCAGCGGGTTGTAGTTCATTGAGGCAGTGAAGCCAGCGGCAAGTAGCAGCGGAGCTGTCTCACCAATCACACGGGCGATGGCGATGATCACACCGGTTGCGATACCGGCAAGAGCCGTTGGCAGCACCACCTTGACGATGGTCAGCCACTTTGGAACACCTAGGGCATAAGAAGCTTCGCGCAGCTCGTTAGGAACAATCTTCAACATTTCCTCAGTGGCACGCACAACAACAGGGGTCATCAGAACAGCTAGTGAAACTGCTCCGGCTAGGCCGTTAATGGCTCCTGCTGGACCAAACACAACCAGGAACAGGGTGAAGGCGAAGAGACCGGCAACAATCGATGGAATGCCGGTCATCACATCCACAAAGAAGGTAACCGCTCGGGCCAACTTGCCACGACCGTACTCGACGAGGTAGATGGCGGTCATCAGTCCAATAGGCACCGAGATCAGAGTAGCGATTCCGGTTAGCTCTAGGGTTCCCACGATGGCGTGCAGGGCACCGCCACCCTCGCCAACCACGCTGCGCATTGACATCGTGAAGAAGTCAACGTCCAGCCTGGCTAGGCCATTGGCAACCACGGTGTAGGAGAGCGAAACCAGCGGGATTACCGCAATCAGGAAGGCTGTGGTGACCAGGGCTGTAACCATGCGGTCGGTGGCCTTGCGGCTGCCCTCGACGCTCCTAGATGCGATGTAGGTGGTCAGGGTGTAGAGAATGAAGCCACCAAAACCGACGGCAAGCAAGTTGATGCCAGATTCTGGGTCGTTTGCCCCGGCAAGGGTATCGAAGGCTAGTGCAATTCCAAAAGCCGCGATGATCGCAGCCGGGTTGAACCACCTTGGCAGTGAGCTGGAGGCTTTTAGGGCTGAGCTAACAGTTGTCATTAGTTGGCTCCTGAGAACTCGGCGCGGCGGCTAATGATGTAGCGGGCGAACATGTTGATGACCATTGTGATGAAGAACAGAATCAGACCGGTTCCCACCAGCAGCGAGCGGTAGTCACCACCAGACTCAGGAAACTGAAGTGCAATGTTGGCTGCAATGGTGTTCGGGTTGGTCGAAGTTAGCAACGCGAAGCTGATGATTGAGCTGGGGGATAGCACCAGTGCCACGGCCATGGTCTCACCGAGGGCGCGTCCCAGACCAAGCATCATGGCGGAGATGATTCCTGGGCGTCCAAATGGCAGTACGGCCATGCGAATCATTTCCCAGCGGGTAGCACCAAGGGCCAGTGCGGCCTCTTCGTGCAGCCTTGGAGTCTGAAGGAAAACCTCGCGAATCAGGGCGGCCATGATTGGCAGGATCATAATGGCCAGCACCACAGCTACGGTGAGCATGGTCCGGCCGGTTGCCGAAACCTGGCCCTCAAACAGTGGAATCCAGCCGAGGTTTTCGTTTAGCCATACGTAGGTGGGGTTCAAAAACGGCGCTAGCACCAAGATTCCCCAGAGGCCGTAGACCACCGATGGGATGGCAGCCAGCAGGTCAACAAGATAACCAAGGGTCTGGGCAAACCGGCGGTTGGCGAAGTGCGAGATGAAAAGCGCGATTCCGATTGCCAGCGGGGTGGCGATTACCAAAGCAATGAGCGAGCCGTAGATGGTGCCGAAGATGAAGGGGGCAACGTACTCGAGTGGGTTATCGGCCTTGCTGTGGAAGTCGGCTTCGGGTAGGAAGGCAGGTAGTGCCTGAATGAATAGGAAGAAGGCGACGGCAGCCAGGGTGATCAAAATCAGGGTCCCAGCGGCAGTGGCACTCTTGGAGAAGACGAGATCTCCGAGTCGTACCTTAGCCTTGGTGGCCTTAGCTCCAGCCATCACGATTCCTTACTTCCAATAACTAGTTTGACTTTAGTAAACAAGCCCGGACTCATGTAGCGGAGTCCGGGCTTGTTTACCTGTTATTTAGGTTTACTGAACCTGGTCCAGGATGGCCTGAGCGATTTCGCGGGTTGCCTGCGAGATTGGGGCGTTGCCTGCAGCAGCTGCTGCAACGTTCTGACCCTCTTCGGAGATGATGAAGCCTGCGTATGCCTTCACCAGCTCAGCCATTGCGTCGTCTGCGTAGTCCATGCAGCCCTGTAGGTAGGAAACTAGAACTACTGGGTAAACGCCAGCCTCAGCGGTGTCACGAGCTAGGTCGTAAGCAACGGTGGTGTCTGGGCGACCTGGCTTGACCGAAGAAACGTCCACGATCTTGGCAGCGGCCTCTGGGCTGAATGGAACGAACTGGTTACCAACACCAACAGCAACGGTGCCGAAGTCACCAACGCGGGAAGCGTCAGCGTAGCCAATGGTTCCGTTACCGGCAGCAGCAGCAGCTACAACACCGGAGGTACCCTGTGCACCCTCACCCAGGAATGGCCACTCCTCGATGGAGCCGACGTTTGCACCATCCTTCACCCAGGCGCTTGGCGCAGCCTTGGCTAGCCAGTCGGTGAAGTTAGCGGTGGTGCCGGACTCGTCAGAGCGGAATACCGGAGTGATTGCTAGGTCTGGCAGAGTCACACCTGGATTGTCGGCTGCAATTGCAGCGTCGTTCCAGCTGGTGATCTGGTTGGTGAAGATGCCTGCGATGGTTGCAGGGCTCATGTTGAGCGAGTCAATGCCATCTAGGTTGAAGAATACGGCGATTGGGGAAATCCATACTGGGAACTCGAACACGGCACCGTCTGCCGGGGAGCAGTTAGGGTGCGGAGTGGCAAGCTCTTCGTCCTTGAACGACGAGTCAGAACCGGTAAAGAAGGTTAGACCCTCTTCAAACTGGTCACGGCCAGTTCCCGAACCGGTCGGGTTGTAGTTCACGGTGACACCAGGGTTTGCGTCCTGGAAGGCGGCAACCCATGCCTCCTGGCCAGCTGCCATGGAAGATGCACCGGAACCATCGAGGGTGCCGGACAGAGCTGCAGTTGTCGTCTCGCCAGTTGAGCTGCTCGAAGTGGCAGTTGGGTCGGCGTCGACCTCGTTAGCGGCACATCCCGCTAGGACAATTGCGCTGGCGCCAGCCAGTGCGGTCAGCTTTGCAAGCTTTGACATTGATTACCTTTCCTTCTTGATTAGGTGATGCCAAAGCTAGGAAGGAATAGAAAACTTGGCTTGGATACCAAGTAAACGAATGGTGAATTAATTACGAAGTTGGCGTGACGCGTTCGATGGCAACAAACTTTGGTTTCTTGCCCATGCTCAGTCTCAGCACGACAAATTCTCCAGGCTGAAGCGTGTTTGCTGCCAACACTTCATTTTTGATATCGGCTACAGCTCTCGTTGCCAAAGTCTTCGTGATGGTGGGTAATGCAGGCCGATGCGAACAAAGCAATGCCGAACGGGATGCGTCAAATAAGTCCTCGACGGCATGGGTGGTCTTTCTGGGGCTGAGGGCGCTCGCGAGCTCGGTCAGCTGAGATCGGTTTATTAGCCGCTTTTTGGTCGCATTTGCGTAAGGCTCGACGGTCTGGTGGCATCGAGTCCAGGGACTGGTAACCAGTCTCTTAGGAGAGTAGGCAGCAAGGACTTTTACCAGTCGCTTTGCCTGCTTCTTACCCTCGGGCAGCAGCGGCCGCTTAGCCTCCTCGCCGTCCCATTGGTCCCGCGGTGTTGCCTTGGCATGTCGCAGCAGAATCAGCGCCCTGGTTTCCAGTTCTTGCTTCTTGTGAAGTTCAATGATTTCGACCAGCAACTGTCGATCATGGACGTACGTCACGGTGTCTAATGCCTCGTTTACCTCCACCCAAGCAAGTTTTTGAATCTCCTTATTGGGCTGGAATTTTGCTTCCTTCCAGGCCTTCTCCTTCAGTTTTGAGGCCCAGTAGTGAACTTCTTTGTTCGCCCCTGATGGCACCTGATAGTTGAGAGTGGAAAGTTTTCTTCCTAAGCGAACCTTGACGCCTGTTTCTTCCAGCATTTCCCGAACAGCTGTCTCGGGAAGTGTTTCACCCGGATCTACCTTGCCCTTGGGAAAGCTCCAGTCCTTATATTGCGTGCGGTGCACCAGCAGCACCTCAAGCTGCCCCTTCCGCTCTCTCCAGCAGACGACTCCGGCGGCGTAAATGGTCACTAGCGGCTGCGCTTCTTCTTCAACGTTCTGGCCATGAGCTCATCCTGCATGTCAACTAGCTTCTCTCCGGTTGCGCTCACACTTTGCCGCAGCCACTCCCCAGAGGACTGCAGCTCCCAACGGGAAATTTCATCACCCATACCAAGATCAAGCAGGTCCTGAAGTTCTCTAATGTGGTCGGACTGGGTTAGCCGCACCATCGTCTCGACTCGACGGTCCAGATTGCGGTGCATCATGTCGGCAGAGCCGATGAAGACCTCCGGGTCGCCAGCGTTTTCGAAGTAGAAGACACGTGAGTGTTCCAGGTATCGGCCAAGAACTGAGTGCACCTTTATTGTTTCAGACAGCCCCGGAACCCCTGGCTTGAGCGCACACATGCCGCGCACCAGAATGTCAATGGGAACACCTTGCGAGGAAGCTAGATAAAGCTCGTCAATAATTTTTTCATCAACCAGCGAGTTCATCTTGAACCGGATGCGAGCAGGCTTTCCAGCGAGGTGGTGCTCAGTCTCTCTGCGAATGCGCTCTGTTAGACCTTCGCGAATGCCTCCGGGGGAGGTGAGGATCGATTTGTACTGAGGCTCCATTGCGTACCCAGAGAGTAGGTTGAACAATTTGGTCAGATCTTCACCTACCTCAGGCCTGGAGGTGAGCAGTCCCAGGTCTTCATAGAAGCGTGCGGTCTTGGGGTTGTAATTACCCGTTCCGATGTGGACATAGCGTCTCAGCTGACTGCCTTCTTGACGAATCACCAGCGAGAGCTTGCAGTGGGTCTTGAGTCCAACCAGACCATAGACCACGTGCACACCGGCGCTTTCCAGTTTGCGTGCCCACCCAATGTTGTTTTGCTCATCGAATCGAGCCTTGATTTCAACCAGCGCCAGCACCTGCTTGCCGGCAGCGGCCGCGTCAATCAGTGCATCGACGATGGGTGAATCACCTGAGGTTCGGTAAAGGGTTTGCTTGATGGCTAGCACCTGCGGGTCGGCAGCGGCCTGCTCCAAAAACGCCTGAACGCTGGTGGCAAAAGACTCGTAAGGGTGGTGCACTAGCACCTCGCGTTCGCGCAGCGAGGCAAAGATGTCAGCCGCCTCGTCCTCATCGGCCTCGAGGTAGCGGTTCGTGGTTATCTGGTGTGGTTCAAAATGCAACTCGGGGATTGGCAGGAATGCAAAGTCGCTGAGGCTCTTGAGATCTAGCGGTTCAGGCAGGTGATAGACGTCGTGTTCGTCGATGTCGAGCTCGCGCTGCAGTAGCGACAGGACTTGCGGGTCGATGTCCTCGGCTACCTCAAGTCGAACCGGTGGGCCAAACTTGCGGCGCAGCAGTTCCTTTTCAAGCTGCACCAGCAGGTTTTCACCCTCATCCTCGTCAACCTCTAGATCCTCATTACGAGTCACCCGGAAGGTGTGGTGCTGCAGCACCTCCATGCCTTGGAACAGCTCACCCAAGAATTCGCCAATAACATCCTCGAGCGGAACATAGCGGGCGGTTTCTCCCGGCACCTTAACAAATCTTGGTAGCAGTGGCGGAACCTTCACCCTGGCGAAGTGCTCGGCCTGGTTCCTAGGGTTTCGAAGCACAACCGCAAGGTTTAGCGAAAGACCAGAGATGTAAGGAAACGGGTGGGCTGGATCGACCGCAAGAGGGGTTAGCACGGGGAACACCTGTGCCGAGAAGTACTCGTGCAGCTCCTGCTGCTCGGCAGGGCTGAGTGTTGACCAGTGCACAATTTCGATGCCGTGCTCTGCAAGCTGTTCCGAAATGGTGGTCGCGAATAGGTCCGCGTGACGAGTCTGGAGCATTTTCGTCCGCTCCGCGATTTGGTGCAACACTTCTTGCGGCGATAGGCCAGAAGCAGATGGCACCGCAATTCCGGTCGCGATTCTGCGCTTGAGCGAGGCCACTCGAACCATAAAGAATTCATCAAGGTTTGAGGCAAAGATTGACAGAAAGTTGACCCGCTCCAATAGGGGCATGCTTTCATCCTCGGCTAGCTCCAGCACGCGCTGGTTGAAATCAAGCCAACTTAGCTCGCGCTCCAAAAAGCGATCCGCCGGGAAGTGGTGCTCGCTCTCGGGGATGAAAATCGAGGTGGTCTCTTCTGACATGGGCAATATCTTTGCACTTAAAGCTGAACGGAGGTTAAACAGTTACTCGGCTGCGTTGCCGTTTGGATCGAGTCGATAGCCGACATTTCGCACTGTTCCAATTAGTGCCTCGTGCTCACCGAGCTTGGCGCGCAGCCTTCGGATGTGAACATCCACGGTTCTGGTGCCACCGAAGTAGTCATAACCCCAGACTTCGCTTAGCAGCTGCTCTCTGGAAAACACCTGGCCGGGATTTTCATTCAGGTAGCTAAGTAGCTCAAATTCCTTGAAGGTCAAATCCAGCGCAACACCGTTTATTTTTGCCGTGAAGGTGCCAACATCAATCACCAAACCCGTACTGAGTTCGCCTGAAGCTACCTTGGGCTTGAAGTTTTCAAACATGCGAAGCCTGGCATCAACCTCGGCCAGGGAGGCCTGATCCAGGATGAAGTCTCTGGCGCCCCACTCGACGCTCACTGCGGGAAGCCCAGCTTCTGCCACTACCATCAACAAAGGCTTTTGCCAGCCAGCGGCCACCAGGATCCTTGAGACGGCTCTAGCGCCAACTAAGTTGGTGCGGCAGTCCAACACGGCAATATCGTGCCGGGGCGCGTCTGCCAGCGACTGCGGGTCAAAATCGATTATGTGAATCTGGTGACCAAGGATCTCCAGCGGTGGCAGCGGGTTCTCGCGCTCGGGCGAGATGCACAAAATGCTTGCCATAAATCGCCTCCCGCCTACCCCCAAATGAGACTGGTGAATTGTTTTCCAGCAGATAGAGTCGATATGTGCAGCGGCAATGGGTTCAGATCATCTTGTTTTGGACGCTGGCTGCTGCAGCGGGC
>JALQVB010000028.1 GCA_023260495.1 Aquiluna sp.
GAAACTCCCGATGGGCGCGAATACACAATCTCGGACACGGTTGGCTTCGTTAGCAATCTGCCGCACCAATTGGTTGAGGCGTTTCGATCCACCCTTGAGGAGATTGCCGCCGCCGATTTGATTGTTCACGTGGTCGATGCAACCGACCCAAATCCAATGGGTCAGATTGAGACGGTGCGCGGAGTAATTGCGGATGTTGATGCGTCAGCGATCCGGGAGTTAATCGTTTTCAATAAGTGTGACCTGGTGGATCAGGCTAGAGAGGTAGAGCTCAGGGGGTTGGTGCCTGGTGCCCTCTTGGTTTCGGCTAAATCTGGATTAGGTATAGGGGACCTAGAGGCCGTGATCGCCGATAGCTTGCCCAAGCCGGACATTGAATTCCACGGCGTGATTCCCTACTCGCGGGGCGACCTGGTCTCAAGGTTTCACTTGGCCGGCAAGGTCGAAGAGCTTGAATACCTTGAGGAAGGAACTCGCGTTAAAGGCTTAGTGCCAGCCGATTTAGCAGCGGAGCTGGAGCAATTCAGACAGTCCTGAGGACTGCCACTACCTTGCCAAGAATGACGGCTTGATCGCCCAAGATTGGCTCAAAGGCGCTGTTGCGAGGAAGCAGCCAGGTGTGACCATCACGTTGTTTGAAGGTTTTTACGGTCGCTTCGTCCTCGATTAGCGCGGCAACGATGTCGCCGTTGTCTGCAGTCTGTTGCTGTCGAACCACGACCCAGTCCCCATCACAGATGGCGGCATCAACCATTGAATCACCAACCACCTTGAGGAGAAAGAGATCTCCCTGGCCCACTAGTTGCCTTGGAAGTGTGAATACATCTTCAACGTTTTGATCCGCGGTAATTGGAATGCCGGCTGCGATTCTTCCGACCAGAGGAACTATTGCCGAGTCTGGGCGGATTATTTCGACAGGCTCATCTCCAAGTAAATCTATGGTTCTTGGGCGGCGCGGATCTCGGGAAATGTAGCCGAGCATCTCCAGTTTGTTGAGCTGGTGGGAGACACTAGCGGTTGAGGAGAGCCCTACGGCCTCCCCGATTTCTCGCATAGAAGGGGCGTAGTTGCGCTTCATCATGGAGTCTCGGATTACTTCGAGGATGCGCTGCTGAACTGAAGTCAGATTGCTGGTATCCATGTCTCCCTCTCAAAAATGTCGGTGCCTACCGTTTCACTTCTCTTATCGAAAGAGTATTCGACAAAACTGAATAAACCAAACACATTTTCGGATTTACGGAAGAAAATCTTGAAATTGTCGGTTTTGAAGCTATAGTTAGAACAAATGTTCGAAAAAGATGTTCGAACAGAAGGAGATGATGAAAGTGAACGTTGGCACTTACAGACTCACCAACCCTCGTCGGTTCGCTCGTGCGATTTCCGTCGTTGCCTTGGCCCTGACGCTTAGCGTGCTCGGAGTCAACAACTCGATGGCGACCAATTCCGCTCCAGCTGAGTTGGTTTATGTAACCGTGGCTCAGGGGGACTCGCTGTGGAGCTTGGCCGAGCGCCACGCAACCGGCGATGTTCGCGACTGGATTGCTGAGGTCGTCATTCTCAACGGCCTTGAGAGTTCGGATCTGACTCCGGGCCAGCAGATCGCACTTCCTTAGTTTCGCTACCATTGTCGGGTGGCCAACCTAGAAGACCTTCCCATCCGCAATGACCTCAGGGGCATCAAGCCTTACGGGGCACCGCAGCTAGATGTTCCGGTTTCTCTAAACGTCAACGAAAACACCTTTGGCATCCCCGAGCCTGTGGCTCTCAGCATCGTCGAACATCTGTCACAAGCGGTTCTTGGCCTGAATCGCTATCCAGACCGAGAGTTTCTAGGATTGCGAGCAGAGCTATCTCACTATCTGGGCCACGACCTGAACCAAAACAATATCTGGGCAGCCAACGGTTCCAATGAAATCTTGCAACAGCTCTTCATGGCATTTGGCGGGCCTGGCAGATCCGCTCTTAGTTTCGGCCCCACCTATTCGATGTACCCAAACATCGCCAGCCTGACGTTGACCGACTACCAAGAGGCAGATCGAAACTCTGATTACACACTGACCGAAGATTTGGTGGTTTCGGCAATTGCAGAACACAAACCGGACATTGTCATCATCTGTGCTCCTAACAATCCGACCGGCACCGCCGCATCCGCTCAGTTGATTGCGGCTGCCTATGAGGCAACTGACGGAATATTGGTCGTCGATGAGGCTTACGCAGAATTCTCGGCCGAGCTAAGTGCAAGTACCCTGCTTCAGGGCAGGGAGCGCTTGGTCGTTTCCCGAACCATGAGCAAGGCTTTTGCTTTTGCTGGTGCCCGAGTTGGTTATCTAGCGGCTGATCCCGCCGTCGTAGATGCCTTGCGCATCGTGCGACTGCCGTATCACCTTTCTGCGCTCACTCAAGCCGCCGCGATGGCTGCGCTACAGCACAGTGATCTGATGTTGGCCAATGTTGAACAGATAAAAATCCAGCGCGATCGAATTATCGAAACAACACGCAGTTGGGGTCTATCTCCTTTTCCCTCCGACGCTAACTTCGTCTTGGTGGGCGGTTTTGATGACCCAGAGGATGTTTTTCAGAAGCTGCTGGCTGCTGGTGTCCTGATTAGGAATGTCGGAATACCCGGCACCTTGCGCATTACGGCCGGAACCGAAGCTGAGACCACAAAATTGCTTGCCGAGCTCAGCCTCCTAGTTGGCTAGACTTGTCTAATCCCAAACAAAGGCGCACATTCATGAACCGCATTGCCAAGCTTGTTCGCGAAACCAGCGAATCCAGCGTGACATTGGAGCTGAATCTTGATGGCACAGGTCAGAGCAAGATCGAAACAACGGTGCCGTTTTACAACCACATGCTCACCGCGCTTGCTAAGCACTCACTAATCGACCTCACTGTTGATGCCAAGGGCGACACAGAAATTGACGTGCACCACACGGTGGAAGACGTAGCGATTGTTTTTGGCCAGGCTCTGAAGCAGGCGCTGGGGGACAAGAAGGGTATCTCACGTTATGGCAACGCCATGGTTCCACTCGATGAGGCCCTGGCAAGTGCTGTCGTAGACATTTCAGGAAGGCCGTATCTGGTCCACACTGGGGAGCCTGCGGGTTTTGAGTATCACCTGATCGGCGGTCACTTCACCGGCTCGATGGTGCGGCACGCATTTGAGGCGATCGCATACAACGCTGGCATTACCCTGCACGTAAATCTTGTTGCTGGGCGCGACGCACACCACATCGCCGAGGCTCAGTTCAAAGCCTTCGCGCGTGCTCTGCGCCAGGCAATCGCGATCGATGACCGCGTGACTGGCATTCCTTCCACCAAGGGAAGCCTGTGACCAAAAAGGTCACGGTCTTAGATTACGGCAGCGGAAACGTCCATTCGGCATGCCGGGCTCTAGCCGAGGCCGGTGCTGAAGTTGAGCTCACGGCCGAGCGCAACGCAGTGCTGGAGGCCGATGGCCTGGTAATTCCTGGAGTCGGAGCCTTCTCGGCGGTTATGGACAAATTACTCGAGGTTTCGGCGCCCAGCCTGATCGATAAGCGCCTGACCGCCATGCGACCGGTTTTGGGGATTTGCGTGGGGATGCAGGTCATGTTTGAGCATGGTGTCGAACATGGTCTCGACACAGCTGGCCTAGGTCAATGGCCAGGTGTTGTGGAGCAGCTAGAGGCTCCAACTTTGCCTCACATCGGCTGGACCAAGGTTGAACCTGACGCTGGTAGCACGCTGTTCTCCGGCGTGGAGGACGAGCGATTCTATTTCGTGCATTCGTATGCGGCCCGCGAGTGGAAGCTGGATATCAAGCCACCATTCATCCCGGCAAAACTCACCTGGGCTAACCATGGCGAGAGATTTTTGGCGGCGGTCGAAAACGGACCGCTGTCGGCCACTCAGTTTCACCCAGAAAAGAGTGGTCCAAGTGGCCTCAAGCTACTAAGTAACTGGATCCAATCACTTTAGGAGAAGCACTTGAAGTTAGAGCTATTGCCAGCAGTTGACGTGGCCGATGGAAAGGCTGTGCGGCTAACCCAAGGCGAGGCCGGAAGCGAAGAGGACTTCGGTCACCCACTCGCGGCTGCCCAGGATTGGATTGCCGCTGGTGCTGAGTGGATTCACCTTGTAGACCTGGATGCGGCATTCGGCCGAGGCAACAACCGTGCGGTGATTGCTGAAGTGGTTGGGGCTGCCAGTGGCACGAAGATTGAGCTATCCGGAGGCATTCGCGACGACGCGTCGCTTGAAGCTGCCTTGGAGCTAGGAGTCGCAAGGGTAAATCTAGGCACTGCAGCACTTGAGAATCCCGAATGGACCGAGCGAGTGATTGCCAAATTTGGCGAGCAGATTGCAGTTGGCCTCGATGTCCGCGGGACCACCCTGGCCGCCAGGGGTTGGACCAAGGAGGGCGGAGACCTCTTCGAAACCCTAGAGCGACTTGAAGCTGCTGGCTGCGCCAGGTACGTCGTCACTGACGTCACAAAGGACGGAACCCTGCGAGGACCAAACATTGAGCTTCTCAAGAGCGTGATGGAGCGCACTGAGCGACCAGTTGTGGCCTCCGGAGGCATTTCGTCACTCGAAGACATCGCTGCATTGACCGCTCTGGTTCCAATGGGCCTTGAGGGCGCCATTTTGGGTAAGTCGCTCTACGCCAAGAAATTCACGCTCGAGCAGGCGCTAGAAATCGCCGCAGGCAAATGAACGATCGCTTCCACGACTCAGCAGGTGTTCCTTGGGAAGGTCGTGCCTTTCAAGAAAACCCGTGGGCAAACGATGACGGGGAAACACCCGTAGAGCTGGCCATTGCTCTGGCCGACAGGCCCGTTCACAAGGCGTCGCTTTTCTCGGCCATGGCCAAGTCCCGACTGCTCATTCCGTTAGTTGCAAGTCTGGGCGAAGCGGGCGACGGCGCACATGGTCAAGTTGTTGATAAGAGCGCTGACCTAGCGATCGTTGCCGTGGAGACTCCAGACAAGCAGACCGCCATACCGGTTTTCAGCTCGGTGGCCGATATGCAAGCTTGGAATGCTGAGGCTAGGCCAGTCCCGGTGGATGCCGCTCGTGTGGCACTCGCCGCGGCCGCGGAGGGGCATTCGCGGGTGATTCTAAACCCAGCTACGCATCAGGTTGCCATTCGCCGCCCGGCGCTCGCCGCAATGGCTCAGGGCTTGGCTTGGGTGCCACCACACGAGGATCCATGGGTCCGCTCCTGGCTTGCCGAGGCCGCGGGGCGATTCAGTCAGATAACCGCTGTTGACGCCTTCGACGGTGATGTGAATTCAGACCTCGCGCACGCCGAACTGCTTATTCAGATCGCCCTGAAATTGCTCAGCGCCGATGAGGTAAAACAGCTGCTTACCGACTTCACCGATGCGCTAAGGAGCGAAGAGTTCCAGCAGCGAGTTGACTCAATCGGCTATCGCCTCGTGGTGGCTAAATAACCGAACCGGTGAACTTCTCGCCCAGGGCCCTTGCCAATTTCATCAGGGATGGGGGAAGCCTCGCGGAAGGCAAGCTGCAGCGAGCGCAGGCCATCTCTCAGTGGCCTTGCGTGATGATCGCCAATCTCCGGTGCTGCTGCAGTAACCAGGCCGGCAAGGGCATTGATTAGCTTTCTTGCCTCGTCTAGATCAGCCGGCACATCCTCGGCCAGCCCGCATTGAACGGCAGCCGCACTCATAAGGTGCACCGCTGATGCATTGATGATTTCTACCGCCGGAACTTCTGCGATGTCTCTTGCTTCGGTTTCCAATTTGCCTCTTCTGTTTCTGCCGCTACTCTGCTAGAGTAACCGAGGCTCTGAGCTTTGTCTCAGTGAAGAAGTGGATTGCAATCCCACCTGACAACCGACTCTTAGGTTCATCGGGTTTGAGCGCTGGTCTGTTTCTGCATGCCCGTCCGGGCGAGTCAACAATGGTTGTAAGGAGCTAACATCAGCGATCCGCGCATCAATGAGCGTATTCGTGTACCAGAAGTCCGACTTATTGGCCCATCGGGTGAACAGGTTGGCGTTGTGTCCATCGAGCAGGCTCTGCGAATGGCCCAGGACAACGATCTCGACCTAGTCGAGGTTGCCCCAGGCTCAAACCCTCCGGTATGCAAGGTAATGGACTACGGAAAGTTCAAGTACGAGGCAGCCCAGAAGGTTCGCGAGGCTCGCAAGAACCAGGTCAACACGGTTCTGAAGACGGTGAGATTCGGTCTCAAGATTGATGATCACGACTTCAGCACGAAGGTTGGTCAGGTTCGTAAGTTCCTGAAGGCTGGCGACAAGGTAAAGGTCATGGTTGTCTTCCGTGGTCGTGAGCAGTCTCGTCCAGAAATGGGCGTAAAGCTGCTGCAGCGACTTGCTGAGGAGGCAGGCGAGTTCGGTGCCGTGGAGTCAAACCCTTCTATCGATGGCCGCAACATGGTCATGGTCATCGGGCCATTGAAAAACAAGGCTGAGGCAAGGGCCGAAGCAAAGCGCGCTCAAGACAAGAGCGCCAAGGCGACTGAAGAGAAATAAGGAGAGATCATGCCGAAGATGAAGACCCACTCGGGCGCCAAAAAGCGTTTCCGCTTTACTGGCAGCGGCAAGCTCATGAAGCAGCAGATCAACATGCGTCACAACCTGGAGCACAAGAGCTCACGCAGGACTCGTCGCCTGAACCAGGACCAGGTGGTTTCACCTGCAGATTTCAAGAAGCTGAAGAAGCAGCTCGGACGCTAGGAGATAGAAAATGGCAAGAGTAAAAAACGCTGTCAACTCGCTGAAGAAGCGTCGCGTAGTACTTGAGCGTGCTCACGGATACCGTGGCCAGCGCTCACGTCTATACCGTCAGGCAAAGCAGCAGCTGCTGCACTCGTTTGTCTACGCATACAACGACCGTCGTAAGCGCAAGGGTGACTTCCGTCGCCTATGGATCAGCCGCATCAACGCAGCTGCCCGTCTAAACGGCATGACCTACAACCGCTTCATCCAGGGCCTAAACCTGGCAGGCATTGAGGTTGACCGTCGAATCCTGGCTGACCTAGCCGTGAACGATGCGAAGGCTTTTGCAACCTTGGTTGCATCGGCAAAGGCTGCACTGCCAGAGGATGTAAACGCTCCAAAGGCTAGCTAGTCATGAGCGACCTTGGTTCAGCCCGAATCAAGGAGGTCGCTCGCCTACATCAAAAAGATGCCCGGTTAGAAACCGGGCTCTTTTTGCTTGAGGGGCCTCAGGGGCTAAAGGAACTGGTTGGTTCGCCGGAGCTTGTGGTGGAGATTTTCGCGACAACTTCGGCGCTTGATCGCTACTCCGCTGAGTTTGGTGCGCTGTCTGCCGCAGGCTGCAACGTGGTGGGAGTTTCCGAGAAGACCATGGAGCGCATCAGCGACACCAAGACCCCGCAGGGTGTGGTGGCCGTGTTACGGCAGTTTGATATCGAGCTTGACGATCTGGTTACCTCTAAACCCAGGCTGGTTGCAGTGCTGGATCGAATTCAAGACCCAGGAAACGCCGGAACTGTGTTGCGGGCTGCGGATGCTGCAGGCGCCGATGGCGTGGTGCTAAGTAAGCAATCGGTGGATCTATACAACCCCAAACTGGTCCGCTCTACTGCCGGCAGCTTGATGCACATTCCAGCTGCAACGGAAGTGGACACGCTATTGACCATTGCCAAACTCCAGGCGGCCGGGATGCAGGTTTTCGCCACTAGCGGCGGGGGAGAGCCGCTCACTGCGCTGGGAAGTGAAGTGCTATCCAAGCCAACCGCATGGGTATTTGGCAATGAGGCATCGGGAGTGTCTCGGGCAATCGTCGATGCCTGCGACAAAACAGTTGCGATACCTATCTATGGCAGTGCCGAGTCGTTGAATCTCAGCACCGCCGCGGCAATTTGTCTCTACACAAGCGCCTTTGCCCAGCGAGCCAATCACTAAACTTGGTCAGGTGCCTGAGCTTAACCCAACTACAGTCCAAGCTGCCCTAGATGCCGCCTTGGAGCAAGTCGCTGCTGCCCAAACGGCAGCCGAGCTGAGAGCGGCAAAGGCACAAGTCGTTGGTGAAGCTTCAGAGATTTCAAAGCTAAATGCCGAGATAAAAAACCTCCCGGGTGACAAAAAAGCCGAAGCTGGAAAGCTGGTTGGCGGCGCCAGAGGTCAGCTAAATGCCGCCTTCGAGGCCAAGCTTGCCGATCTAGGAAAGATTGAGCGTGACCAGAAGCTGGCCGAAGAAGCGCTCGATATGACGGCTGTTGCCGGAACCCTTCCTCGCGGTGCTCGCCACCCGTTGTCGCTGCTAATGGATCAGATTGGCGACGTGTTTGTCGGCATGGGATGGGAAATCGCGGACGGGCCGGAGCTGGAGAATGAGTGGTTTAACTTCGATGCCCTGAATTTCCACCCCGATCACCCGGCGCGCGCCATGCAGGACACCTTTTTTGTAGCTCCCGTGGAGAATCACTTGCTGTTGCGCACCCACACATCTCCAGTGCAGGTGCGTTCCATGCTGGAGCGGGAACTGCCACTTTATGTCTTGTGCCCAGGACGGGTGTTCCGCACCGATGAGCTTGATGCCACTCACACCCCTGTGTTTCACCAGGTAGAAGGGCTGGCCGTGGACAAGGGTTTGACGATGGCCGATTTGCGTGGCACGCTCGAGCACTTTGCGAGAGTTATGTTTGGCCCAGAGGCCAAGATTCGCCTGCGTCCTAGCTTCTTCCCATTCACCGAGCCTTCTGCAGAGCTTGATGTTTGGCACCCTGGAGCCAAGGGCGGGCCTCGCTGGGTCGAGTGGGGCGGCTGCGGCATGGTGAACCCTAACGTCTTGCTAGCCGCTGGCATTGATCCGGAGCAGTACTCGGGATTTGCCTTCGGAATGGGCATTGAGCGAACTTTGATGTTCCGCAATGGAGTGACCGACATGCACGACATGGTCGAGGCGGATGTTCGCTTCTCGAAGCAGTTTGGGTCGGTGATCTAATGAAGGTTCCACTGAGTTGGCTGGGGGAGTTTGTTGAGCTCTCGCCCGGCACCACCCCGCACGATGTCATGGCCGATCTGGTTCGGGTTGGCATCGAAGAGGAGGCCGCGATTGGCGGCGAGATCCAGGGGCCGATTGTTGTCGGTCAGGTTTTGGAGTTTGTCGAAGAGCCGCAATCAAATGGCAAAACAATTCGCTGGTGTCAGGTAAAGACCGGCAATGGCGAGGCTGACGTTCGGGGCATTGTTTGCGGTGCTCGCAACTTTGAAGTCGGTGACAAGGTCGTTGTCACTTTGCCTGGCTCGACGCTTCCCGGTGGGTTTCAGATTTCCGCCCGCAAGACCTATGGACATGTCTCGGACGGAATGATTGCTTCAGCTCGAGAGCTGGGTCTGGGGGATGACCACGACGGGATCCTGCGGCTTGTCACCTTGGGCCTTGACCCAGAACTTGGCACCGATGCACTGGAGCTGCTTGGTTTGAACGAGAGTGCGGCCGAGGTGAACGTCACCCCGGATCGCGGCTATTGCTTCTCGATTCGCGGAATCGCGCGCGAGTACTCGCATGCCACCGGTAAGCCATTTACCGACCCGGTGAGCCTGGTCGAGCCGAAGGCTGGTGCTGGCTTTTCACTCAGCGTCACCGACTCTGCTCCGATTCACGGGACTCCTGGTTGCAATCGGTTTGTGCTGCTGGCAGTGGAGGGAATTGACGCTACTGCACCAACGCCATCCTGGATGGCTACCCGGCTAAAGCTGGCCGGCATGAGGTCAATTTCCATTGCGGTTGACATCACCAACTACGTAATGCTCGAGCTGGGTCAACCGCTTCACGCCTATGACCTTGACAAGCTGGACGGCGGTATCACTGTTCGTAGGGCCCAGTCCGGCGAGAAAATTGTCACCCTCGATGACAAAGAGCGTCAACTTGACGCAGAGGACCTTCTGATTTGCGACGACTCGGGCCCAATTGGTATCGCCGGTGTCATGGGCGGTGCTCGCACGGAGGTTAGCGACAGCACAACTCGCGTCCTTTTAGAGGCAGCGATTTTTGACCCAATCTCGATTGCGCGCAGTGCGCGCCGGCACAAGCTTCCATCTGAAGCCTCAAAGCGTTACGAGCGCGGCGTGGACTCGCAGGTATCGGCATTTGCCGCCGCCAGGGCCGCTCAGCTGCTGCAGGAGTTGGCCGGTGGCACGATCGGCACGCTTGGTTCTGACTGGTCGGAGCAAAGCGATAGGGCAGCAATTGAGATGCCGTTGGATTTCCCATCTCAGCTGGTCGGTTTTGAATTCAGCAAGCAGCAGGTGCTGGACTCGCTAGAGCTGATTGGATGCTCGGTCGAGGCTGAAGGTGAAGTTCTCAAGGTGACGCCACCGACCTGGCGCCCAGATCTAAATCACAAGACTGACTTGGCCGAGGAAGTAGCAAGGCTGGTTGGCTATGAGCACATCCCGTCGACCATCCCCGTTGCACCTCCCGGCCGCGGACTGACTCGCACTCAAAAGCTTCGCCGCAATGTTCTCTCCACGCTCACCGGTGCGGGCTTTGTGGAGGTTTTGAACTACCCGTTCTTGTCCAATGAGCAGAACGTTTGGTTCTCCTCAGATAAGGCAATCCTGCTTGAGAATCCGCTTCAGGGGGAGTTCCCTGAGCTTCGGCAAGATCTGCTCCCTGGATTGATTCAAGCTGCGGCGAGAAACGTATCGCGTGGACATGTTGATCTGGCACTTATCGAGGAGGGTTCGGTTTTCCGATCGGCACCGGGCGCACCAGTTCTAACTCTCCCAATTGGAAATCAGCGACCATCGCCGGCAGACTTGGAAAAGCTAGACGCCAGTATTCCGCGGCAGCCGAGGCACCTTGCCGGTGTTTTGGTCGGAGATTGGACACCGCAGGCCCCAGGCTCGAAGCCGGTCCCAGCCGGTCTGAGTCAAGCGATTGCCGCCACTCAGCTGGTGGCAGGCGTAACCGGAGCGCAGTTGGAGCTGCACCAGACTGAGGTGCAGGGCCTGCATCCTGGCCGGTCCGCTCAGCTAGTTGTTTCTGGTGAAGTGGTTGGGTTCGTAGGAGAGCTGCACCCTGAGATTGCAGAGCAAAGTCACCTATCCGGACGAGTCTCGGTTTTTGAAGTTGACCTGACTCGCTTGTTTGATCTTGCCCCTGAAATAACCACCGCCAGTGAGTTAAGCGTGATGCCAGTTGCAACGCAGGATTTGTCACTGGTCGTTTCGACTGATCTTCCGGCTGCCCAGTTGCAGAGGGTCCTTAGCGAGGCTGCCGGCGAACTGCTCGAGTCGATCAGGCTGGTTGACGATTACCGCGGCGCAGGATTAGAAGAAGGTAAGAAATCGCTCACCTTCGCCCTGGTTTTCCGGGCCAAGGACCGGACTCTGACTCAGGCCGAAGCAACCGCTGCCAAGGAGCAGGCCGTTAGCGCAGCTGCAGAAAAGTTTGGGGCGGAGCTGAGAGCATGAGCCTAGCCGTCGCAGTAGCTGGAGCAACCGGATATGTCGGGGGAGAGCTGCTGCGCCTGATTGCTCAGCACCCAATGCTGGATCTAGGAGCGGTGACAGCAAATGCCTCCGCCGGCACCAAGCTGGGCGAGCACCATCCGCACCTGCCGGAGTTTGCCGCTCGAACCGTCTTGGAGACCACAGCGGAGAACCTGGCGGGACACGAGGTTATCTTCCTCGCGCTCCCACACGCCAAGAGCGCCGAGATTGCCAAGCAGCTTCCAGATCACTGTCTAGTGATAGACGCCGGGGCTGACTATAGGCTGCAGGATTCGGCAGCCTGGGAGAAGTATTACGGCACCGAGCATGCTGGGACTTGGCCATATGGCATGCCAGAGCTGACTCTGGCTGAAGGTGGCAAGATGCGTGGCCGGCTGCGTGAGGTGCGAAGAATTGCGGTTCCAGGCTGCAATGTGACCGCCGTGACCTTGGCGGTGGCACCCGGACTCACCGCAGGCCTGTTGGAGCCAGAGGACTTGGTGGCAACCTTGGCCGTCGGAACCTCGGGTGCTGGGCGTTCGTCGAAGCCTGAGCTGAGTGCATCAGAGATCATTTCAAATGCCAAGCCGTACTCGGTGGCAGGCAGCCACCGGCACATTCCTGAGATTTTGCAAAACGTTGAGATGGCCGGCGGCAGGCGCGGCAGCATTTCTTTCACTCCTGTGCTCACGGCGATGGCTCGCGGTATTTTGGCAGTAGTCAGCGCCAAGCCGGCATCTCGGTTCTCGCTGGAGATGCTTCGCGATGTCTACCAGGACGCTTACGGCGATGAGACTTACATCCAGCTACTTCCAGAGGGCTCACTGCCCCAGACCGCTGCGGTCCTAGGCTCCAACTCAGCCCAAGTCTCGCTGCACTTTGACGAGGAATCGGGCCGGGTGCTGCTGATGTGTGCGATTGACAACCTGGTCAAGGGCACCGCAGGAGCTGCGATTCAGAGCATGAAT
>JALQVB010000029.1:0-2951 GCA_023260495.1 Aquiluna sp.
TGATTGCGAACCAGCAGGTCGGCAACCAGCAGGGTTGGTGTGAATCGCTGACCCAAGAACAAACGCAGGAACATCTCCAGCATGAAGTAGGCGCCAAAAGCCCGCAACAGCGAAAAGTCGGCGGTTAGAGCAGCAACCATCCAACCGGAAAACCCAAAAACGAATAACAGCCCGGCGCTCGCCCTGATCGCCCGCTCATTGAATACTGGAAAATCGTATTCCGGGGTCAAAACCCCGAACGAGGTTTGCTGGATGGTCACGCGAACAACTCTCGAATCTCTCCCCAGCGCTCCCGGTTGATTCTGTAGTGCACCCAGGTGCCCTTGCGCTCAGCCTCGAGTAGACCGGCATCCAAGAGCTTTTTCATGTGGTGGGACACCGTAGGTTGCGATAGCCCCAGGGGGTCGGTGAGGTCACAGGTGCAGACGCTGTCCTGCTCACCTTGGTTCATTAGGGCGAGGATCTGCAGTCGGGTTGGGTCGGCCACCGCTTTTAGCAGCGCGGAAATACCTTCAGCCGTGTTTCGGGCCATTGGCTCCAATCCTGGACGGGGAGCACAAGAGCTGATGTCTAGCTCAATTTTTGTATCCACTGCTTCACCTCGAATTAACCCTTGGGCCTCTAGGATACATAGATGGACGTCTATTTTTATAGGCGTATCCCTGAGAGAAAACTGAGGATTCAATTGAAGACCACAAAATTAGTTGCCGAATTCCTCGGCACCGCACTAATTGTCGTTGCAGTTCTGGGAACAGGTTTCATGACCCGCGACCTGGGAGCCGATTCGGCACTCCAGCTAACCATGATTGCCACAGCTGCTGCCGCCACTCTTTTTGTGACCATCTCTCTGCTTGGCCCTGTTTCAGGAGCTCACTTCAACCCAGCTGTCTCGCTGGCTCTGCTCGTGCGTAAGGCCATTGGTGCAAGCGAATTCGTTGGTTATGTTCTAGCCCAGCTCGCAGGTGCCTTTGCAGGCGCCGTGGTTGCCAACCTGATGTTCTCTGCGCCAGTTGTCTCCATGAATGAGACGGTCCGGTTCAGCGCGGCCACAGGAGTCTCCGAGATCGTGGCCACCTTTGGCCTAGTTCTTTCTGTCCTGCTCTTGATTCACTTTGAGAGAGCGAACTTGATTGCTGGCGCGGTTGCACTGTGGATTTTGGCCGGGCACCTGATGACCTCAAGTACGTCCTTCGCTAACCCTGCTGTTAGCTTCGGACGTGTTTTCAGTGACAGTCCGGCCGGCATCGAAATCGCGTCATGGGGCTGGTTCACACTCTTCCAAATCGCCGGCACCTTGCTGGCGGTCGTCGTCGCTGCAACCCTGACCAAGAAAGATGCCAATGTCTAACCCAATCTCATCTGTCATGTTCGTCTGCGTTCACAACGCAGGACGCTCCCAGATGGCGCAGGGCTTCCTGCACCACCTCGCGGGCGACCGCATTGAGGTTCGCTCTTCCGGTACCATGCCCGGGGACCAGGTGAACCCATCGGCCGTTGCGGCTATGGAGGAGCTGGGTATTGACATCTCGGCAGCTAAACCAAAGGTGTTGACCGATGAGGACGTTAGGGCGTCGGACTACGTGATCACCATGGGCTGCGGCGATGCCTGCCCGTTCTATCCAGGAAAGATTTACCTGGACTGGAAGCTCGAGGATCCAGCGGGCAAGGGCGTAGAAGCGGTGCGTCCGATTCGCGACCAGATAAAGGTGCTGGTTGAGAACCTGATCGCCGAGATTGACGCAAAGGCTGCTGCCAAGTAAGGATTGACAAACTAGTTAGGTTTACCTAACCTATTCAGAGCACTGGAGCTATCCAGTGCTCTTTTTAGTTAGGAACCGAGTTGAACAAAACCCTAATTGCCGCAGTTTCAGCGGCGATTGCCCTTACCACACTGTCCGGCTGCGCTCCAGCCGATGATGCAGCTGGTGACTCCTCAATAGTTGTCTATGCCGGCCGGGAGGAAGCCCTGGTCCAGCCGCTAATCGACAAGTTCAGCGAAGAGACTGGAATTTCGGTTGAGGTGCGCTACGCCGGTAGTGCCGAGCTTGCTGCTCAGCTCTTGGAGGAGGGGGAGAATTCCCCGGCTAATGTCTTCTTTGCTCAAGACGCTGGCGCTCTCGGCGCAGTCTCGAAGGCAGGCTTGCTAGCAGAGCTCCCAGCCGAGATCTACGGCCTGGTGCCAGAGTCCTATTCGGCCCAGGATGGCTCTTGGGTTGGTGTTTCAGGCAGGGTGCGAGTGCTGGTTTACGACCCGAACAAAGTGACCGAGATTCCCGCTTCAGTTTTTGATTTGGCAGATCCCAGTTGGGAGGGCCGCATCGGTATCGCCCCCACCAACGCATCCTTCCAGGCCTTTGTAACGGCGATGCGGGTTATGCACGGAGATAGCGCGACCAGCCAGTGGCTTGCCGCCATTAAGCAGAACGCTGTTATCTACGAGAAGAACAGCGCGATCCTGCACGCCGTTGAGGACGGACAGGTCGATGCCGGTCTGATCAATCATTACTACTGGTGGCAGGAGCTTGCCGAGAAGGGCTCGATGAAATCCGAGTTAGCCCAGTTTCGAGGCGAGGATGTAGGCAATCTGATTAACGCCGCTGGTGTTGGCATCGTGAAAGATTCCGAGGCCGCACGTGAGTTTGTTAGCTACCTGCTCAGCGCCGAGGGCCAACAGTACTTTGGTGAGCAGACCCACGAGTATCCGCTTGTGCGTGGGCTCGAGCCAGTTGACGCGCTAACCCCGCTGCGGGATATCCCCGCGCCAAACTTCGACCTAAACGACCTGGATTCGCTCAAGGAAACCCTTGATTTGATTCGGGACGCTGGTCTAATTTAGGCAAGTTATGCAAAGGCCCCCAGTCGTAGTTGTTGCACTGGGGGTTTTTGCTGCCCTGGCGGCCCTGCTGCCAATTGTTTATTTGCTGCTTCGCCTAGCCGAGGGTTTTGAGGCT
>JALQVB010000029.1:2990-12106 GCA_023260495.1 Aquiluna sp.
CACCTTGGCAACCCTGCCGCTAGCCATCCCAAGTTACGTGCTGGCTTTAGGCTACCTAAGCATTTTCCCGAGCCTGCAGGGCTTTTGGGCCTCCTGGTTTGTGATGAGCATCGCCACCAGCCCCTATGTTTTCTTGGCCGTGTCGGCAGCGCTGATTAGGACCTCGGTTGCAAACGAGGAGGTGGCAAGATCGTTGGGATTGGGGCGTTGGCAAACCATGTTGCGCGTCACCTGGCCACAGGTGCGGCCCGCGGCAATCGCCTCGCTAATGCTGGTGGCGCTCTATTCGCTGAGTGAGTTTGGCGCTATTGCGCTGTTGCGTTTCGACACGTTCACCCGAGCCATCTACAACGCCTACCGCGGCTCCTTTGACCGCTCGGCGGCAGCATCGTTGGCTCTGGTGTTGGTGCTTATCACTCTGCTGGTGATCTGGTTTGAGCGGCGCTATCGAACCCAAGATTTCGGCGCCAGTGCCGCGGCCGGCAGAAGGGTCAAAGTAAGACTCGGTAGCTCCCGGCCATTTATTGAGCTGGCGCTTGCCCTTCTTGCAGTCGTCTCGGCTGGAGTGCCGGCAGCGGCCCTGGTTGGCTGGAGCCTTGAGGGTAGCTCCAATGTCGATCTATCCGATTTGCTCTCAGCCCTGGGGTCCTCGCTGCTTGTAGCGGCGCTTGCTGGGTTGGTGATTGGTGTGTTTGCTCTTGCCATCGCCATCTGGAACCTGAGGTTCCGCTCGACGTTGTCATCGGTGGTTGACTCATCGGCCTGGGTGGCGCATGCGCTGCCCGGCATCGTGGTGGCCCTGTCACTGGTTTACTTTGGAGCCAATTACCTGCAGCCGCTTTACCAAACCATCTGGCTCTTGGTCTTTGCCTATTTGATTCTCTTTCTTCCCAATGCACTGGGTCCGATTGGAACCCCTATTGCCCGGGTGCCAAGAAGTATCGAGCAGGTTGCCCAGTCGCTCGGGCTATCTAAAAACGCGGCACTGATCAAAGTGGTGCTGCCGATCGCGTCGCCTGGCGTGGTGGCGGGTGTGGCGCTGGCGGCGTTGACAGTGCTGAAGGAACTCCCTGCAACGCTGCTGTTGAAACCCAACGGGGTTGACACCCTGGCCTCACGGTTATGGCAGGCAACAGAGAATCTGTCCTATGCCCAGGCTGCCCCCTATGCGCTGCTGTTGATTATCATTGCCGGAGTGCCGGCACTGATGCTCAATGCCCAGGCTCGCAAATTGATTTCGGAGGTCAGTTAGTGGCGCTGCTCTCTCTGTCGAATGTTTCGGTCTCCTATGGCGATACTCAGGTGCTGGCCGACGTCTCGCTCGAGCTCGAGAGTGGCAAGCTACTTGCCGTTTTGGGTCAGTCCGGGGCTGGCAAGTCAACATTGCTGCGCTTAATCGCCGGCTTTGACAATGTTTCTTCGGGCGAGATACACCTGGATGGAAACCTGCTCAGCAAGGCCGGAAAGACCATTCCCCCGGAGAAGCGCGGCATTGGAATCGTCCCGCAGGATGCGGCTCTCTTTCCTCATCTGACGGTGAGCCAAAACATCGGATTTGGCCTGAAGCACCTCAGCAGCCACGAACGCGCTGCTCGGATTGCCGAACTATTGGAGCTCACCAAGCTAAGTGAATTCGCCGACCGGCGTCCCGACCAACTATCCGGTGGCCAAGCGCAGCGGGTGGCACTGGCTAGGGCGTTGGCACCCAGGCCCAAACTGGTGCTGCTCGACGAGCCATTTAGTGCACTCGATGCTGAACTGCGAGAGGAGCTGAGGGCTGAGGTGCGCAGTGTGCTTAGGGCCGAAGGCGCCACGGCAATTCTGGTGACCCACGACCAGGAGGAGGCGCTGTCGCTTGCTGACAAGGTGGCTGTGCTGCGCGAGGGAAGAATTATTCAGGTCGGTACCCCGGCGGAAATCTACAACTCACCTGCCGATGTCGGCATTGCCACCTTCCTGGGTGATTCGGTGCTCGTCGACGGAGTGGTGCAAGACGGCAAGATCTTAACCGACCTAGGGCGCCTGACCCCGCTGAATCAGGTGCAGGAGGGAAGCGAGGGCATTGTCGCTATCCGCAGCGAAAATTTCTATCTGCAGCCAAACCCCAATGGTGATTCACAAGTTGTGGGCAGAGTGTTCTTTGGGCACGACGCTGTGCTCGAGGTGAAGACGCCAAAACTAACCATCAGGGCGAGATCAAACGGACCGTTTGCTCCCGAGGTTGGCATGAGGGTCACGGTCTGGGTGCGCGGCTCGGTGAATTTCTACCCCAGTAGCCCTTAATCTCCTGTTCAGGTGCGTGGTCTACTATGTTCGGTCTGGGGGCTGGAGAGAGAAGTTGTATTGCAGGGCTTGAACTGGCTGGACGCCCAGTCGATCATCGACTCTTTCGGTGATTGGGCCGCAATTGCGGTGGCCCTGGTCATCTTTCTGGAGACCGCTTTCATCTTCACCTCTTTTTTGCCCGGTGACTCGCTCCTGTTCTTGACCGGCCTGACCTTGGCAACCTCTACTTCTTTCTTGCCAGATTGGCTTGGCTTCATCTTGATTTGGGTGGCGGCATTCATGGGTACGCAAGTGGGTTACAACATCGGGTTGAGAGTCGGTGCCCCGCTCTTTCAGCAAAACCGAAACTTTATTCTTAATCAGCGCACCCTGGATCGAACCCACGCCTTTTTCGATCGCTACGGAACCAGGGCAATCGTGCTTGCAAGATTCATTCCAATCCTGAGAGCCCTGGTGCCGATGCTGGCTGGAATATCAAAATTCAGCGGACCAAAGTTCTTCAAGTTGAACCTGGTGGGATCTAGCATCTGGGTTGCAATTTTCATGATTCCGGGTTACTCGCTTGGGCAGCTCGACTGGGTTAGAGCCCACCTCGAGATCACAGTTATTGCAATAATCATCGGTACCTCGCTGATTCTGCCAATCGAACTTCTGCGCGATCGGTTATCACGGAGAATCGGCCGTCAATAGGTGCTGGTATTGCCGGTCGCTTCTAGACTCTTAGGAATGCGAAGCAAGCTGGCTCTTTCTGCAACACTGTTGGCCGCACTGGTTGGAATCACCGGTTGCTCATCTAGTGCTCCCGAGCCCACACCAACCCAGAGTGCAACTCCCACGCAGTCTCAAACTCAGACTCCGGAGCCAGAACCGGAGCCAGTATTTGTTCCTGCCCCGCTCACCGGCGTGCTTTATGAAGAGGGCACCAACCCGCTTTTGGCCCTGCCGGCTATCTCGGCCAAGATTGACAACACCACCCCGGGCCGTCCGCAGCTGGCACTGAATGATGCCGATGTTGTTTACGTGACCCGAGTTGAGGTTGGACTAACCAGGCTGCTACCGGTTTGGCACTCGCGCATGCCGCAGACTATTGGGCCGGTTCGATCGGTGCGGCCAGTGGATGCGCTAATCATTGACCCCTACGACGGCATCTTCGTCTACTCCGGCGGCCAGGCTCCCTTCAAGAGCGCCGCTAAGGCCACCGGCTTGGTGATGAGCGATGAAGACACCGAGATGGATAACGACACCTATTTCCGCGAGGAGTCGCGAGTCGCCCCGTGGAATCTTTACTTCAAGGCAGCAGATCTGCAGCAGCTATACGCTGCAGAGCAGCCAGCACCGAAGCCGGGATTTGTGTTCGATGCCATTCCAACCGCGGTTGCCAGCGGAACTCCGGTGCTGGGCCTCTCGGTTGATTACCCCGAAATGTTCTCCCAGTGGGAGCTAGGCACCGCCACCTTCCCCTGGTCGGCAGCTGCCGAACCAGCATGGCTGCGCACCCAGGACCGCAAGGAGCACGTCCAAGATGATGGCGCTCGGGTCGTGGCAAAGAACGTCGTGGTCATTGAGGTCGTGCACGATTTGAGCTTTGTTGACCCGAAGTACGGAGCTATTCCAAAGGCCAAGATTGTCGACAATGCTGGCATCGCGCATGTGTTCTCAGATGGCTATTACATCCAGGGCACCTGGGCCAAGGGAGCCCAGGACGAACCGATCTTGCTCTTTGACGAGGCCGGTGAGCCACTCAAGCTAGCAATCGGAAATACCTGGGTGGAGATGATGGACCTGCCTCGCTCTTCGCTGGACATCGTGCTGCCCGAAGCTGCCAGCGAGTAGCAGTTGCGCGGGGTAAAGAAGCAGGACCTACCCAAAAAGAACTGCGTGCGCTGCGGGCGCGAAATGGTCTGGCGCAAGAAATGGGAAAAGACCTGGGACCAGGTGCTGTACTGCTCGGAGAAGTGCCGCAGGACTAAAGATCTTTAGCGAAATCCTTTAGCCAACTGCGAAGTTCGCTTCCTATATCATCGCGATCTACTGCTATGCGCAGCGTGGCCTTGATGAAGTCCAGCTTGTCCCCGGTGTCATAGCGGCGACCCGAGAACACCACACCGCGAACACCACCAGCCACATCGGGATTTGCAGCGGCGTATTCAAGCGCATCGGTTAGTTGTATCTCGCCACCACGTCCGGGTTGCGTCTTTTCCAGAATGGAGAAAATCTCACTGTTCAGCACATAGCGGCCAATCACGGCAAGGTCACTGGGGGCCGAGTCGGCTGCTGGCTTTTCAACAAGGTTCGAGACCTGATAAACATCCGGGGCATGCTGGAAACCAACAGCCGCACAGCCGTAGAGGCTGATCTGAGACTTTGGTACCTGCATCAGGGCAATCACGTTGTCACCCGATTCCTCGTGGACCTGAAGCATGCGCTCCAGGATGTAGTCGCGCGAGTCAATGACATCGTCTCCAAGCAGCACCGCAAAGCTGTTGTCTCCCACGTGGCTCTTTGCTCGCAGCACCGCGTGCCCGAGACCTCGCGGGTCGCCCTGCCGGGTGTAGTGGATGTCGGCCAGCTGGGAAGACTCTTGAACCTGGAACAGTCGTCCAGAATCGCCCTTGGCCTCCAGCGCCTGCTCCAGCTCGGCGACGCGGTCGAAGTGATTCTCAAGGGCGTTTTTGTTGCGACCGGTAATCAGCAGCAGATCGCTTAGGCCCGCGGCAACCGCCTCTTCAACGACGTATTGGATGACGGGCTTATCGACCAGCGGCAGCATCTCCTTGGGGAGCGCCTTGGTTGCCGGCAGAAACCGGGTTCCCATGCCAGCAACTGGGATAACAGCCTTCGTAGTCACCACACCAGCCTAGAGCCACTTCGGCCAATTGCCCTAGCAGCCCTAGGCTGGAGTGCATGAACCACCAGGACCTCATGCGGCTTGCCATCGAGCAAGCCAAGCTGGCGGGTGAGGCCGAGGTGCCGGTTGGAGCGGTAATCGTTTCTGCAACTGGCGAGGTAATCGCCGCCGGGTTCAATAATCGCGAACAAACCTGTGACCCAACCGGGCATGCCGAGATAGTCGCCATCAGAAAAGCAACGGAACTGCTGGGGGACTGGCGCCTGGAGAACACCACGTTGGTTGTCACGCTGGAGCCGTGTGTGATGTGTGCGGGAGCGATTGTGGCTGCCCGAATCCCTCGGGTTATTTTCGGAGCCTTTGACGAGCGAGTTGGTGCCAGCGGCAGTGCCTACGACATCTTGCGCGATGGCCGACTGGGAAACCCAGTAGAGGTCATTGCCCCGGTGCTGGAAGAGGAGTGCGGCGATCTGCTGCGGGATTTCTTCCAGAAAAAAAGAGACCTGTAACCCCGGCCCACACTTTGCTAAGCTTGCCGGCGGTGACGTGTCCGAGCGGCCGAAGGTGCAACTCTCGAAAAGTTGTGTGGGTGAAAGTCCACCGTGGGTTCAAATCCCACCGTCACCGCCATCAAACAAAGGGAAGCTTTCGAGCTTCCCTTTAGTTTTTCTCCCTCATGGATGTGAAGCCGGTTGCCCTAGTTGGCATATGCAAGGCCAACGGCGGCCTGCTTGGTGAGCTGAGCTACGTGCTGGGCCATGCGGTTGGAATAAAGAGCTGCTCTCTTTGCGACGTCACTCATTCGCCGCTTTGGAAAAAGCGGGAATTCAAGAACTTCGAAACCAAAATGCAGGAAGAGTTTGGCCTAGCGGTGCGGCTGTTGCACATGAACGAGCGCACCGATGCCGAGTTAGCAGCCTCTCAGGGCAGAGAGCCCTGCGTGCTGCTTGAGTACTCGGACGGATCTTTCTCAATGTTCCTGGACTATGTCGAGTTGAAGGCTGTTGGCGGCAAGGTTGCGAGTTTTGAAAAGCTGGTGCGCAATCGGTTGGATATTTACACCTAGCCACAAAATGTAAGGATTATTCCTTACAATTGCCCCATGGCCAACTTTGATGCAGTTTCTAAGATCACCAGCAAGAACCAAACGACCATTCCAGCTTCGGTTAGGAAAGTACTGGGATTGGGCGAGGGAGACCGGATCCGGTTCCAGGTTTTGGAGGACGGCCGGGTTGAACTGTCCAAGGATGCCGCAGTCGCCTCCGACGATCGAGCCGTTGCTGCCTACCTGCAGTTCCTGGAGCAGGACATGGTGGAAAGGCCAGCAAAGCTGGCCCCACTGGAGCGCGATGCCGAAAGTCAAAAGCTGTTCTCCGACGTTGACCTTTCCGGATGGCTTGATGAGGACCAGCTTCGTTGAAAGTAGGTCGCACCAATGGCTGGCTGCTGCTAGCCCATCCGCAGTTTGAAGATCAATACGCGCAGTGGCTGGAGCGGGCCAAGAAGATTGCCAAGTCACATCCCGAGGACTTTGGTCGCATAGATGATGTCAAGCGACTGGCGGCCCTGGAGCGCCTAGTCTTCGAGGTAATTCCTGCGAATCCAGCGGATTCCAGGTATCTGCTGGGCAATACCCTAGGTCCAGGCAATCGCCAATGGCGCCGCGCCAAGTTTGGTGCTCAATACCGCCTGTTCTTTCGTTTCGACTCGAAGAACAAAATCATCATCTATGCCTGGGTGAACAACTCCGACGCATTGCGTGCCTATGGTTCCAAGACCGATGCCTATCTGGTGTTCGCCAAAAAGCTTGCCGCTGGCAACCCACCTGGCAGCTGGGATGAGCTTTTGGATCAGAGTGTTTAGCCCAATTTTGGGAAAAGTCACAAATTCATAAAAAACATGCGAAAAATTAAGTTGCGTAGCATAATTCGCACCCCTTAGGATTGAGGTTTGCTTCCCTAACCCTTACCCGGCGATAAATAGCGGTTGTCCGGGGCGATGCAAATAGAGGCTCGTATCGGTTTAGGTTTGCGAATTTCCGCCCAAAAACTATTAGCTTCCCTAGGGGTATTTACTTTGGCTGCTGCGAAAAACGCTAAATCAACCAAGTCCGCCACCACCCGTTCCGCAATGCGTCCAACATTTGCGAAGCACCCTGACCCAATCGAGATCCCAGATCTGCTATCGCTGCAGACTGAGAGCTTTGACTGGCTCATCGGTACTCCCGCATGGCGCGCAGTTGCCGGCAAGGCCGCCAAGACCGGCCTGGACGAGGTGTTCGAAGAGATCTCTCCGATCGAAGATGCCTCCAGCGCCGCACAGGACGCGAAGATGGGCCTCTCCTTCTCGGAGCCAATGCTGTTTGACCCTCCCTACACTCCAGATGAGTGCAAGGAGAAGGGTAAGAGCTACACCCAGCCGCTCTACATCAAGGCTGAGTTCACCAACTACCTAACCGGTGAGATCAAGAGCCAGACCGTCTTCATGGGAGACTTCCCAGTGATGACCGGTAAGGGCACCTTCGTGATCAACGGCACCGAGCGTGTTGTTGTTTCCCAGCTGGTTCGCTCTCCTGGTGTCTACTTCTCGGTGTCCACCAACACCACCGGAAACCTGGACGTCCGCAACAACAAGGCTCAGATCATCCCGAGCCGCGGTTCCTACCTGGAGTTCCTAACCGAGTGGGTCAAGGACGAGCGTAAGCCAGCTGCCCGCTTCGGCATGCCGATTCTGCAGGTGCAGGTTGACCGCAAGACCAAGGTTTCGGCCACCATCTTCCTGAAGGCCCTGGGCTTTACCAAGGACGAGATTCGTGCCGAGTTCGCCGACATCAAGACCGCCGTCGAGGCCAGCCCACTTGCGCTGAACTTCGACGAGGACATCATCGAGCGCACCCTGGAGTACGACGAGTCCAAGGTCTTTGCGAACCCAATCCTTTCCAAGGAAGACGCGCTTCGCGAGGTATACCGCAAGGTTCGCGGTGAGACCGCCGGTGCCGAGGTTGCCGAGTCCTGGCTGCGCGCCACCTACTTCGAGTCAAAGCGCTACAACCTAGCTCGCGTAGGTCGCCACAAGATCAACCGCAAGCTTGGCATTGACGTAGACGCCGAGGCCACCACGCTGACCCGTGAGGACATCGTGGCAACCCTGAAGTACCTACTTCTATTCGACCTAACCCTGGCCAACAACGTTTCTTCCTCTTCGCAGCGTGCTGAGTTCACCCTGAAGATGAACGGCAAGAAGACCACCCTGGCAGTTCGCTCGGATGACATCGACGACTTCTCTAACCGTCGTATTCGCTCGGTAGGTGAGTTGATCCAGAACCAGGTTCGCATCGGTCTTTCCCGCATGGAGCGCGTGGTGCGCGAGCGCATGTCCACCCAGGACATCGAGGCGATTACCCCGCAGACCCTGATCAACCTGCGTCCGGTTGTTTCTGCGCTGAAGGAGTTCTTCGGAGCTAGCCAGCTGTCGCAGTTCATGGACCAGAACAACCCACTGGCGGGCCTTGCTCACAAGCGTCGTCTGTCGGCCCTGGGTCCTGGTGGTATTGCTCGTGAGCGTGCCCAGATGGAGGTTCGTGACGTTCACCCATCGCACTACGGTCGCATGTGTCCGGTGGAGACCCCAGAAGGTCCAAACATCGGTCTGATTGGTGCGCTGACTGCATTCAGCCGCATCAACAGCTTCGGCTTTATCGAGACCCCTTACCGCGCGGTTAAGAACGGTAAGGTTTCCAAGAGCGTTGAATACCTAGACGCTGCCAGCGAAGACGGCAAGGTCATTGCCGGCGCTGACACCCCACTGAACGACGACGGCACCCTGAAGGGACCAAAGGCCTTCGCTCGCTTCCGTGGCGACATCGTCGAGGTCGACGCAGCTGATGTTGACTACCTGGACGTGAGCCCACGCCAGCTGGCTTCGGTTTCCACCTCGCTGATTCCATTCCTTGAGCACGACGACTCGTCGCGTGCACTGATGG
>JALQVB010000002.1 GCA_023260495.1 Aquiluna sp.
AAGCACGGGATGGGTCGCCAGGTGGAGGGGCCGGATGTCGCAGGTCGCGATGTGGTCGTTTTGGAAGACACGTCGACGACGGGTGGATCACCGCTTACTGCGGCAAAAGCCCTGGTCGCTGCGGGTGCCAATGTGTTGGGTGTGTTGACGGTTGTTGATAGGGACACCGGCGCTCGCCAGGCGATAGAATCGGAGGGCTTTAGTTACCATTCAGCTATCTCGCTGAGTGACCTAAATCTCTAGAAGAGGGTGTAAGTGCAGCGAAAGCTTGCGCCATTTATTCTTACCCAGTTTGCCTCGGTGTCGAGCGTCATCTCTGGGTCGATGGTCTTTATCGCGATTCCTTGGATTGCTCTCGAGCTAACAGGTAGTGCTGCCACTTCAGGTCTGGTGGTAGCCCTGACTGGAATTCCAGGTCTGTTGCTGGCCCCGTTTCTAGGTTCAATAATCGACCGCTTTGGTCGCAAGCGCACAGCGATCTGGGTCGAGCTGATCACCGCACTCACTTCGTTGCTGATTCCGCTAGTTGCTTTGACAATCGGGTTGAATATTCCTTGGCTAATCATCCTGGGCATTATTCGAGGCATCGTTGCCCCCGGTGGCGGCACGGCGCGAAAGTCGCTGGTGCCAGATGTTGCCGAACCGGCAAAGATGACCCTGGATCGGGCGAACTCGATTCACGAAGCTATTTTCGCCGCTGGTTTTGCCATTGGACCGGCGCTCGCCACATTCTTTATTGCTCAGATTGGCTCCACCAACACCTTCTTCATTGTGGCGGCCATAGGTTTCCTCTCCGGCATCTTCGCCACCTTCATCCGCGCTAAGGAAAAGCACGAGGAGAATGACGAGAGCGAGAAAGAGCCCTTCTTCATCTATGCGATGCAGGGCTTCAAGATTCTGTTTTCCAACCCGGCTGTGTTTGTCATGATGGGCGCCATCATGACCCTGGCGGTTATTTACCTACCAACCGAGATGGTAGTGCTGCCGGCGCACTTCACCCAGCTGGGTGACCCAGAAGGCCTCGGTCTAGTCATTTCCGCCGGAGCCGGTGCTTCCGTGATTGGGGCCTTGGCCTTCGAGCAGCTTCACAAGCGACTGAGCTACTCGACAATCTTGCGCATGGGAATCCTGGGAATTGGCCTTTCGATGCTGCCGCTGAGTCTCTTGCCATCGGTTCCCTGGATGGTCTTCTTCTTTGCAATTCTTGGCCTGGCTTGGGGGCCGCTGCTGCCGCTACTAAACACCGTGATTCAGAAGAAGATCCCAGCTAACAAGCGGGGCCGAGTCTTCGCCCTTGAGCTCACTATCTGGCATGCTGGCCCGCTGATTTCGATGTATGCGGTTGGGACGGCCGTTGACGCCCTAGGCGTGGGACTCGTTTACATGGTGCTAGCTGCAGGCGTGCTTACGGCGGGACTGGTTGTCTCGTTTAATAAGTACATCAAGCAGATGAATGCGTAGGTTTTCCACAGATTGAATGCCAGCGCCCATTGCGGCCTTCAGGCAGGCGATGCTGGCAGCATGCGATTGTTGGAAGAACTTAAATCAGATAATCTGATTTCCATGAAGAAGACTATGACCGCCACGGAGGTAGCTCGCAACTTTAGCGAGGTGCTTGACTTGGTTGAGGCGGGGGATGAGGTCGAGATCACGCGAGGCAATAAAGTGATTGCCATGCTGAGTGGGAAACCTCACCCCACCGTCAAAGACCTGCTTGAAGCCGTGGCTAACTTTCACTCGCAATTCGGCGCACCAGACGATGAGACAATCGCCATCTACGACCAGATACTGGCCGACCGCCATGCTCCTGAAAACCTAGTGGGCGGAGATTTCGACAGGGATCCATGGCAAAGGTAGCGCTGGACACATCGGTCTTGGTCGCTCTTGATAGGGGTCAGGCCCTGGGTTCAACAGCGATAAAACCCGATGATCGTTGGGTAATTTCGGTGGTTGCGCTGGCTGAGCTGCTAGTTGCGGCGAAGAGTCCGGCAAGAACTGAGTCGGCACGTGCAAGGACCGAGGCCTTCCTGGAGTTACTGAAAGCCAAATGCGAGATCCAAACCATAGACGAAGAAACAGCGGCTGTGTTTGCGGAGCTTCGCGCCTTCGTCATCAACGAGGGAAAGCCAAGGGGCGTGAACGACCTTTGGATAGCAGCAAGTGCGATTCGCGCAGGTGCTGAGCTATGGTCCGTGGATCAAAACGCTCGGTTTGATCAGCTGCCAGGTTTGCACCTTCGTCGCTAGAGCAGGTCTGCGACCGAATCAAGAATCTCGGTCGGCCTGAATGGGTACTTAGCGATCTCGGCATCGTCCGAGATTCCGGTGCGGACCAGGATGGTGTGCAGGCCAGCCTCAATTCCAGCCACAACATCGGTGTCCATGCGGTCGCCAATCATGGCGGTCGACTCTGAGTGGGCATCAATCTTGCGCATTGCGCTTCTAAACATCATCGGGTTTGGCTTGCCGACGATGTAGGGGCTCTTCCCAGTGGCCGCGGTGAATGCGGCTGCGATTGAGCCGGTTGCTGGCAGTGGTCCGTCATGGCTTGGCCCGGTCACATCAGGGTTGGTGGCAATAAATCTGGCACCTTTGACAATCAGCCTGATCGCCTTGGTCATCTCATCAAAACTGAGGTTTCTGGTCTCACCCAAAACCACATAGTCGGGATCCACCTCGGTTTGGATGAAGCCGGCCTCATGCATGGCGGTGGTGAGCCCCGCCTCGCCAATCACGAATGCCTTGCCGCCGGACTGCTGGCTCTTCAAGAAGTCGGCCGTTGCCATGGCGGAGGTGTAGATCCTGTCCTCCGAGACATTGAGACCACCGGCCTGCAGCCTGGCCGCCAGGTCCCTAGGGGTGTAGATCGAGTTGTTGGTTAGAACCAGAAACGGAACTGAGGCGTTTCGCCAAGAGTCAATCAGTTCCTGGGCGCCGGGAATAGGTGCACCCTCGTGCCACAGCACGCCATCCATGTCGGTT
Organism: Aquiluna sp.; assembly: GCA_023260495.1. Lineage (GTDB taxonomy): Bacteria > Actinomycetota > Actinomycetes > Actinomycetales > Microbacteriaceae > Aquiluna. Next base: position 2,982 of record JALQVB010000002.1, read on the forward strand.
AGCCAAGAGGTAATAAAGGAACGATCTGCCATGAATCAAAGCCTAGCCCTACGCTAGAGGGCGTGAGTGAAGAGCCGTCGGAACTAAAGGCCGTGCCAACCTGGGGCGTTGGGCCTTACCCAGGCGACCCCTCGAAAGATGCCAATTTTGACAGGTTTGATGCAGAGCTCCTGGAGCAAGGCGACACCAGAAACGTGGTGGATAAGTACCGCTACTGGAAGATGGAAGAGATTGTTCGCGACCTGGATGCCCACAGGCACCCATATCACGTTGCGATTGAGAACTGGCAGCACGATCTGAACATTGGCTCAATAGTTCGTAACGCCAATGCTTTTCTCGCAAAAGAGGTCCACATCGTCGGCAATAAGCGCTGGAACCGACGCGGCGCAATGGTCACTGACCGCTATCAGCACGTGACTCACCACCCAACAATTGAGGGTCTAATCGAGTGGGCAAAGATCGCGGGCGAGGGCGGTAAGAAGCTTCCAATCATCGCAATCGACAACGTGCCGGGATGCCAGAAGATCGAGGAATATCAGCTGCCTAAAGAGTGCTTGTTCCTCTTTGGCCAGGAGGGACCGGGGCTATCTCAGGAGGCACTGGATGCCGCAGATGTGGTGCTGGAGATTTCGCAGTTTGGCTCCACGCGTTCTATCAATGCCTCGGCAGCCGCAGCAATAACGATGCACACTTGGGTGCTGCAGCACGTTTTTAGTTAGACTCTTGTGAGGGCGCTCGCCCAGAAACCCCCAAATTAGGAAGGGGCCTAGCCATGCCAGCAGTAGTTCTTGTAGGAGCCCAGTGGGGCGACGAAGGAAAGGGCAAGGCGACAGACCTACTCGGCGACCGCGTTGACTACGTGGTGCGCTACCAGGGCGGCAACAACGCCGGTCACACCGTGGTCATTGGCGACAAGAAATTTGCGCTGCACCTGTTGCCATCCGGAATCCTTACCCCGGAGTGCACACCAGTTATTGGCAACGGCGTGGTTGTTGATCTCGAGGTTTTGTTCAAGGAAATTGACGGCCTAAATGAAAAGGGCGTCGATACCTCAAAGCTTTTGATTTCCGCAAATGCCCACATCATCACCCCCTACCACGTGACCGTGGACAAGGTCTCGGAGCGCTTCTTAGGCAAGCGCGCCATTGGCACTACCGGCCGCGGCATCGGGCCAACCTATGGCGACAAGATGGGCCGACTGGGTGTTCGTGTGCAGGACATCTTTGACCCAAGCATTTTGCGCCAAAAGGTAGAGGCCGCGCTCGCTCAGAAGAACGAGCTGCTGGTCAAGGTCTACAACAGAGCGGCCGTGCGCACCGATGAGGTCGTCGAGCACCTGCTTTCCTTCGCCGACAGACTTCGTCCCATGGTTGCCGACACTTCGTTGGTGCTGAACCAGGCACTAGACCAGGGCAAGACCGTGCTACTTGAGGGTGGCCAGGGAACATTGCTTGATGTGGATCACGGAACCTATCCATTTGTGACTTCTTCCAACCCAACCTCCGGTGGTGCCACCACCGGCAGCGGAGTTGGCCCAACCAAGATCACTGGGGTCATCGGCATCCTCAAGGCCTACACCACTCGTGTTGGTTCAGGGCCTTTCCCGACTGAGCTATTTGACGAGTGGGGCGAATACCTGCGTAGGCAAGGCGGTGAGGTTGGTGTTACCACCGGTCGCGATCGCCGATGTGGATGGTTCGATGCACCGATTGCCCGCTATGCGACCCGGGTCAATGGCCTTACCGATATCTTCCTGACAAAGCTCGATGTACTAACCGGAGTCAAGGAGATTCCGGTTTGTGTGGCCTACGAGGTTGATGGTCAGCGAGTAGAGGAGGTCCCGGTTTCTCAGACAGACTTCCACCACGCAAAGCCAATCTATGAAAACTTCGCGGGTTGGGAAGAAGACATCACAGGCGCAAAGACCTTTGAGGATCTGCCCAAGAACGCCCAGGACTACGTTCTAGCGCTAGAGAAGATGAGCGGCACCCGAATCAGCGCCATCGGCGTTGGGCCGGATCGCAACGCGACCATCGTGCGCCACGAAATGCTCTAAATACCTGACAATAGTCAGATGAGCGAGGCCAAGCCAGAAGACCTAGACCGGATCCCGTATCCGGACGAAGCCTTCAATACTTGGGGCGCCTCTGCGCTCGGCGTTGATCCGCTGGCGGCCAGCTTCACCTCGGCCCCATATCAGGCAGTTCGCCCGCACGTTCCGTTCTATCGTTTCGTTGCCTATCCGGACATTCTTGATTTGCGCAAAGCAGGCTACGAGATAGACAGGTTCATTCCGCTGTTTGACAAGCTAGAAGACGTTCGCTACCGCGAGGCCATTGAGCTATCAAACATGCTGCACTTTCCCAATCCCATGCTTCCTTGGAACCCACGCAGGGCAAAGGAGATTGAGCTTGAGATTCGCTCTCAGCTCCACGACCACGGTATTGGTGAGGTGCCGACCCTGATTAGAAGAATTCTGGGAAAAGCCTTCCCGGGAGACACCATCAGCTATCTAAGTGTTGATCTCATCAACGTGTTCTTTTGGGCCTGCGTTGCCGAGCTCGGCGACGATCTTGCCTGGCGCTATCCAAACATCTCCTGGAAGGCCGACTACCTTAGGTTCCCCCTGCGGTATCTCGCACACGGAAGTTAGCAAAAACATGGGGTTAACCCCACAATCAAACGCTAATCATCGCCAGTATTAACTACTTTTATAGGGGACACTCTGGAGGATTCTGGCTATCCGTAGGCTGAGCAAGGGCTTCAGCAGCACGCTGGTTGTGCTGCTGACGGCTTTCCTTACCCTGGCGGGTGTGGCAGGCCCAGCTACTGCAGCCATTTCTTTTGGCACGACGACCTACACCACTGATGTAGTGGGCGGCACAGGAGGCGGAATAGCGGCTACTCTCGACTGCGGTGCAGGCAAGGTCATCATTGAGATTCAAACTGGCGGTACCAACGACGACGCCTTAGCCATCCGCTGCGCCACGATAAATGCCGACGGTTCCGTAGGCGCTGCAGACAGCTCAATCGCAGCCCAGGTTTATACCTCTGGCCCCTCTTACAATTTCACGTCCACCTGTGGTGCAGGCAGAGCGCTCGTCGGTGCAACGGCCAGCAATTCGAGCGGCACTTGGATGACTGGTGCTCAGGTCTACTGTGCTATTCCCCCCACAGGGAGTAGCTCTACTGCTGGAGAAAACAGCTCTTCGAAGACCTTTAATTGGGGTGGAACTGCCACATGTCCGGCCGGTACCTTCGCAAGGTCTCTAAAACCTCGGACTGGCGGTGCTATTGACGGCTTTTATCTAGGTTGTGCAACAATCACCGGTTACAACACTGCCCCTGCAAACACCTCAGATGCGAAACCAAGCGGAACAGCGGTTGTTGGAGGAAGCCTGACCTCATCGCTGACATTCAGCGGCACCCCGACACCCACCATAAGTACCACTTGGGAACGCCGTCTACCTGGTGGCACCTGGGCGGTAGTTGCCGGCGCGACCTCCGCGACCTATGTCCCCACGGCAGGCGATGTCGGTTATGAAATTAGATCGGTAGGTGTTGCCAGTAATGGAGTTGGCACTAATGCAACTACCCAGTCCCTGCCAACGTCAGTAGTGCCCCTGCCTGACTTTTCAGGCCCAGTGCTAGCCCAAGCTTCCGACAGCGGTTTTAGCAATTCTGATGGAAATACCAACGACAGTACCCCAACAGTTGACCTATCGAGTCTGACGGTCGGTGCGAGCGTAACCGTGACGGCATCGAGAACAGGTGAGCCCGATGTAACCTGCACTTTTGTCGTAACCAACACCAATCAGAGTTGTGATCTTCCCGACCTCTCTGACGGAATTTGGGTGGTGTCCGCATCCTCATCTCTGAACGGACAAGAGAAACAAAATATCTCGAATTCTTCATTCACCATCGACACAGTCGCGCCAGCAATCTCCGGCATCGAACTTGTGGCTACAGGCATTGAGACACTGGAGGCCCGCTACACCCTAAGTGAATCAATTCAGCCACCATCAGCCTCGTCATTCAGCATCTCGGGGGACTCAGGCGGGTGGGCCTCGGGGACTCTTTCAACGAGCGGCACAAGCCTTATTGTTCCACTGAGTCACTCTGGCCAGACCTCCGGAAACCTGGTGCTTGGGCTCACGGGCAATTTGATTTCCGATCCAGCAGGAAACACAGCCACCACCGATCGAACTGACACTTTTGCTATTGATGCAATCGTTCCTGATGCGGTAATTACGACTACCGCCACTTTGTTCAATTCCTCCTCAATCACATTCAATGTTGAGTTCAATAAGTCGGTTTCCGGACTTAGCCTTGATGACTTTGAATTTGTCCCGAATGACGCGGCTTGCTCCGGGCCAACAAATCTCGTGGGTTCGGGTTCTTCGTACACCATTGAATCGGGACCATGCTCGGCAGATGGGGATATTCAGCTTCGCTTGAAGGCCTCCGCGGTCTTCGATCAGTTTGGCCTTGGGGGGCCAGACTCACCACTGCCAACCTCGGCATCTATTACTCGCGACGCAACGGCCCCGACCATCAGTTCAATTACAACCAATCAGGGGGCAGATTATGCCACCTACACCGTTCAGTTCTCCGAACAAGTGTCTGGGTTCACGTCCAGTGATGTCTCGCTCTCTGGCACTAGCGAGGATGCATCCGATTGGCGAGTGCAGAATTTCATCCGAAATCAAGACGGGACTTACAGCTTTGATGTTGTGAATGACCTACCCGCAACCGGGACGCTCACATTTTCTCTAGACACAAATTCGATTTCGGATTCTGCTGGAAATTTGTTATCTGCTGGCTCTCTAGTTGTCGCGGGAGTCGACCAATCACTTACGGAATGGTTTTTCTTTCCATCCTTGCAACTGGGAACAACAGCAACCGGGATAGGTCAATCCGCTCAAGCAATCTTGCCTAATTTTGATTTGATCGCTCGGGGCAATGCCATCTATGAGATCCGCTTGCGCCTCATTGACTATGAGCCAGGAGACACCCTGGCTCTTCCAACAGGTGCGGCTTATCCGAACATTTCGGCCTCCGTGTCCGGAGGGGTAATGACCCTCAGCTGGAATGGAACCCAACCAGATGAGGCGACTTGGGAATCGGCAATCAAGGCAGTCACGTTGGCCACGACCAGCACCAGACAGTCAAAGACCGTAGAGGTTCACCTGAGGCCAAACAAGTTCTACGGCTACGCCAGTGGCCACTTTTATCAGGTAAAAGCTGGTATTGCCGACCCGACTTCAACGACCACAATGTCTGCGGAACGATACCTGGGTTTGCGAGGCTACCTTGCCACCCCCGATACTGAAGAAGAATTCAGCGATCTGGTTGGAATAGCCCCTGAGCTCGGCTATGACAGGTTCCTTCTGGGGTTCAATGATTTTGAGACTGAGGGATCCTTTCTGATAACAGAAGGTCCACAATCCGGGCAGGGACTCACGTGGAATGGTGTCTCAATTGGAAACGAAGGTGACCCCTGGGAAAACGAAACCGGGCCCGATCCAACAGAGAACTTCGTGGTTCTGGTTTGCAGCGTTAGCAGCTGTATGTGGGCAGATGTGGGACCTACGAATGACGCAGCAAACCAGGCACTGGTGGAATTTGGCGGTTCAGCGGGAGACCCTAGCTTTGATTTCAGTAGAACGGCAACAATTTCGGTTGACGGGGTCGCCCCAACGGTAATTAGCGTTTCGTCTTCAAACCTAAACCGAACTTATTACCGCGGTGAGGGTATCGAAATCAAAATCGAATTTTCTGAGACGGTCTTCGTCCAAGGAGGTTTCCCCACCCTAGAGCTTGAAACTGGTACGACTGATCGAACGGCTGGATACTCATCGGGTTCTGGTTCGACGACTCTTGTCTTCAACTACACGGTCCAATCCGGGGACACGAGTTCTGACTTGGCCTATACCAGCTCAGAATCGTTGGCCTTGGGCGGCGCACAAATCTCGGATGGAACTGGCAACTTTGCGGTTCTCTCCCTCCTTGCGGTGGGCGCAGCTGGTTCCCTGTCAGCAAACAACGACTTGGTGATAGACGGTTTCAAAATTTCAATGGTGCTCGACGCTAGTGAAACTTCATCGACAACACCAAATCTAACCTTTACGATTACGGCATCGGACGACATTAATTGCAGCTCTATTTCCCTTGAGGTCGACGTTGACCTCAGCGGAGCAAACATAGAATCGATTGACGGGATTAGCCCAACTGGCCTAAGCAGACTTTGCACAATCTCAATCACCAGCTCTATTGGGCCAGCCCAGTTTGGCACAACCACACTCTCATACACCCAACAGTTCACAGCTCTGGATGTGAATGGCGACCCACACACTCTGATCACCCTGAATCGAGGTTCTGTCGTTGTTGACGTCCCTGCGGCCGCAGAGGACCTTGGTGGCCACATTTTCTTGCCAACTGCAGGTGATACCCCAACTCAATTTCTAAATTCGATACCTAGCGGGCTGCTAGCAAATGCCAACAGCACCTCAAGAAACTCGCTCGCTTTGGCCGGCGTTGTGCGCCCACCATCTGGAGTGGCCGAGGTGATCGGAAAAGCAAACTTCCAGGGAGTTGATAATCCCGACGCGGAACTGAATGCAATGGCGCGACGCACAATAAATGCCGGGGAAGCAATGGTTTTCGCTGTTGAATTGAACCCTGATGTTTTTTCAGATTACCTGAGCGTCTCATACATGGACCTCGGTTCAGGTTGGATCTTTATGGGTTCAGAGCCTGTTGCTGATGGAGTCATCCAAGCTCAGCCACTTGTGTTTACCAAGCCTGGCACTTACCGAGCCAAAATCATCATCGTTCCAGCCGACACTCTCGTAACCCAAGACTTCTCGGCATTCAATTTAATGAGCTTAGCCGTCTCCGATGATGCCCTTCCCAGCGGTAAACAGTCGATGGAGTGGATAATTACGGTGGTTGGCGAGGTTGCCGTATATACGCCCTCACCCCCAGCCCCGGCACCAACCGTAACCCCAACTCCGACACCGACTCCTGAGCCAACACCGACGGTGGCTCCAACTCCGAACGCGACACCGGAGCCTTCCGCCACGCCAACCCCAACGTCAACTCCCTCCGCGACACCTACTCCTGCATCAACCCCAACCCCAACGCCAACTCCTGAGCCAACACCGGAACCGGAACCTTCTGAAGAACCGACTCCTGAGCTGACTGAGGAACCAACACCTGAGCCGACGGAGACCTTGGTTGCGGAAGAGCCAACCAGCGCTCCTTCCGAAGCGCCAGCCCCAATTGCTGCGGTCACAGAAGTGGCAGCTGCAGCTCTCTCAGCAGTTGCCGACCTAATCGGTATTGACATCCCAGCCGTAGGTGAACCCGTTGCAAATCCTGCCATTGGTGCGTCGGGAGACGACTCGGTAATCGTTGAATTTGACCCACTCGGATCGCCCGAAGCCGTCGAGGCAACTAACAAGCTAGTGGCTGCAACAGGAGCCGTTGTTGGTGTTGCAGCCGCCGCCGGAGCTGCAGCCGCAGCCGCCGCTGCGGCCGGGGCAGCTGCGGGTGCCGCCGGGGCAGCAGGTGCAGCTGGAGCGGCTGGCGCAGCAGGAAGTGCAGGCGCCGCGGGTAGTGCAGGTAGCGCAGCAGGCAGCGCAGGTGGGGCAGCTGGCTCCACTGGGGCTGAGATGAACGAAGATTCTCTCGATGCTCTCGCCGGTGCCGAATTTGATGTCGATGTATTTTCTGGTGTTGAACCTAGATGGGGAGACAAACTTGCTGTCTTTGCTTGGCCACTGCTCACATTCCTAGATCGCCCATTGCGCAGCTTGACGAGAAGAAGCAATAGGTATTCACCGTTCTTCTCGAAACTCCTCAGCGATGGCGTTTACTTGCGTGCTGTTTTTGGTTCTCTTTGGATTTTGCCTTCGCTTATTGGTGTTGCTCTGGCAGTCATTTCATTGCAACAAAACAATGGTGAGCTCCTGCACCCACCAGTGGCACTGTTCCTAGCGATTGTTGTTCTGGGCATTTTCGACGCCTTTGCCGGGTTTGTGGCACTAGCAGTCTTTTTGTTGGGATCACTGCCGCTTGTTGACCCAACCATGATTACTGACTGGAGGATGCTCTCCGGCATTATCGTGGCCGGCTTTGGTCCAATCGTTCTTGCACGATCCATTAGGAACTTCCGCCGACGCGCGCCGGTCAACTTCGATGGTTGGCTCGCTCGACTTGGAGATCTTGCGTTCGCATCTTTGATGGGCGGCTGGGTTGCCGGTCTAATTGTCAGGGCGCTGCCCGCACTGACCGGTTTGACCTTGCCTGCCGCCAACTACGTTTCGACATTCCAGTTCGTGGCAACAATAGCTATAGCTCTTCGTATTCTGTTTGAGGAATACAGCGCCAGGTTCTACCCGAGCCGAATGGATCAATTGGCACCGGACTCTCTGCCTGAGCCTCCGCGGGCACAGGTCATTATGGTGCTTGTGTTGAAGTATTTCTTCTATGTATTTATCGCTAGCGCATTCATGGGCTTTGGGCCGGTGGTCTATTTCGCGTCGGCCCTCTTCATGATTCCAACTTTGCTGGGATTCGTCATCGACAAATTGCCTAGGAGCAAGGTGCTTTGGCAGATTTTGCCAGCCGGGCTGCCAGGTTTGGCCATGATTCTGGGTCTTGAGATCTTGCTTGAGAACACTTTGACAAGTGTTCTAGGTGACCACCCCAACTTCTCCACCATCTTTGTACTTAGCCTTTTGGGCATGATTATCTTTGTGGGCATCCTGGGCATGATTGGACGCGATGGCGAACCGGACGAAGTTCGCTGGATCCAAAAGCCCGGTCTGCGTTGGGTTTACAGACTAGGCGGACTGGCAACACTAATGTTGTTGGTGCAGTTCACCAGCATGCTCTAACGAAGGGAGAAGACGTTGGAGAGTCTTCGCGCGAACATCGGCAAACTCTTGGAGAAAGCCGAGGGCCTATACATGGTGCTTGGGTTTGCCTACCTAGGCATTTACACAGCTCAGGTTTTAGTTGAACCTCCGGCCGATGTTTACAACAGTCTGGAATTGGTCTCGGATGTCATTTACTGGATCTTTGCCGTCGATGTTGCCCTACGACTTATTTACCTGGGAAAGGGAATCTTCACCGTTGCAGGCTTGGTCACGTTTTTTAGGGAAAACTGGCTAGCCCTGCTCGCCTTGCTGCTGCCGGCATTCCGGGCGCTTCGGGTTCTTCGTGTCGTTCTTGTGCTTCGCGGGTTGCAACCATTCCTTCACACGAGATCTTCGCGGGTTGGAACCATCGTTGGCGTTACGTTTCCTCTTATCCTCTTCACTGCAGCACTTTCAGTACTAGAGGCAGAGCGCTACGCAGAGGGTGCAAATATAACTACCTTTCCCGATGCCATTTGGTGGTCTATTGCGTCCGTCACAACAGTGGGCTACGGAGACAAGTTCCCGGTTACCGGTGACGGCCGGTTCATAGCGACATTCCTTATGGTTATTGGCATCGGGCTCTTCTCGGCACTTACCGCCCTGTTGGCAGCATGGGTGATGGGCGAGAAGAAGACCGAAGAATCGCAGGGGTAGGCTGTAGTTATGAACACATGGACAGTAAAAGTTCCCGGATCCGAATATCAGCTCTCATTTGAGGAGCTGAAGATTTGGGCCGAAGGCGGCAAGCTCAAGGGCGACTCAATAGTGATTGACCAGAACGGTGAGCACTGGACAGCAAAGCAGGTGCCAGGTCTGTTCTCTAACCGTGACTGGCTAATCGCCTTGCTGCTGTCGATTTTCGTCGGCACCCTGGGTGTTGACAGGTTTTACCTTGGCAAGATTGGAACCGGAATTCTCAAGTTGCTGACAGTTGGCGGCCTGGGAATATGGGCGATTGTTGACGTTATCTTGATTGCCATCAAGAACCTTCGGGACAAGGAAGGCTTGCGCCTGGCCTAGCAGAACGGAATCAGAATTCGCTTCAACGCTGGCAGATCTGGTTCTGCCCAATCGAGTTTGCTCAGCTCAGCTTCTGGCACCCAGCGCAGCTCGCTGTGATCGGTTGAGGTAGTGGGCTTTTCTCCCACTAAGTCACAAACGAAGGTAATCAGATCGATTTCTCCGGTTTGGCTTCGGTCAAACTGCCGCACCACCGAGATTTCCACCCCAAGCTCCTCTTTGATTTCGCGCACGATGGCATCTTCAAGAAGTTCGTTTTGCTCGGGTTTACCGCCTGGAAACTCCCATTTGCCGCCTGCTACTTTCCAATCGCCACGCCTAGCGCAAAGGTAGTTGCCCTCTCCGTCTTGGATGATTGCAGCCACGACCACGATTGCCATGGAGTTGAGCCTATCGCGGCAGGTTTGCCTCGATTGCCTCAATCACCTCGGGGGCATCGGGCTTTGTCGTTGGGCGGAACCTAAGAATTTCACCTTTTGGGGTGACCAGGAACTTCTCGAAGTTCCACATCACCGGTCCGGCCATGCCCTTGGAATCCTTGGCTTTCACCAGCTGCTTGTAAAGCTCGTGGCGCTTGCGACCATTTACATCAGTCTTGGCAGTCATGGGAAAGGTGACGCCCCAGGTTGTTGAGCAGTACTCGCCAATCGCACCCTCGTCCTTGAGCTCCTGCTTGAAAGACCCGGATGGAACACCCAGAACGGTAAAGCCACGGTCTTGGTACTTCTTCTGTAGCTGCTCAAGGGCTTCATACTGCGGGGTGAGGCCGCAGCGCGATGCCACGTTCACGACCATCACCAGTTGGCCAGCGAAGTCAGCGGTCGAGCGCTGGGAACCATCCAGCATCGTTAGTTCTACGTTTTCTGAAAGCATGAAAAAAAGAACATCGTTCGCTCTCAAGTTATTTCACTAGGCTGAAACTATGCACCCGAGTGTGAATCCGGATTTCGCTACGGAGCTACTAGCCCCGGCGGGATTCGACGATGACAAATACACTCGCGGCACCGTCGGCTTTGTTACCGGCAGTGAAAAATACCCGGGTGCCGCACTACTTGGAATCAACTCAGCATACGAACTTGGCATCGGCATGGTGCGCTACCTCGGTCCCCAGTCGGTATCCAATTTGGTGCTTTCGAACAGGCCCGAAACGGTGCTCGGCCTGGAGCGCGCTGCCGCACTGGTGCTAGGTTCCGGCATCGCCGATGACGATGGCGGTGAACAGGTTGCCAATCTATCTGCGGCAGTTTCGCTAGGCCTGCCGATGGTGATTGATGCCGGCGCCATGCAACTTGTTGATCTTGGCTCAGTCAAATCCCCTTCCATCATCACCCCGCATCATGCCGAGGCGGTGCGGCTACTCAACAAGCTAGGTGAAGACTGGACCAAGGACGAGATTGCCAACGATGCCGAGGAAGCAGCCACAACGTTGGCCGAGAAGACCGGCCTTGCAGTCCTGCTCAAGGCCAATGTGAGCCACCTGGCTATTCCGGGGTTTGAGCCCATTCAATCAGGACCGGGCAGCACACATCTCGCCACTGCCGGCACCGGCGATGTTTTGGCCGGCATGATTGGCACGCTGATGGCTAAGGCCGCGGCTAAGAACATCGAGCTAACCCTGGGGTCGATTGCCGAGATCGCACTTATTGCCAACCAGCTCCACAGCGAGGCTGCGGAGTGGGCGGCAGAACGCGGCCAATTTGGTGCTAGCGCGGTGTGTGATGCCATTTCCTCGGTGGTTGCTGGGTGAAACAGCGGCTAATCCAGAGCTTCAATCCCTGGGTAGTGGTCTTTGTGGGCATGGCCCTTTTTCATACCTGGCGCGGCAGCATCGCTGACATTGTGATTTTCGGAGTCGGGGCAGCGCTGATTCTGAGCCAGGTCTTCGGCATGTATTCGCTCGGGCTTGCCAAACAACCCACTTTCCCAACCTGGTCCATTGCACTTACAGTGCTGGTGAGCGCGGTGCTGTTATACATCTCGCCGCGGCACGAGCTTGTGAATTTTCTGGTGTTACTGGCTTATGTTCCCATCGGATTTGCTCTAGTGATGTATCGCGATCGAGTCCATCCGACACCATCCAGGCAGGACTTGCGGGGCAGGCTGGTTTGGGCAATCTGGGCGATAGCCTTTGCCCTGATTGAGCTGGCTGCCTACCTTGGCAGCAAGGTAGTGGGAGATTTCAGTGTCTACCCAACGATTTCGGTGCTGCTTGACCCAGTGCTCGATACACCCCTAGGCCGGGCTACCTTCGTTGCGCTTTGGTTGATGTCTGGTGTGTATTTGTTTGGTGTGCGGAGGCGGCGATGACCCTTCCTCAGTTGATTGTGTTTGGTTATTTATTTTTTGTGGCTATCGGCATCGCGCTTGCGGCCGTGGGTCGGCTGCGACCAGAGCTTATTTCCCCACTGGGGCAGATGTTGAATTTCATCATGAGCCACAGGATTACCCGGATCGCGCTCTTTATTGTCTGGTGGTGGCTTGGCTGGCACTTCCTGGTTGGTGTGACAGTTCGCTAGGAGCTCGAGAGAACCTTGATTGCGGCCAGGCGGAGCCCCAGCACAATAAAGCTCAACCCAATGAAGGCAGCCGCAATCGCAAGAACATAGCTGATCATGCCACCGACTCCGATTTCACCGGTTGGGTTGATGAACCAGTAGGGCCACCAGCCATCGCTGAGCCCGCGGACCACCGAGAAGCCGAGCCAGGCCAGTGGGTAGAGAACTACCCACCAGGCCTTCTTCCAGGCTGGCTTGTACCCCTTGATGGAGAGTAGATAGTCAATGACGATGATGATCGGCGCGTAGGTGTGAATCACTAGGTTGGGAGGCCGCGGCCAGTCGTATCCGATATCCCTCGGATCCACAGCGCTGTCACCGAGGAGGAGGTGATACACAACCCCGACCACGATCATGCTTACTGTTGCAATCAGCCGCCAGGTGTGGAGCCTGCCCGACTCGTCTTTGCCTTGCAGCAAGACCAGTCCGCTGATGGTCAGCACCACGCCTGCAAGGATTGAGGAATCGATTGAGAAGAAAGCGAAGTATTCAAAAGGCCGGAACAGACCAACTGAAAGTCTGTCTGACACCTGCCAGAGCACGCTTCCTAGCAGGGCTAGACCCAGCAGCAGGCGCAGTGTCCCGAATACTCCCTTGTATAGCAAGATGCTCTCCTAGTGTCTTGCTATAAAGCTAACCACGGCGCTCGCGAATTCCGCCGGAGACTCTTCGTTTGGAAGGTGGCCGGTTCGGGGGATAACAACCAGCTCGCTGCCGGCGATGATTCCGGCAACCTCCACAGAATCTGCAGTGTCTACAACGACATCACTATCTCCAGTTACGACAAGAGTTGGAACCGAAATCTCGGAAAGTCGCTCTGAAACGCCGGTATCCCTGGGTGCCCGATTGAACTCCCAGAAGGCCCGTTCCCAGCCCGCAATCTTTAGCGGCTGGGTATAGCCGGCAAGAGTCGCCTCGGTGACTTTGTTTTGGTCGTAGTAGCTGGCATAGAGCAGATCTAGGCCGCTGGTTGCAATGGATGAGACCAACAGCGGTCCCAGGTGGTCAAACTGTGGAATGTAAAAAAGCCAGTTCAGCCAGCCGGGCGCACCACCACCAGATAGCACGGCTGGAGCAAAAAGAATCAGACCAGAGAGCTTGTCCTGATGGTCGACTGCGTAGCTGGCGGCTATCGCACCACCGGCAGAGTGGCCGAGTAGGTAGACGTCTTTCCCTTCGCCAAACGCAGCAATCAGCTCGTCTATTAGCTCGATTTGGCCCGGGGTGCCATAGGGATTTGTCTCCCAGCTCGTGGGTCGCTCGGTAAAGCCGAAGGCGGCCCGGTCGTAGGCAACAACAAATCCAATTTCACCAAGCGGCTCGAGCACATCTTTGTAAGAGTAGGCACTGGCTCCGAAGCCGTGCAGCAACACAATCAGCTTTTGGGAGCTCGGGTCCCCAGCAGTCGCATAGTGCACATCGTGGCCAGCTAGCTCAATCCAGCGAGATTGCCCATCCCAGATCTCTTCTGCAGCCTGCTCCTTGGTGAGGGTGCCAGAGGTTGAGACCGGGACCAGGAAGGGGCCAACAGCAAGTAATGCAAGCAGAGCAAGGCCAGCAATCCGCAATCTCTTTCTCATGATGAGGTCAACATTAATCACGTGCCCTAAGTTCCCCTAGTGTTAGAGGGTTAGTTTTCAAGGAGCGACAATGTCCACAACGCAAGCAATTTTGACCCCCGCACCCGGCGCGCCTTTTGAGAAGGGCGAGGTGCCACTTCCTGAGTTGGGGTCTGACATGGTCGCCATCAGCATCAAGTACTCGGGCATCTGTCACAGCGACATTCACCAGGCGAGAGACGAGTGGTTTGAAGGCATCTTCCCAATGGTGCCGGGTCACGAGATTGTCGGCGAAGTGACTGCAGTTGGTTCTGCTGTTACCAAGTTCAAGGTGGGCGACCGAGTCGGAGTCGGCACCTTCGTTGATTCGTGCGGCGAGTGCGCACCCTGCAAGGCAGGCCAGGAAAACTTCTGTCGCACCGGCAACGTGCAGACCTACAACGGTCGCCAGTATGACGGCAACCCTACCTACGGCGGCTATGCAAAGGATGTTGTGGTCAAGGAAGCTTATGTGCTTTCGGTTCCAGAAAACATCGACTATGCCGCAAGCGCCCCATTGCTGTGCGCCGGCATCACGGTTTACACACCACTGAAGCACTGGGGTGTGAAGCCAGGCACGAGGGTTGGTGTGATCGGCCTTGGTGGTCTTGGTCACATGGCCGTGAAGTTTGCCGTTGCCATGGGGGCCGAGGTCTACGTCTTGGGTCGCTCCAAGTCGAAGGCTGATGACGCCAAGCGGATGGGTGCCCAGGACTACCTCATCACCAATGAAATCTTCGAGACCCACCAGAACTTCTTTGATCTGTTGCTGAATACCACCAGCGCAGATTTGGACCTGGACAACCTCTTACGGACGCTAAATGTTGGTGGAACCCTGGTCTACTTGGGCATCTCTGGGTCGCCTCAGCAGTTCAACGCTATGAACGTGGTTACCAGCCTCAGGTCGATTGCTGGAATCAACACCGGCAACATCGCCGACACTCAGGAAATGCTGGATTTCTGTGGTGAGCACAACATCGTCAGCGACATCGAGCTGCTCGATTGCAGCGACGCTTCAGCAGTAGATGAGGCCTACAGGCGAGTTGTTGACTCAGATGTGCGCTACCGCTTTGTAATCGACTCGAGCACCATCTAGGAGGTCGCAATGAAGAGTCACAGACTGGGAAACAGACAGGTATCCGCTATTGGAATTGGCTGCATGAACCCATCTTGGGCATGGGCAAACGGAGCAGCACTAGACCCGGTTCGTCGCTACGAGGAAGCCATCCCTGCCCTTCAGGCCGGTATGGATGCAGGGATCACCCTGTTTGACACCGCTGACATCTATGCCCCCACCTGGGACACCATGGGTCACAATGAGGAATTTGTGGCTGAGGCGCTAAGAACTTGGAGTGGCTCCGCAGAGCAGAAGGCCAACATTGTGATTGCCACCAAGGGCGGCATCACCCGTGCCGAGGGTGAAGTCTGGGGCAGAAACGGCTCGCTCGACTACCTGGTGGCGGCTGCCGAGGCCTCCGCTAAGCGCCTTGGTGTGGACAAGATCGACCTGTGGCAACATCACCGACTAGACCCATCCATCGACTTCGAGACCCAGTTCGAGAACGTGCTTGAGCTAAAGGCCAGAGGTTTGGTGGATCAGATCGGTGTATCCAACTACGACGCCAAGCAGCTAGAGACTGCAGTCAAACTGGGCGGCACCCCCGACGAAGGAGGAGTGGTGTCGGTCCAGAACGAATTTTCACCTCGCTACCGCCATGATCTTGATGTGCTAGAGGTGTGCGAGCGCTTCGGCATTACCTTCCTGCCTTGGTGCCCACTGGGTGGAGTTCGGACTAAGAACGAGATTGCCGGGGCGAGTGCCTTCGAAGAGGTCGGCCAGAAGCTAGGCGCTTCGCCATTTGCGGTGGCACTTGCATGGGAGCGGAAGTATTCGCCAGCAGTGTTGCCAATACCGGGGGCGACAAGAACCGAGACGGTTCTTGATTGCGCCTCGAGTGCCGAGATTGAACTAAGCGACGAGGACTTTGCCTACTTGAGTGCGAACCTCCCCGAAGAGGGAGAGTACTCGAGTGAACTGCTACCTAAGCCCGCGTATCGCTGATTGGGAGTTATCTGACTCATTCCTGAGAGTCTGCTGGAATGTAACCTTTTTGGGACACTATCTCAATAATCTTGAATCAAGCACAGGGTGTGCAGAGACGAGAAGAACAGATGAGAAAGCAAGCTCTAGGAATAGTCGCCACCGTATCGGTCTTGGCCTTGGCCGGCTGTTCCACAGAAACGATCGATCTATCTCCGGAAGCCAATGCTGCTGAGACGGCGATTGCCGCCGAAGCTCAAGCCACCGAGTCTCCCACCCCGACCGAATCGACCAGCATCGCTGAGCCAATGACAGATGTCGAACTCGTGCTGATGGCTCTGATGGGTCCGGAAGGTGAGTACGCAGCGGGTGCAAGCTACGCCGCCGTGCTTGACACATTTGGCGATGTCGAGCCATACGCCAGCATCTACCAGGCAGAACTTCGCCATGCTGACGCGCTAGTCCGTCAGCTTGAACGCCTGGGAGCAGAGGTTCCAGAGAACCCCTACACCGGCGCCATTGAGGCACCGGCAGATCTTCAGACCGCCGCCGAAGCCTGGGCAGAGGGTGAAATCCTAAACGTCGAACTCTATGACTTCTTGATTTCACAGACGGACGATGCACAGCTGATCAAGGTCTTCGAGAACCTCCGTGCGGCTTCCCTAGACATGCACCTGCCTGCCTTTGAGGCAGCCGCGGAAAATGGCGGCACCTTGGACTCAATGATGGACTTTGGCCACAGGGATGGCGGCATGGGCATGGACGACATGCACTCAACCGACGCTAGTGGTGGGGGCCGCCGTCTAGGCAAGAGTGCCTAGCACCTCAGCAAAAAGCCCCGGGCAACCGGGGCTTTAGCTTTTAGCCAACCTCTTGGAGACGTCTGCCTCTGGTGTGCTCTGGCTTGCACTCGAGGTTTGCCGGGTCTTCGTTGCAGCTATCGCAGAGCAAAATTAGATCGCGGCAACCGAGGTTGGAGCAATTTCGGAACTCCGATGTCTTGCCGCCACATGCCTCACACTCACCAATCGTGACCGCGTCCTTGGAAAAGTCCATCTTCATGCGGCTGTCGAATACATAGAGCGAGCCTTCCCAGAGACCCTTGTCGCGGTAGCGCTCACCGTAGCGCACGATGCCACCTTCAATTTGGTAGACCTCTTGGAAGCCACGATTGATCATCACGGCGCTGAGAATCTCGCAGCGAATTCCGCCGGTGCAGTAGGTAACAATTGGCTTGTCCTTGAGATGGTCATACTTCCCACTCTCAAGTTCCTGAATGAAGTCGTGAGTGGTTTGTACGTTCGGAACTACCGCATTTTTGAACTTGCCAATCTTTGCCTCAAAGGCGTTGCGCCCATCGAAGAAGACAACGTCGTCACCGCGCTCTTCGACTAGCTTGTTCACCTCGGCAGGCTTTAGGTGCTTTCCACCGTTCTTGATGCCGCTCTTGGCAACTTCGATTTCCTCCGGTGTGGTGAAGGCAACGAGCTCCTTGCGCACCTTCACGCTAAGGCGAGGGAAGTCGTTGCCGGTTCCTTCGGACCATTTGAAGTCGGTCTTGCCAAATCCCGGATACTCCTTCGTCTCGCGACAGTATTTCTTGAGATCTTCCATGTCGCCACCAAGCGTGCCATTGATGCCGTGCTTGGAAATGAGGATGCGACCCTTTAGATTCAGCGAGCGACAGAGCGCGCGCTGCCACAGCATTACCGCCTTCGGGTCTTCAACCGGAGCGAAGGCGTAGTAAAGAATGATTTTGTTTAGAGACATCACTTCCCAGTTTAGACCTCAGAGCACTGCCTAGACTAGAGAGCATGTCTATGAAGCCAGGGCTAGATCTAGCCGCATTTCAGCCATCAATCCGACCACAAGACGACCTGTTTCGACACGTAAATGGCAAGTGGCTGGAAGAAACCGAGATACCAGAGGACAAGGCAGTATTCGGGTCTTTCTACATGCTTGCCGACGACGCTGAGTTGGCAGTAAAGGAAATCCTCGAGGAAGCCGCAGCCAACCCGCAGCCGGGCGTGAGCCAGCAGATTGGAGAACTCTACGCGAGCTTCCTAGATGAAGAGCGGATTGAGGCACTGGGTGCTGAGCCGGTTCAAGAGATGCTCGACGGGATCGCCGGAGTTTCGAATCGGGCTGAGTTCTTTCACAAGCTCGGCGAGCTTGAGCGAGCTGGAGTCAGTGGAATTTGGGGCACCTACATAGACAACGATCCAGGTAACCCGGAGCGTTACCTTCCGCACATCTACCAGGGCGGCATCGGACTGCCTGACAAGGAGTACTACACCGACGAGAAGTACGCCGAGATTCGTGAAGAGTACGTACCGCACATCTCTCGAATGCTGATGCTCGCCGGCTGGAGTGCAACGGATGCAATTGACGCTGCTCAGTCCATCTTTGAGCTTGAGAAGAAAGTGGCGGCAACCCACTGGTCCCGAGTAGAGTCACGCGATGCTGAGAAGACCTACAACCTAAAGAGCTTCGAAGACCTGCAGGCGCTAAACAAAAACATTCTCTGGAATGAATACATTGCCGGGGCATCCCTGAATAATTCATTCTTGGAATGGAATGTGACGATGATGCCTTCCTTCTTAGAAGGCATCACAGATCTGCTCGTAGAGGATCAGCTGGAAACCTGGAAGCTGTGGCTGTCGTGGAACACCATCCGCGCCTATGCCCCATATCTCTCGGACGACTTTGTCAAAGAGCGCTTCGCCTTCTACGGCACCAAGCTCACAGGCCAACCGGTTAATCGCCCTCGTTGGAAGCGAGCCGTGACTCTGGTCGAAGGCAGCCTGGGTGAAGCCGTCGGGCAAATCTATGTGGAGAAGCACTTCCCGCCAAGCTCCAAGGACCGCATGGATGAGCTCGTCGACTATCTGATCAAGGCCTACGAGCAGAGCATCAAGCAGCTGCCTTGGATGGGGGAGGAAACAAAGCAGAAGGCCCTCGAAAAGCTTGCAAAGTTCACCCCCAAGATTGGCTACCCAGTCAGGTGGAAGGATTACTCGAGCATCGTTATCAGCCGGGAAGATTTGATCTCCAACATCAAGAACGTTGCGAGCTGGGAGTTTGATTACCACGCCAACAAGATTGGTTCACCAATCGATCGTGACGAGTGGCACATGAATCCACAAACGGTGAATGCCTATTACAACCCTGGCATGAACGAGATTGTCTTCCCTGCTGCAATACTCCAGCCACCGTTTTTCTCACCGGAGGCTGATGATGCGCTGAACTTCGGTGGCATCGGAGCTGTCATTGGACACGAAATCGGCCACGGCTTTGATGACCAGGGTTCGAAGTATGACGGCGACGGAAAGCTCGTCTCATGGTGGACCGAGGCTGACCGGAAGGCTTTCGAAGAGCGAACCAAGAATCTGATTGACCAATACTCCGCTCTATCGCCCGCTCAGCTTGATGATGAATACAAGGTCAACGGCGAGCTGACTATCGGCGAGAACATCGGGGACCTTGGCGGTTTAGGTATCGCCTGGAAGGCCTATCTGCTTTCGTTGGCGGGCCAGGAGCCGCCGGTGATTGATGGCTACACCGCTCAGCAGCGATTCCTGTTTGGTTGGGCCCAGTGCTGGCGAGGCATGTCTCGCGATGAAATTGCCATCCAACGCTTAGCTACGGACCCGCACTCACCCGCTGAGTTCAGGGCTAATCAGGTGGTGAAGAACCTGGACATCTTCCACGAGGCATTCGATGTGAAGCCTGGTGACGAGATGTGGCTCGCAAGCGATGAGAGAGTGGTTATCTGGTGAAGCTCTGGTTCAGAATTCTCTACGTCTGGTTGACCTGGCGCCGCAGGCCCAAGGTCGCGATCAACGAGGTCTCCAGGCTTGAGCTGCGAGTGATGCCTACAGACCTAGACATCTACAACCACATGAACAACGGCATCTTTTTGACGCTGATGGACATTGGTCGTTATGACCAGGGCCTTAGAAGTGGCATCTGGCAGAAGTGGAACAAGCTGGGCTGGTTCCCGATTGTGGTGAACTCCACAATTACTTATCGCAAAGCCCTGCTCCCGTGGCAAAAGTTCACTTTGGAAACCAAGGTGTTGGGCTGGGACGACATCGCCTACTACATCGAACAGCGCTTTGTCCGCGATGGCGAGATCTATGCAAGGGCAATCATGCGCGGCAGGTTCTTGAAGCGCTCGTGGGGAACACTAACCCCTGAAGAGGTCATGGAGGGTTCAGGCGGCTGGCCTGGTGAAAAGCCAGTGCTTCCGGATTGGATTATTGAATGGTCCAACAACGTCCAGCTACCGAAGGGTAAGGAGCCAGCCCCGAGTAATTGGGACTAGTTTTTGCCTGGCCAGCGGCACTGGGCAATGGCGTCTTCAATTGGGTTGAGCAGTAGGTCCTGAGTGTCCGGGTGTTTCTCCATGTAGCGCACGGTGTAGGAGCAAACTGGAACGACTTTCTCCATGCCACGAGCTCGAATGTCGGCAAGCGATTCACGCAACAGGATGGCAGCTAGGTTCTTGCCCTGGTGGGCCGGGTCAACCTCGGTGTGTACCAAGTGAATCTCTCCGGGGCGGAGTGAATAGTCCATGAGGCCCACTCGCTCATCATCCATGAAGATCTCGTAGCGGTGATTTTCCGCATCGTGCACCACGTTTGCGCTCATGCTGTTAACCTCTTCTCGTGAACCGGGTCTTTCATTCAGACAACCTTGAAGTGTTGAAATCTATGCCTGACCAGTCGGTTCAGCTTATCTACATAGACCCGCCGTTCAATACCGGCCGAGACCAAGTTCGGCAAACCAGAAAGTCAGAACCAAGCCAAAGCGGAACTGCCGGATTTGCCGGCAAGACCTATAGGCAAATCGTGGAAAGCACGCT
The DNA here is from genome assembly GCA_023260495.1 of Aquiluna sp. GTDB lineage: Bacteria > Actinomycetota > Actinomycetes > Actinomycetales > Microbacteriaceae > Aquiluna. The sequence goes on from JALQVB010000002.1 coordinate 23,990, forward strand.
CAGCTATGACGACAGTTTTGCCGACTACTGGAGCTTTTTAGAGCCCAGAATTCTAGAGGCGAAGAGGTTGCTTACTGAGTCCGGGACGCTCTATTTGCACCTGGACTACCGCGAGGCTCACTATGCCAAGGTGCTGCTCGATGGCATCTTTGGCAGAGACTGCTTCTTGAATGAGATTATTTGGGCCTACGACTACGGTGGCAAGAGCAAGGGTAGGTGGCCTTCCAAGCACGACACCATCTTGGTCTATGTGAAGAATCCCAAGAAATACTTCTTCAGTTCCGAGACAGTGGACCGAGAGCCCTACATGGCGCCTGGACTGGTGACCAAGGAGAAGGCCGAGCGTGGGAAGCTGCCGACAGATGTTTGGTGGCACACCATAGTTTCACCAACCGGCAAAGAAAAGACCGGCTACCCCACTCAGAAGCCCGAGGGAATTCTGCGTCGGGTCATCCAGGCCAGTTCCAAACCCGGTGATCATGTTCTTGACTTCTTTGCCGGCTCAGGCACCACAGGAGCCGTTGCCGCAAAGCTCGGACGGACCTTCACACTTGTAGATCAGTCAGCTGACTCAATAGCGGTAATAAGAAAACGACTTACTGCTGACCAGGTTCGCTTCGAGCTTCTCGAGCGATGAAGTAGACCACTACGAGCGCCAAAACCAAAAGCAGCAACGAGGCAGTCATAGCCATCCCCAGATTCTCCGCACCTGGCCTTGAAGCAAGTCGGAATATGGCAAGCGGAAGTGTGGTCTGGGAGCCGTAGGCAAGGAAACTCGCTGCGCCAAATTCGCCTAACGAACCAAGTGCCGAGAACGCAACTGCGGTTGCCAGGGGTTTGGCAAGCACCGGAAGTTCAATCAACTGAAAAGCTTGGCCGCGCGAAGCCCCATCAAGCCGAGCCGATTCCAAGTATTCGTTTGGTAGCGATGCCCGAGCGGGGCGCAGTATTTGATAGCCAAGCGGAGTTACGAAGATCGCCTGCGCCAGGGGCAAAAGCCACCAGCCCACAAGTGACTGCGGTAGGTAGCCAGATCCGACCAAAAACAAGAGGCCGATGACAACAGGAGAAATTCCAATTGGTAGGAGCCAGACGGCACTTGCCTTTACCCTGCCTGCGGCGAACCACGCGACCGGCAGCGCTATTAGCAGCGTCATGGCCATGTTCCGTAGCGAGTTGCCGGCAGCTTCAAGAACGGTTACGTTCAAAACATCGCGCGCTCCCTGGGAGCCAAGGGCCACAATGTTGTTTCCGATCCCATCGTTTAGGGTGAAGGCCCGATTAGCAATCGAAGAGACAATCCAAATGACTGCTGAAACAGTCGCTAGCGCGATGCCCAGTCCGAGCCAGCTGCCGCGTGATCGTTCTTGTCCAAACAGTGGCGTCGGGTTGGCGCCCAGTCTGGATGAAAGCCAAAACATTGCGAGTGTCAGCAGGGTCTGGAGAAGGGCCAGGACTGCAGCTCCCGACAGATCCAGTTCCCGAAGTGCCAGCTGAACTATTTCGGTTTCGAGCGTATTCACCTTGCCTCGACCCAGTGAAATAACCAGCCCGTAGCTGGTAGCTGAATAGAGTGCCACCAACAGTGCGGCGGCCGAGATTCCCGGTAGCTGCTGCGGCAGTTCAATTCGAAGTCTCACCTGCCACCTTGACGCCCGATCGAGCTCGGCAGCTTCAAGTTGCTCAGCTGGAACCGCAAGCGAAGCTGTGACTCTAGCCATGAATCCGATGTTCATAATCAGATGCGCTGCGACAATCCAAAGTATTCCAGTTTCGGAATTGATAGTCGCCTGCTGCAGCGGCAACAGGCTGATGCCAATCAGGAATGGTGGAAGCAGAAACGGAAGCAGGAGCAGCGGGGTTAGGAGCGTGCGGACCCAACTACGCGCACCGGCCAACCAGTTGCCTGCGGGGTAACCAAGAACAGCGGAAGCCACCGCGCTCAACAGAGCGATGAGCGCAGTGGTCCCCAGAAGTTCAAAGCTAGTTATCAAAGATTGCTGACCATCCAGTTAGCCAATTCTCACGGTTGGCCTCGATTTGAGCTGCATCGCCGAGCACCGAATTGGCTGGGAGTGCAAACTGGGCCCAACCTTCCGGTACTGCAATACCGTCAACTGCCGGGTAGACATACATTGCCTCAGGTACCGATGACTGGAAGCTCTCGCCAGTCATGAATTCCACCAAGGCAGCCGCGCCGGCTGAGTTCGCAGAGTTGGTAAGCACACCCGCATATTCGATCTGCCTAAAGCATTCGTCGAGCAGCGCAGCAGTCCCTGCAGCGCCGTCTACCACCTCGGCCGATGGGGATGAGGCATAGCTCAGTACGATCGGGCGATCTCCGCCATAGCGGGTGAAATCAACAAAGTAGGCATCTTCCCAGCTACCGGCAACCATGACGCCGTTGTCGGCAAACTCCTGCCAGAAAGCCAATGTTTGCTCTTCGCCTTCGAATCCGGCGAAGCTGGTAGCCAAGAAGGCTAGACCCGGTGAAGAAGTCCGAGGGTCGGTCACCACGGTCAGCGGTGCATACTCTGCTGAGCTGAGCTCCCGCCAACTAGTCGGCGGGGTGAGATCCTGCTGGGCGAACCAGTCGATGTCGTAGTTGAAGCAAACGTCTGATAAGTCAACGGCAGTGAACTCACCATCAACAATTCCGCCCTCCACAGCCACCGATTGGAATGTGTTGTCGATGCCAAAGAAAGCATCAGCCACCGGAGCATTCTTGGTCAGCACCAGTTGATTGGTGAGCGATCCGGTATCACCTAGCCGGACTATCTCGAGCTGGTAGCCGGTCTCGGATTCAAATTCGGCGATCAGCTCTTCGCTGATCACGAAGGAATCGTGAGCGGCAAGGCGAACCAGGGTGTTTTCTTGGGCGCAGCCGCTGAGTGTCAGTGCTGCCAGTGCAAGTGCAATTATTTTTTTCAATTGCGTGCCTTTCTATAGTTAGGCACGGGTACTGTCTCCCTGCGCTGGCATTACCCAGATCAGGTTCGACGGTCGAAGACTTTCCGAGTCTTCCTCTCAGCCCGGTCTACCGGACTCCCGTGTTTGTTACTTATAACTAGCTTAGCTAGTGACCCATTCCAGCCTGCTCGGCAGCTTCCTGAGATGCACTTTTGTCCCTTAGTGGAACTTCCTTGATAAACCAGCTGATCACAAAGCCAACGGCGATGATCACCCCGGCAATTAGGAATACGGTGAGTGCAGACTCGGTGAAGCCGATCCTAAATGGCAGAGTCAGACGCTCATCGGCACCGATCAGGAATGAGCTGTCACTGGTTACATCGCCGGCTCCGCCGCCCTGCAGTGCGCCCAGAATCCCAGCATTGTCTGGGTTGGAAGTGACAGCGGGATCCTGCGTTGCAGCTTGGATTCCTGCCATGACTTCTGGCTTCTGGAAGGCCTCGACAATCTTGTCCGATACCTGGCTAAACAGAATTGACATGAACACCGCAACACCAAGGGTGCCGCCGATCTGGCGGAAGAAGGTGGCTGACGAGGTGGCAACACCTATGTCCTTGGCGTCAACCGCGTTCTGTGAGGCCACCATTGTGGTCTGCATCAGCTGACCCAGTCCAAGCCCAATGACAACCATGCCGATAGCAACCACCCAGAGTGAAACCTCAGCATCCAGGAAGGCAACCATGTACATGTAGCCAAGGAACAGCACGGCGGTTCCGGTGTTGAAGAAGATTCGGTACTTGCCGGTGGCGCCGGTAACACGACCGGCCGTGATTGTTGCAGTCATCATTCCAAGGACCATTGGAAGCATCATGAAGCCGGTCATCGTTGGCGAGACGCCATAAACCACCTGGATGATCAGCGGCAGGATGATCATGCCGCCGAACATACCCATGCCGATGATGAAGCCGAGCACCTGGGTACGGGCAAAGGTCTGGTTCTTGAAGATGTTCAGTGGAATCAAGGCGCTCTCACCCATCTTCTTTTCGATGAGGATGAAGGAAACTATTCCTACGGTTCCCGCTACATACATCGCAATCGAAAGTCCTGAATCCCAGCCCCACTCGCGGCCTTGTTCGGCAACTAGCAGCAGTGGCACGGTCGCAAGAATGATCGCGGCAGCACCCCACCAGTCAATCTTCAGCTTTCTTGGTGTGTGTGGAACGTGCAGGAAGGTGACCACCATGAATAGCGAGACCGCTCCGATTGGCAGGTTCATTAGGAAGATCCAGCGCCATCCCTCAACGAAGAGCAGCTCATCGAAGCCAGCGAGAGTTCCTCCGATGACCGGCCCGAGCAAAGAGGAAGAGCCAAAGACCGCGAGGAAGAGTCCCTGATAGCGGGCACGCTCCCGCGGCGGAACGATGTCTGCAACGATTGTCAGCGCTAGCGAGAACAAGCCACCGGCACCAATGCCCTGCAGCGCACGGAATGCTGCCAACTCATACATGCTGGTGGCAAAGCCGGTGGTCACCGAACCGATAATGAAAATCGCAATCGCAGCCAAGAACACTGGACGACGTCCGAAGATGTCGCCGAGCTTTCCATAGATCGGGGTTGTGACTGTAGAGGTAATTAGGTATGCAGTGGTTGCCCAAGCCTGAAGAGATAGTCCCCCTAGGTCATCTGCAATGGTGCGCATCGCAGCCGAGACCACAGATTGGTCCAGTGCTGCAAGGAACATTCCGGACATAAGCCCGGCTAGAACAACAAGAATTTGTTTGTGAGTCATCTGCCCTGATTGGGCAGCCTCTTTTGCGGCATCCCGCCTCGATTTAGCGCTCAATGGCCTTCCAAGAATTAGTGTGTAGGGGTGTCAAAGTCTACTCCTGTGAGGCGCCGGGCGGCATTCGTGTTCGGCCCGCCGCTAGTCGCGGCCACACTGGGAGTCCTGCTGTTGGTTCAAGGTGCAGCCGGGTCAAGCTTTGAAATCCTGAAGGAGCGTCGCCAAGAGCGAGTCGACTCGGGTTGGGTTGTGCCTACCCCGAGCTTTACTGACTACCTCTATCCACGCCTGGCCACCACCTTTGCTGGGAGCGAGTTCGTAGTGGTCAACAAGGTTAACCCGCTCGATCCCATCGACTTCGCCCCCCAGGTTAGGGAAATCGAATCATCGAGCACTCTTGATAACTCAAGAGGGCTGACCCTTCGCGAGGTAGCTGCCACTGCGCTAGAGAAGTTGGCGGCTGCGATGGCTAGCGACGGTGCCGGAAAACTGTTTGTGAACTCGGCCTACCGAAGCTACGACTACCAATCGGATCTGTTCGTTCAGAAAATTGAGCAGTACGGGGAAGAGGAAGCACTGGTGCGCTCAGCAAAGCCTGGGCACTCCGAGCACCAAACGGGACTGGCTGTTGACGTCTCAGTGCCAGCCCAGGGCTGTGCCATCATGCAGTGCTTCGGTGACACCGAGGCTGGTAAGTGGATAGCCGAGAACGCGTGGCGATTTGGTTTCGTCGTGCGATACGAGTTGGACACGGTATCAACTACTGGCTACACATACGAGCCGTGGCACCTGCGCTACATAGGTAGAGAGCTGTCGACGATGTATCACGAAAATGGAATACACACCCTCGAAGATTTCTGGGGATACCCAGCAGCACCCGATTACGAGATGGCGGCATCCACTACGGATTGAGCTTCCGAGAGTAATTGACCGAGATGGTCTGAGCCGTTGAATGATTCGCCGTAGATCTTGTAGACCGCCTCGGTTCCCGATGGTCTAGCGGCAAACCAGGAGTTGTTGGTGCTGACCTTCACGCCGCCAAGTTTTCCGCCGCTGGCTGCTTCGGTCTCGATTTTGGTTATCTTCTCGCCGGCTATCGAAGATGAGGAGATGTCCTTCTCGCTCAATGCCGCAAGCTTTGCCTTTTGATCGGCATCCGCTGGCGCGTCGATCCTGCGGTATTGGGGCTCACCAAACTTGCGGGTGAGGTCGGCGTATAGCTCAGTCGGGCTATTTCCAGTAACCGCTTCAATCTCGGCGGCAAGTAGGCACATAATCAGGCCGTCTTTGTCGGTGGACCAGGCTGTGCCGTTTTTGCGAAGGAAGGACGCCCCGGCACTCTCTTCTCCACCAAAGCCAATAGAGCCATCGCTTAGACCAGAGACAAACCACTTGAAGCCGACTGGAACCTCAACCAACTTGCGGCCCAGCTCGGAAACTACTCGGTCGATGATTGATGAGGAGACCATCGTCTTTCCAACGCCAGCGAACTCATCCCAACCAGCGCGCTCGCGGAACAGGTAGTGAATAGAGACAGCCAAAAAGTGGTTCGGGTTCATCAGGCCAGAATCGGCGGTGACTATTCCATGACGGTCGGCATCGGCATCGTTACCAGTGGAGATGTCATATTCAGAGCGGTTCTCAATGACCGATGCCATCGAGTATTCACTCGAGCAGTCCATGCGGATTTTGCCATCCCAGTCGAGAGTCATGAAACCGAATTGCGGATCGACCTTGTCATTGATGACTGTCAGGTCAAGCCCATAGTGTTCGGCGATGTATCCCCAGTATTCGACAGACGCTCCACCCATCGGGTCGGCTCCGATGCGAACCTGGGCCTCCCTGATCTCGCTCATGTTCAGCACGTGCTCAAGACCAGAAACGTAGTTCTGCCGATAGTCAAATTTCCCCGGGTTTGGCTTCGCCTGCTTTACACCACTCAGGCCACTCATAATTAGCTCATTGGCCCGTTTTGCGATCCATCCTGTTGCATCGGTGTCGCTGGGACCGCCGTGAGGGGGGTTGTATTTGATGCCACCGTCCTGGGGCGGGTTGTGGCTCGGGGTGATGATGATGCCATCGGCCTGGTTGTCGGCTCCCCTAGGAAGCTGCGAGTTGTGGTCGATGATCGCCACCGAGACTGCAGGGGTTGGGGTGAAGTCCGTTGTTGCCACAAGAGCTGCCACCCCGTTGCCGGCAAGGACCTCTAGAACGCTCTGCTCGGCAGGTGCGCTCAGGGCATGGGAATCTTTACCGACATACACCGGGCCCGTGATGCCCTGTTCTCTCCGGTAATCAACGATGGCCTGGGTGATAGCCAGGATGTGCCACTCGTTGAACGAGATGTTTATAGCACTGCCACGGTGACCGCTAGTTCCAAACGCCACACGCTGAGACGAGTCCGAAGCATCTGGTTTGAGAGCGAAATAGTCATTCTCTAACTTTGCGATGTCCACCAGATCATCTGCACGCGCTGGCGTTCCAGCCCTTTCGTGAATAGCCACTTACTCTTCCCCGATTCGCTTCTGGAACAAAAAGACTGTGTATGCGGCAGAGAAGCCAAAGCCAACGAGTGCGTACAGGATCACAAACCACTGCACTCCAGTAGGAATCAGCAGGGTCACAACTCCAAGGAAAAATGCGGCAACCTGCATCACTCGAGCTGCCCAGAGCACGCCTCTCTCCGAGGCCGAGAGCGAAACCACGAACATTTGGCCGGTTAGCGCCAGGAGTGTTAGGCCAATCATTTGCAGCGACCAGTTAAGCTCATCGCCGCCGGCCAGGCCGAGAAGTTCGGCAAACAGGGAAGGCAAAGCTAAAAGCAGCGCGGCGCTTAGCGCGAAGACCAGTGCGCCTAGCCGCAGCACCCCGCGCAGTCTCGCAATGTTTCCCCGTTTGGTCATGAATGCATAGTATTCCTAACTTTGGCTCAGCGCCTGCCCTAATCTTGTTGCATGGCTGAGCCAAGAAAGATTGCGTACCTAGGTCCCGAGGGCACCTTCACCGAGATGGCCGCGCGCCAGCTGCCGGGCGAGAATGTGCTGGCACCGGTCGCGTCTGTGACCGATGCCCTAGATGCGGTGTTGCACGGCGAGGCCGACCGGGCAGTTGTTCCAATCGAGAATTCAATCGAGGGTGGCGTAAGCGCCACTGCAGATGCGCTGGCCAACATCCCTGGCGTGCAAATCTTTGGCGAATATCTTGTTCCAGTGACCTTTGACCTGATGGCTAAGCCGGGCACGCAGTTGGTGAAGATAGCCGAGGTGCTTACCCACCCTGTTGCCTATGCACAGTCGCGCAAGTGGCTCGAGGCAAACCTGTCCAGCCACACCCACATTCCAGCCGCATCCACCGCCGCGGCAGCCAAGGCTTTGGCCAATGGCTCGACCGCCGATGCCGCAATCGCCGCTTCGGTTGCCGCCGACATCTATGGCCTTGAGGTGTTGGCCAGTGACATCGGCGAGAACAAGGCGGCGCAGACCAGGTTCCTAGAGATTGGTAAGCGCGCTAAGCCGCAGCCGCCCACCGGCTCGGACAAGACCTCGGTAATTGTTGAACTTCCCGATGACCGCCCAGGTGGTCTGCTCGAGATGCTGGAGCAGTTCGCTGCCAGAGGCGTGAACCTTTCCAGAATCGAGTCGCGTCCAATTGGTGACCGTTTTGGTCGCTACCGCTTCAACATTGACGCTGAGGGACACATCGAGGACGAGGCAATCGCGGAGGCACTCATGGGCTTGCACCGCTTCAGCCCCAAGGTGATTTTCCTTGGTTGCTACCCCAGAGCAGACAAGACCGAGAGCCATCACGAGGGAAATAACTCCAACAGCGACTACCAGTCCGCAAAGGCTTGGTTAGACGATCTTCGCTCTTAGAGCAGCACCGTCAGCGCCTTTGGCTTCAGGCTGAAATCAACTTCAACTACTTCACCAACTCCATCGCCGTCTAGTTGCATCGGTGCCGGGTTGTGAGGTCGGATTCGAATTCGTGCGCTACTGAGGTTCTCTAGGGTCTTCACATTGGCTGTCTGGTCCATCCACTTGCGCCCAAGTGCCAGGGGGCGAACCACTCTGTTTTGCCAGGTGATGCGGGAAAAGAAGTCGACCCAGTTCCAGATGCGCCTGGGGCCAATAGCTGCAACGTCAAGCTTGCCATCGTCGAGACTGGCATCAGGCATCATCGAGACCGCTCCGGGCAGCCAGCCAGCATTGCCGACAAGCAGCGAGTAGCTCTTGAGAGTTCTTTCTTTGCCCTCTAGGGAAATGTCAAAGTGCTCAAACTTCAGTGGCAGAGACTTGATGCCACCTTCTATATAGGCAATCCATCCGATCTGCTTTTTTCGGTCCGTTGAGGTGTTCTGCAACAACCGGGCATCCATGCCGACTCCAGCAATACCGGTGAACAGGTAACTCTGGTGGTTCCCGTCGGCATCTATCGCTCTCGCCATGCCAAGGTCAATTTCATAGGGTGAGCCGTTCAGCGCCTTCTTAATAGCGGCTTCGATTCCAAGCGGAAGTTTTAGGTTTCGAGCCAGGATGTTGCCGGTGCCGATGGGGATGATTCCGATGTGGATCCCAAGACCGTCGGTTGCCTGCACCACATTTCGCAATGTCCCGTCGCCACCAGCCACCAAGATTCGCCTTGCTCCGCCAGTTGCCGCGGCGCTCGCCACCTGCTGGCCGCCGGTCTCGGGATCGGTTTTAATCAGGTCGAAGGCCTCTTTGGCGTGCTTCTTTACCAGCCGCTCCAATCGAGTGGCTGAAATCTTGTCGGGGTTGAAGATCACCACAAGCTCGTGCACCAAACCAGACTAACAATCGGGCAGGCAGGTAGGCTTTAGGCGTGATTGACCTAACCCTCCTAAGAGAAAACCCAGACGTTATCCGCGCTTCGCAGCGCTCCCGCGGGGCCGATGAGTCTTTGGTTGACCAGGCAATCGAGCTAGACCGCAGCCGACGTGAATTGCTGCAAAAGTTTGAAGCGCTCAGAGCCGAGCAGAACGTTTTTGGCAAGCAGGTCGCTGCCGCCCCTAAGGAAGAGAAGAAGGCACTGGTTGATCAGGCTCAAGAGCTTGCGGCCAGGACCAAAGAGGCTAGTGCCGAGGCGGATGCGGCAGGTGCGAAGCTCAACGAAGTTCTATTCAAAATTGACAACGTAGTTATCGAAGGCGTGCCATCGGGCGGCGAGGAAGATTTCGTGCTGGTGCGCGAGGTCGGACACAAGCGCGAGTTTGACTTTGAACCAAAGGATCACGCTCAGCTCGGTGAGCAGCTTGACATCATTGACATCGAGCGCGGTGTAAAGATCTCGGGTTCACGTTTCTACTTCCTGAAGGGCTGGGGAGCCCGCCTCGAGCTGGCGATGATGCAGCTGGCATTAGACCAGGCTTTTGCAGCCGGGTTTACTCCGCTTATTACCCCGACACTCGTGAAGCCAAGTGTGATGCAGGGAACCGGATTCCTAGGTGAGCACTCAAGCGAGATTTACTACCTGCCAAACGATGATTTGTACCTAACCGGCACCAGCGAGGTTGCGCTAGCCGGGTATCACTCGGGCGAAATCATGGAAATCGATGAGCCAGTTCGCTATGCCGGTTGGTCTACCTGCTACCGCCGCGAGGCAGGCAGCCACGGCAAAGATGTCACTGGAATTTTGCGGGTGCACCAGTTCAACAAGCTCGAGATGTTTTCGTACTGCAAGCCCGAGGATGCCGAGGCTGAGCACGAGCGCCTCCTTGCCTGGCAGGAGCAGATGCTGCAGAAGTGCGAGCTGCCCTACCGAGTAATCGATGTGGCCGCAGGTGATCTGGGTTCCTCTGCTGCTCGCAAGTTTGACGTTGAGGCTTGGGTGCCAACCCAGGGTAAGTACCGCGAGCTGACCTCTACCTCGAACTGCACCACTTACCAGGCAAGGCGTCTCAACACTCGCTACCGCGATGAAAATGGCAAGCCACAGACGGCGGCAACCCTAAACGGAACCTTGGCCACCACCAGGTGGCTGGTTGCAATCCTGGAGAACCACCAGCAGGAAGACGGATCTGTTCTGGTTCCTGCCGCGCTTCGCCCCTACCTAGGCGGGCTGGAAAGAATTACCGCTAAGGCCTAACCGCATGACAAAGTGGCTGATCGGGCTAGACATTGACGGCACCCTGGTGCACGATGACGGTTACCTTTCAGATCGTGTCGTGGAGCAGGTGCAGCGTGTGCGCTCGCTGGGTCATGAGGTTTTTGTGGCAACCGGCCGGGCGGCGGCAAATGCCTTTCCGGTTATCAAGGACTTGGGCATTTCCCAGGGTCATGCCGTTTGCTCCAACGGCGCGGTGACCATCGAACTTGGTGAGTTCGACAAGGGATACCGGATGCACCATGTCGAGACTTTCGAACCTGCTGAGGTTTTGACCGAGCTGATTGAAAAACTCCCCAATGCGCACTTTGCCGTTGAGGATGTGGACGGCAGCTACCGTTTCCACCGACCCTTCCCCACCTACGCTCTTGGGGACCAGAACTACGAGACTCCACTAGAGGAGCTGCTGCATCACCCGGTGAGCAGAGTGGTTGTGCTGTCTCCGGAGCATGATGTCGATGAGTTCATTTCGATCATGAGCAAGATTGGACTCCAGTCGGTGTCCTACGCCATCGGCTATACGGCCTGGTTGGACATCGCGCCAAAGGGTATAGATAAGGGCCACGGCCTAGATCGACTTCGCAGGCAGTATGGATTCTCCGACCACAGGGTCTTGGTCATGGGCGATGGCCGCAACGACATTGACATGTTCCGCTGGGCAAAGTCGGTCGGTGGCTATGCATTTGCCATGGGTCAAGCACCGGATGAGGTAAAAATGGCTGCGACTGCCGTCACCGCTGCGGTGAACGAAGACGGGGTTGCTCAGGTGCTGGCATCACTCGAGGGTCTTGAATATTTGCAGTAGACGCTAAACTCCTCTGTGGAGGTCTGTCCGAGCGGCCGATGGAGCTGGTCTTGAAAACCAGTGGGCAGCAATGCCTCGTGGGTTCGAATCCCACGGCCTCCGCCATTGGGGCTCCCGAGCTTGAAAATTGCTGTGAGCTGTAGCGCGTTCTGGGCAGCCAGCGGTATCCTCTACAAAGTCGAATTTAGAAGAGCAGATTGAACGTATCTGATTATCAATTCATAGAGCCGGAGCGACCTAAGAAGCGTCGCTGGCTCAAGTGGCTTATCACCGCCGTGATTGTTTCGGTCATCGGCGGCGTCGCTGTCGCCGGCAGCGGTTTCGTATATGTCACAACCCAGCTGCGCGCAGCCGGCATTGAGGTATTTTCTACCGACGGCCAAACCTTCGAACTTCCTACCGCTGCGGACATTCAGGGCCCAATCAGCATGCTGCTAATCGGCAGCGACACCAGAGCCAACCAGGGAGCAAACTACGGCGACTCCGAGGCTGAGCTTGCCGACGTCATCATCCTTGTGAAGATAAATGAGGCTAGAACTAACGCGGTTGCGCTTAGCTTCCCCAGAGACCTAATGGTCTCCGTCCCAGAGTGTCCGAATCCAAACGGTGGCGATCCATTCCCTGCCAAGGACTACGTTCAGATCAACTCCACCATGAACTATGGCGGGCCAGCCTGCACCCTGCTCGCCGTGCAGCAGTTGACCGGCCTCGAGATTCCTTACCTTGCCATGATTGATTTCAAGGGTGTCATCGCAATGAGCGAGGCGGTTGGTGGAGTTGAGGTCTGCGTTTCTGAGCCGATCAATGACACCTACTCCAAGCTCTACCTGGAACCCGGCTACCACACGCTGATTGGCGAACAGGCCCTAGCCTTCTTGCGCACTCGGCACGGAGTTGGAGATGGCTCGGATCTTGCTCGCATTTCCAATCAGCAGGTCTTTTTGACTTCGCTGGTTCGAAAGCTCAAGGACGACGGCGCACTAACCAACCCATTCACCCTGTTCCGCATTGGAACGGCTGCGCTGAACAACATGACGCTGTCCCGTTCGTTGACTGACCTTGGTGTCATCTTCGGAATCGCTCGTGAGGTGAATGATGTTGACCTCGACAAGATCACTTTCCTAAAACTGCCGGTCTATGACCTCGAGGGAGACTATGCCGGCCGCGTCGCGCCACAGACCGAGCGCTCGGCTCTGTTGTTTGAAAAGCTAATCAATGACGAGGAGCTGATTCTTTCCGAGGCTAACTTCGGCATCGGTGCGGTGGTTGCCGAGGAGCAGCCGACCGATCAGACAGACCCGCAGGCCACGCCAACTGAGGACCCAGTGACCACAGACCTCGAGGCAACTGCAGAGCCCACTGCCGAGGCACTTCCCGAGTGGGCACAGGGAACCAACGCAGCTACCTTTAGCTGCAGCAAGTAGGTTTGGCCTAAGCGCCATTGTCCTATAGGCTTTACCAGCACTGGAGACGTCGCATAGCCCGGTCGAGTGCGCCCGCCTGCTAAGTGGGTAGGGGCCTTAAAAGCCCCTCGAGGGTTCAAATCCCTCCGTCTCCGCCATTGAGTTTCACCTAGCCTTCGGCTAGGCTTCTCAAGTTGCCCAGCGCTCGTGGCTCAACGGATAGAGCATCTGACTACGGATCAGAAGGTTGGGGGTTCGAGTCCCTCCGAGCGCGCGAAGCCCGCTAAGAATTTCACGACTTAGCGGGTTTTTCATTTAATTCTGAATTCTTCAGCTCAACTTCAAGTTACCTTTCTAGTTTCTAGCCATGACAACTTTTGCTATTGCAACAAATGAACTGAGCAAGACCTTTAAAGACAAGCAGGCACTAAAGCCCCTTACACTCAAAATTCCATTCGGAGAGATCTTTGGCTTTCTTGGTCACAATGGAGCAGGTAAAACAACGACCATAAACTTGCTAACCACCCTCCTTGAACCAACGTCTGGATCATTTGAGATCGCTGGCGTGGATGGACTGAAGAGCCCAAAGGAGCTCAGGGGGCAGATTGGTTATCTGCCCGAGAGCATTCAGCTCTACAACAACATGACCACCATGGAGAATTTGAGATTCTTCGCTCGACTTTCTGGGATGGCAAAGCCGGATCAAAGAATTCTCGAGGTACTGACTTTCCTGGATTTTGTGGGCAATAAGGATAAGAAGGTCGGCACTTTCTCAAAAGGGATGCGTCAGCGAATTGGATTAGCCCAATCAATTCTCCACAAACCAAAAGTGCTGTTTCTCGATGAACCAACTTCGGGTCTAGATCCAGAGGGTGTCCTGCAGCTAAGAGAGCTAATCCTGAGCCTCAATAAAGATCTCGGAATGACGATTTTTATGAACACTCATCTGCTAAGTGAAGTCACAAAAACCTGCACGAGCATCGGGATTCTTCGAGATGGAAAACTCGCCTACCAAAATTCTGTGGCTGCAACTCTGGCCGAGTTTCCAGACCGAGAGAGCCTCGAGGCCATTTATATGAACATCGAGGCCGCTTAACAATGTTTGCATTCACAACTATCGCTAGGCAAGAGGTCCTTGCCCTAAGGCGGGAAAAGCTGCCCGGCATCATGCTCGGCATTTTTATAGCCCTGGTCACGGTCTCGAGCTTCATTGGCTTCCTAACCAAGAACACAGTGAGCGATGTCTGGCTGAAGGTTTCTCAAGCCGGACTTACTCAAGTGCCAAATCCATTTGCATCTGTATCTCCGCTCTATTACGCCCGAAACGCGGTCATATACATAATCTTGATCGGAACCTTGATGGCGATCGTTGCAGGTGTCACTTCCGGAATTAGAGACCGAAAAGCTGCGACAGTTGACTTGGTTCTGACCCGACCCGCCTCATTGCGAGAGTTGGTATTTGGCAAGCTGGCAGGCCTCGGTATCTGGTTGATGCTTGTGGTTGGAATCGTGGCAGTAATAGCTTCTGCCCTGATTACTTTGATTGCCGGCAACTTTCTTAGCCTTGATGACTATCTAAGACTGCTTGCTTTCTTTGCGCTCTCACTACCTCTGCTTATGGGCTTTGCCGGAATCGGGCTGCTCTCTGGGTTATTGAGTTCTAGGGAATCCAGTGCGCTGCTTGGCCCAATCGGAGTCTGGGCGATGCTGACTTTTGTCGCTCCGCAGTTAGGCACTGCCGCCAGGCCGGTGGCACTTCTAAATCCAGTGCCAGTGCCAGCAACGAGCGGTGGAGCGTTTGATTTTCTCAACGTGCTGACCTCCCCATTCTCAGTCTCGGAGAAGTTCAAGCTCGCCGGCGGACTGCTTTTGAAGGACCCAGACATAACCGGCAATCTAACGCTTGCAACAGCCAACGTTGTGCTGTTTTTGGCGGTTGTTGGTGCCCTGCTTCTTCTAGTAAATCGAACTCGAATCCGAGGTGTTGCAAGTGAATAAGGTTGTCGCAATAGCAAAATTTGAGATTTTGCAGATAGCTAGAAATCGATTTTCAATCGTCGCTCTTGGCGCTCTGTTGTTGGCAATTTTGGTATCAATCCTCGTTGCCTCGATGGAGTTCAGTGTTAAAGCAGATGCCTTCAAGGCCTATGCCGATGCATTGATCGCAAGTGGTAAACAACCTCAAGATCCAGGCACTCAGCTTTTCCCTCTGCAGCTGACTCGAGGTGGAATCGAATACCTCGAAATCATCGGAGCTCTTTTTGCCATCGTGATCGGATACTCGTCAATTGCCCGTGAAAAACAGCGCGGGACAATGTGGCTAATTTTCACGAGGCCGGTAGCAAGCTCCGATCTTTATCTGGGCAAATTGGCGGCACTGTCAGTGCTTTGGTTCGCGTTTTCTTTCATCGCAATGGGCTTGTCGTTGGTAACGGCAGTTGCCGCGGGTCACGCTCAGATATCTGGGCTTGAGATGGCCAAGACTCTAGTGGTGGTATTTGCAGCCTGGGTGTATCTCACCTTGTGGTCGGCGTTGGCAATGGGCTTGGCTTCAATTTTCAAGAATGCCGCGTCTGCCCTGGTGGTTGCAATTGCGCTTTGGCTTCTAGTGGTTTTGGTGATTCCTCAAATTGGAGACACCATGGACCCAGACAACCAAGTGCCCGGCGGCTTATTCAAGTCACTGCAAATCGCCAAGCCAGATGAAACCGCAGTTCTCGCCAACTTCGCAGGTTACAACAACGCGAGAGACGCACTCGAAGTTTCTTCAGTAACGAAGCATTTCGAGAGGGTTGCCTTTGGATTTT
>JALQVB010000030.1 GCA_023260495.1 Aquiluna sp.
AGGTCCTTGATTCGGTCGCGAATCGGACGAACCGCCTCCACGCCCTTGCCGGCTGGGTCTTCCAGCACCCAGTCCAGGTAAATCTTTCCTGGGTAGAACGGGCAGGCGTCGCCGCAGCCCATGGTGATGACGTAGTCAGATGCTCGAACATCCTCATCGGTGAGCACCTTTGGCTTGGCTGCCGAGATGTCGATTCCCAGCTCCTCCATTGCCGCAACGGCCGATGGGTTTACCTGGTCGCCCGGCATGGTTCCGGAAGACCGGACCTCAATGCGATCTCCCGCAAGGTGGTGCAGGAAGCCCTGTGCCATCTGAGAGCGACCGGCGTTGTGGACACAAACGAACATGACCGATGCGATTTTTTCACTCACTTGTTTTCTCCTTTGTTAGTAGCAAAAAGACTGCAAGCGCCAAAAGCGCTCCAAAAAACTGAAATACCCAAAATCCAAGCATTGACTCCGGGCCAATTCCGGCACCACTTTCGTTGAGGAGTCGTCCAAGGCTTACGGCTGGGTTAGCAAAAGAGGTGCTAGAGGTGGTTAGATGCCCCGCGAGAATCCAAAGCGCCACCGCGCCTGGAATCAGATTGGACTTTTGCCAGTGCAACAAAAGCAGGATCAGCAGCACCAAACCAAAAGTGGCAACCACCTCACCGATCGCCTCGCCAACACCTAGCCGGCCGTTGATGCTGATTGAAATCCACTGCCGTTCAAACATCAGGTTGGCAACCACCGAACCAAAGGCAGCTCCTGCGGATTGCACGAGCACATAGGGCAAGAACTCTTTGGCAGTCAGCTCTTTGCGAAGCAGGAAAATAAGCGAAACCGCGGGGTTGAAGTGAGCGGCAGAGATTGGCCCAAAGATGGCGATGACCACATAAAGCACCGCTGCCACCACAATCGCAGCGGCCAACAGTCCCACCGCCGCCGAAGCGCCGAGATCTTGGAGCATGTAGGAGGGACCCACAACTGCGGCGACTATAAGTGCGGTGCCGAGGAACTCAGCTGCAAGTTTTCTAAGCACTGCTGTCTTTCCTCCCGCACGGCACTTAAGCTTCTTTATAGACCATTATCTATGAATGGGATAGATGAGTATCTATGTATAGGGTTAACGGATGGTTACGAAGATCGAGCTAGACATCAGCTCCTGTGCACCCCAACCGGGCCTGGAGCCAATGGCCAGAAACACGGCCGAAGGTATCTCAACTTTGCTGAAGGCCGTCGCCGACCCCACTCGCCTGCAGATCTTGGCCCTGATGAATCAGGGAGAAAGCGAGAGCGTCTGCACCTGTGACCTAACAGACCCGCTCGGGCTGTCGCAACCTACGGTGTCTCACCACATGAAAAAGCTTTTGGATGCTGGTCTGCTTGAAGCGGAACGCAAGGGCACCTGGGTGCACTACAGAATCAACCGGGAGCGCTGGGGCGAGATTCGAGAGCTATTCGCGTGAGTATCCAGCAAACCTCATTTGGGGTTTTGACGCCGGAATACGACTATCCGGTGTTCAATGAGCGGGCCATCAGGGCGAGCGCCGGGCTGCTATTCGTTTTTGGATTTTCCGGCTGGATGGTCGCTGCTCTTACCGCCGATTTTTCGCTGTTGCGGGCTTTTGGCGCCTACTTCATGTTGGAAATGTTCCTGCGACTGTTCCTGGGTCAGCGATTCACACCAACCCTGCTGGTTGCCGACCTGCTGGTTCGCAATCAACGCCCAGAGTGGGTGGATGCTAAACCGAAACAGACCGCCTGGTACATAGGGTTTGGCATGGTGCTCACCGCCTGCTTCATGATGGGCTGGCTTGGCCTACGCGATGAGCTAGTGCTGGGTTTGTGCGCGCTATGTATGACGTTTTTGTTTGCCGAGGCGGCAATTGGGTTTTGTGCTGGCTGCTGGCTACACATGAAGTTTGCCAAAGAGAAACCTAGGCTGTGCTCGGGCGATGTTTGCAATTACGATGCGAATGATAGGAAATAACCATGGACAAGATTGAAATCACCATCGAGGGCATGACCTGCGGTCACTGCGCGATGAGCGTCACCAACGAGATTGCGACCATAGAGGGTGTTGCCAGCGTGAAGGTTGACCACCAGGCCGGCACCGCAAGTGTCGAGGCCGAAGGGGTTACCGAAGCGCAGCTCAGTGCTGCGGTCGAGGAGGCCGGCTACCAGGCCACTGCCTTCGCCCACTCCAATGGCTAGCAATCTGCTCGAGCTCGACATCGAGGGCATGACCTGCACGGCATGCGCCAGACGCGTCGAGAAAAACCTCAACAAGCTAGATGGGGTCAGCGCCTACGTTGACTTCGCCAGCGAAAAGGCGCACCTGCAGCTGGCCGGCGAAATAGATCTGGATGTTCTCAAGCAGGCAGTGGAGTCTGCCGGCTACCGGGTCGGCGAGGGTAAGCAGGAGCTGCAGACCCTAAAGCCAAGATTGATAATCGGCCTAGTGCTTTCTGCTCTAGCCATGGTATTTGCCATGGTGCCGGGGCTGTACTTTGAGGGCAGCCACTATCTGGTGTGGGCGCTTGCAACGCCGGTGATCTTCTATGTGGCCTATCCCTTCCACGCCGCAGCAATCAAAAACTTGCGCCATGGCGACACCACCATGGACACTCTGGTCTCGCTTGGCTCCTCGGTTGCCTACCTCTACAGCATCTACCTGGTTTTCACAGGCTCAATGCATCACTACTTTGAAGTCAGCGCGGTTGTGCCATCCGTGGTCCTGCTGGGCAGGTTTATTGAGGTGCGGGCCAGGCGCAGCGCCACCGATTCGGTTCGGGCGCTGCTTAGTGCCATCCCCGATCAGGCAACGAAAGTTGTGGCCGGTAAGAATCAAATTGTCCCCACCCACACCCTGCGCCCCGGCGACACTGTGGTGGTTGCCGCTGGAGAGCGAATCCCAGCAGATGGCATCCTGAGATCTACCGCATCGATTGATAACTCCACCCTCACCGGGGAATCCCTGCCCGTGGAGCTGGTACCCGGTGACAAGGTTTCTGCAGGTGCGACCTCGCTGGCAGGTGCGATAACCATAGAACTCACCAGCTCTGCCGGAACCTCACGGCTTTCTAGAATTGCCGACCTGGTGCGGGAGGCCACCGCCCAAAAGACCGAACTGGGATCGCTAACCGACAAGATTTCCAGCATTTTTGTCCCGAGCGTGATTGTGATTTCTGTAATCACCTACCTCGCCTGGGCGCTGATAGTCGGCGATACGGTGCGGGCCTTTGAGGCCGCAGTTGCCGTGCTAGTGATTGCCTGCCCATGCGCCTTGGGAATTGCGGTCCCAATGAGTTTGGTTGTTGCCACCTCACTTGGCACCAAAAAATCAGTGGTGATCAGAAACCCAGACAGTCTTCGCCAGCTGGCCAAGATTCAGCGCGTGGTTTTCGATAAGACCGGAACCCTGACCGATGGCAAGCTGCAAATCGTTCGGGCTGTGGGACTAGGCGGTGTCACCGCCAAGGAGGCGCTGGAAAAGGCAGCAGCTGTTGAGGCAGGCAGCAAACATCCGATTGCGATGGCACTCAGCGCAACCAAGACGAAGCTGAGCGCAACAAACATTCAGGAGCATCCAGGCCGCGGGGTGAGCGGGGTTATTGATGGCACCTTGGTCTTTGTCGAACGCCCCACAACCTTTGAGAACCAGCACGAGCTCGATGCCGAGCTGGCGAAGGCAGGTGCTAACACACTCGTTGTGGTTTCCTGGGAAGGTTGGGCTCACGGACTAATCGAACTCAGTGACCAGCCGAGGCAGGGTGCACAAGCAGCAGTCGCAAGACTGGCCGAGTTGGGTCTTGGAACCACAATGCTCTCCGGTGACAACGAGCGACGAGTGGCGGAGATTGCTGAGCAACTTGGCATCCAAGACTTCGTATCAGAGGCCAGCCCCGAGGCCAAGCTGGAATACCTTCGACAACACCAAAACGTGGTGATGGTGGGAGATGGCATCAATGACGTCGCTGCGCTATCGACCGCAGACATCGGCATCGCCATGGGCTCTGGAGCACAGGCTGCTCAGGCAGCAAGTGCGATAACGGTGCTCGACGATGACCCCGCAAGAATTCCCTATGCCATTGAGCTAGGCAAGAAGACCTACCGGAACATCTTGCAGAATCTGGGCTGGGCGTTTGGCTATAACGCACTGCTAATTCCGGTGGCAGCGCTTGGGCTGCTAAACCCCATGCTGGCCGGGGTCGCCATGGCCTTCAGCTCGGTTTCGGTGGTAGCAAATGCGCAGCGACTTAGGTGGCAGAACCTTTAACCCGCGAGGCGGTGCGAAACGCATAGGAGTGGCAAGCTACGACCTGAACTCCTAGTCGGTTAGATCTAGCACAAAGTCAGAATCCAGGCTCAAAATCCTTAGGTCCGAGGTTAGGAATTTCAAATTGCGCTCCTTCGCTTGCGCGAGAAGCATGTTGTCGAAGGGGTCCTGATTTGGCAGCAGGTCAAATGCTGAAGCGTCTTCAACGCCAAAGCCTATTGGGGATAGCCCCAAGTCAATCAACTTTGTTTGATCGACCTCAGGGCCCTTGAGTTTTCCCTGCAGCATCTTGATTTTCAGCTCGACGAGAGAGATTGCCGAGAAAAATATCTGGGCTTCATCCAGCAGAATTCGAGTCTTCTTGCCGATGCGAGGGGAATTTCCAAGGTAGAAAACCAAAGCGTTGCTGTCCAGGAGCAAGCTAGCCATTATGCCCACTAGATCGTGGATCTTTGT
The DNA here is from genome assembly GCA_023260495.1 of Aquiluna sp. Classification (GTDB taxonomy): domain Bacteria; phylum Actinomycetota; class Actinomycetes; order Actinomycetales; family Microbacteriaceae; genus Aquiluna. The sequence goes on from JALQVB010000030.1 coordinate 4,720, forward strand.
TTGGTTCAAGCTTCATGTAGTCCAGCCACTCTGGAAGAGGCTCGTCAAAGTCATCGCTAATCCAAAATTCCAATGGCTCGAACTCTCCGAGTTTGGGCCTCGATTTCTCACCCGAAACGACGAGCCTTACGGCAGGTTTTCCACTGCGAGCAATCTGGACTTCCTCGCCGGCCTCGGCCAACTCGACCAGCTTGCTGAGTTTGGTTTTAGCCTCATGCATATTGAAGACGTAGCTCATGGCCTAAGAGTAACTTAGCTAAAACTAGCTAAGCAAGAGAATGTCACAAGCTGTGGAAAACTAACCGAGCGTCGGATCTTGGAAGAATGCGTCAATCGCTGGAAAAACAACAAAGAAAAGCAAGGCAACCATAGCTAAAGTCAAAATCGTTGACTGAACCGCCTTAAGCCACTTTGGCCCAGGCAACTTTTTCCAAATCCACCAATACATCAGCGGTTCACCTCAATCGGGGCTTCATCCAGTGGATAGGTCGCCACCAACTCCCCCCACCAAACCCAGCGCTGGTAGGAGTTCCATCTCGGGTCACACGTGGTTAAGGTGATCAACTTTGCTCCAGGTGCGAACTCTTGGCCCTCAGGGCTATCTGCAAGAACCCAGACCTCGTCCTCTTGGACGATCTTGTCCTTAACAAGCTGGTACTCAAACCAGCCATCAAGGCTCTGCACATAAACCTTGTCGCCAGCCTCTAGGCGCTCAAATCTGGCAAAGGGCTCTCCATTTGTAGCGCGATGGCCTGCAATAGCAAAGTTTCCAACTTCGCCCGGCATTTCGGTTGTTGGATAGTGACCCACGCCACTGGCCAGAGCGCGATAGTAGATGCCCTCTACCAACGGCTCCGCCCAGACATCTGCTTGCAGCCGTGGGATGTATAGGAGGGCAAACGGCTCCACCGGCACAAATGGTGCTGGCGGTTCCGTCGGTGTCGACGCCTCCTCTGCCGGGGGTGGAGCTACTGCTGGTTCCGATGAAGGGTCTGGCTCCAGAGAAGGTTCACTCGCATGTTCAATTTGTACCCGGACTTGCTCCAAGAACCGATCTGCCGACACTACTGTTGCCTGCTGCGCAGCAATATTGGTAAACCAAAGCGAGTAGGCCAAATAGAGGAGTATCAAGATTCCAACAGTGAGCAGTAACTCTCCCACAAAAGCAACTACTCTCTTTGGCACGACTGCGAGCCTATACCAGCGGAGCCGCAGACTTACTGGTTGGAAAGAATCAAAGACTTAGGCTTGTCTGGTGAAAAAAATACTGTTTTTGCACGGTTGGACCAATCGCAGACCCGAGGGTCACTGGATGCGCCTCACCGCGGCCGAGCTGCGCAGTCGCGGAAACCAGGTCTGGTATCCACAGTTTCCAGCACCGGACACCCCGAACCCAGCTGATTGGCAAGACCTGCTTCGCCAAGAGGCCAACATGATGGATGAAGTGCCGGGACCCAAGATTGCAATCGCTCACTCGCTGGGGACCATCAACTGGCTCTATGGCGCACTTGCCGACCTCTACCAAAAGCCTTTCGATCGGGTGTTACTTGTGGCCCCACCAGACCCTCAGATGACGTCGCAGGCGGAGGGAATCCAGGGAGAGCCGATGGATCTTGCAAATCCAGGCATTGCCTCTCAAGCCAGGAAGTGGGCCGGGGAACTGACCGCCATAGCTGGTGACAACGATAAGTGGCTGCCCCGTGGTGTTGATATTTGGAAGGCTCCCCTGGGCATTGAGCCACTTGTCTTTCCAGGTGCAGGACACTTCTCGCTCGACGATGGTTGGGGGCCATGGCCCGGGCTCGTGCAGTGGATTGAGAGTGGGGATATTCAAGATCTGCTGAAGCGCTAGCTAATCTCTCGAATCTCGCCAGTTTCCGGATGTTTGGGATTTCGAGCCTTGTAGATGAGCCATATCCAGATAAGCAGCAGCGCAGAAACCGCACCCATTGAGAAGGTCGCCGCGATAGCCAGCTGAGGATTGGCAAACACCATGAGCGTGAGCAAGGTTGGAGAAAATGCGGAGACTATCTTGCTGAGCATCATGATGCGACCCTGACGCTGTCCGAACCGATCGCTCCCAAAGAACAGCAGCGGCAGGCTGCCTCGAATAAAGGGATTCAAACCCACACCGATTCCATGCAGGATGACAAAGGCCATCAGGCCTTGGTTACCAAATAACCAAATTGCGAGCACACCAATCGGATGCACAACAATAGAAATTGCAGCAACCCTGATTGGTGTGGCCCAATTGCCAAGAGCGATCAGCAATACACGCGCCATGACCTGAGACGGCCCAAGCACGACCGATGCCATAAGCGCTACCTCGATACTTGCTCCGAGCTCTCCAAGCAAGAATGGGAGGGTCGTGTTCACCGAGGACACGATGAAGCCCTGGAGGGCAAACATTATGGCGAAGACGATGATGAGTCCATCAATTCTGAATCTGTTCTTGATTAGCTTTCTAATAGGACCCGTTAGATCTGGGACTTCTCTGCGCTCCGAGCGAGGAATGGTTGCATTCAGCGGCAGCGCTACAAGCAGATGCATGGCAACCCAGAACCACAGTGCCCATTGCCAACCCGGTCCATCTCGCAATAGCGAGGTGAGCGGCCAGGATACAGAGGATGAGAAGCCAGCAAAGATCGTGATGCCAGCTATCACCCGGTTTGATTTCTCACCAAAAAAGTTCACGGCGGTGGCGAAGGCGGCATCGTAGTTTCCCATCGAGCCACCGATGCCAATAAGCAACCAGGCCAAAAAGATATGCCACGGTGCAGTTGAGAGAGCCATGGTGGCAAGACCCGCAGCGAAAAACAGTGAGCCGAATGGCAGCACCTTGCGACCACCATGGCGGTCAATGAATTTACCGACCTGCGGACCGAGCAGGCCCGACACCAATAGCGAAAGAGTGAAGGCCCAGAAGAAGATTTCGGTTGAGATGCCAAGATCCTGGGAAATAGTTACGGCGAGAATCGCGGGAATGTAGAAGCCACTACCCCAGCTGATGATTTGAACGATCCCCAGCCGAATGGTCAAACGCGTGCCTGGTTGCACACTTCACCTTCTATCCAACTTGCATCCAAAGTCTACGGCGCTTAGGTTTTTTGCATGCGCTCACTAGCGAGCTACATCAGGGGAATTCAGAACCCCGCTGCCTATCACGGCCATGGAAAGACCAACAACTTCTTTGAAGGTTGGTATTTCAAGATTGTCAGCGAAGATAAGAGCCAGGCCTGGGCGGTTATTCCCGGCATCTTTCGTGGATTGGCATCGGGCCGCGACGAGGCGTTTGTCCAGGTGCTCAATGGCAAAACCGGTCGCAGCTGGTATCACGTATTCGATCCGCTAGATTTTCGCGCCTCCGAATCCGAATTCGATGTTTGGGTTGGGGAGAATCACTTCCACTCCCGTGGAGCAAGCCTGAACTTGCCTCAACTGCAAGGCGAGGTCAAGATCACCAGCGACCTGATTCCGTGGCCGGTGACGCTAGCGAGCCCCGGCATCATGGGCTGGTATGGCCTGGTTCCCTTCATGGAGTGCTTCCACGGCCTAGTCTCCTTTAGTCACCATTTGGAGGGTGAGCTGACTGTCGAGGGTCAAGGCGTCTCCTTTTCGGGCGGTAAGGGCTACATAGAAAAGGACTGGGGCAAAAACTTCCCCAGCGGATATATCTGGATGCACTCCAATCACATCGCCAATCACCCCGACGCATCACTAGTGGCATCGGTTGCAATCATCCCCTGGCTAAACGGAGAGTTCCGCGGATTTATTGTCGGCCTGCATCATGAAGGTCGGCTGCACCGCTTCACTACGTATAACAGGTCCAAAGAATTGCAGTTGCGGGTCGACGACTCGCATGTCAGCTGGCGACTAGCTGGCTCAGATGGCGAACTCGAGCTGAAAGCCGAGCGCAAGCGCGGCGGTCTGCTGCACGCTCCGCTGAAAGATGCCATGCACCAGAGAGTTGAAGAATCCCTAGATGGGGTGATTGAAATCAAGCTCACCGAAAACGGAAAAATTCTTCTAGACTCCACGGCAGACATCGCCGGGATTGAAATCTTCGGTGACATCGAAAAATTGCTAAGGATCTAGTTGCTGCAAATCAAAGAGGCGATCATCACCGGAGGCTCGAACGGCCTTGGGTTGGCAAGCGCCAAGGCGCTAGCTGCAATGGGGGCAAACCTCACCCTGTTAGCCCGCGGCGAAGAGCGACTGCTTCGCGCCGCCGAAGAACTGAGGCGCGATTTCCCCGATGTTCGCATCAGCGAACAGGTGCTGGATGTTTCAAACCTGGATGCGGTTCGAGACTTTGCCAAGGGCTTTTCCAACCCGGTCGATGTCCTGATGAACAATGCCGGCCTCATGGGCCCGGACTTTAAGTTGTCCATCGAGGGAATCGAGTCGCAGATGGCCACAAACTACGTCGGCCACTTCCTGCTTACCAAGCTGCTTTGCAAGAACCTGCAGCGAGCAGAGCAGCCGAGGGTTGTGAGCCTGTCTTCGGTTGTGCACCGCAGGGGAAATCTGCGCGATCTGTCGCTAGAGAGTCTTCGCGGAGCGAAAGAGTCTCAATATGACCGTTGGCAGCGTTATGCAGACAGCAAGCTCGCCTGCCTGTTTTTCGCGCGAGAACTTGACACCCGCAGCAAGCAGGCTGGCAGCAAGGTGATCTCTATTGCCGCACACCCAGGCTGGGCCATTACCGGGCTGCAAGAAAACTTCCCCCACATCCTCGACCCATTCGCCCAGAGCGCGGAGCAGGGGGCGCAAAGCCAGGTTTACGCCGCTGCCAAATCGGATCTAAGCGGCGGAGAGTTTGTAGGACCAAATTTGGAGCTTTGGGGAAAGCCAAAGCTGATCAAGGGCAGTTCCCACTCGAGGGATCTGCAGATTTCCAAGAAGCTCTGGGAAATCACCGAAGAACTAATTGGTGAGCCTTTTGCCCCATCGGCAAATTGAGAAAAACCCGCAAAACACCTACCGTCAATTTCGTTCCAATGAACTGAACATCCGTCAGGACCCAAAATCCTGCCAATGAGATTTTTGGCAGAACGGGTAGGCTATTTCAATTCGCTAGGAGCAAAGTTGCAAGCAATTGAACCTGAGCAGGTGATCGGTTCCAAGATCACAAATGCGTCATTAAGGCGCTGGCTGCACTCACTACCCGGTGTGGACAAGGTCGGTCTGGAACAACGGGCCGCATCACTTGCCACCAGAAGCATCAAGACCGATTCCAAGGCGTGGGCTTTGGACATGGCCATCAAGATGATGGACCTCACCACCCTAGAAGGTGCTGATACACCTAACCGCGTGCACAGCCTCTGCCTAAAGGCAGTGACCCCAGACCCAGATGATCTCAGCACCCCTAGCCCTGCTGCCATTTGCGTTTATGGCGACATGGTGAAACATGCCAAGGAGGCCATTGGCAAGAACAAGATTTATGTTGCAGCCGTAGCAACCGCCTTCCCATCTGGCCGAGCAAGCATGAAGGTGAAGCTGCAGGACACCAAAGATGCGGTAGCGGCCGGTGCCGATGAAATCGACATGGTGATTGACCGTGGTGCATTCCTATCCGGCAATTACCTCGAGGTCTTCAAACAGATCGTTCAAGTAAAAGAGGCCTGCCAGCGCAAGGACGGCAGCTTTGCACACCTCAAGGTGATTTTGGAAACCGGGGAGCTGCAGACTTATGACAACATCCGACGTGCCAGCTACCTGGCCATGCTCGCCGGTGGAGATTTCATCAAGACCTCAACCGGCAAGGTTTCGGTGAACGCAACCCTGCCAACGACCCTGCTAATGCTTCAGGCGGTGCGGGACTGGAAAGACGAAACCGGTGTCAAGATTGGCGTCAAGCCAGCCGGTGGAATCCGAACCGCCAAGGATGCAATCAAATACCTGGTGGTAGTGAAGGAAATTGCGGGAGACGAGTGGCTCGACCCCAACTACTTCCGCTTTGGAGCGTCCAGCCTGCTGAATGACGTTTTGATGCAGCGCAAGAAACTAAAGACCAAGACCTATTTGGGCCCAGACTACGTGAGTGTGGACTAGGAGAGACATGTTCGAGTATTCACCAGCACCCGAGGCGAAGCTTGCCAGCTTCCAGTCCTCCTACGGCCATTTCATTGACGGCAAATTCACCAAGCCTGCAAATCTTTACGACACCATCAACCCAGCCACCGGAGAGACGCTGGCAAAGATTTCTCACGGCACCGCAAAAGATGTTGACAACGCCGTGAAGGCGGCACGAGGCGCCTACGAAAAGACCTGGAGCAAGCTCTCCGGGGCCGAACGTGGCAAGTACATCTACCGCATTGCCAGGATCATCCAGGAGCGCGCCCGTGAGCTAGCGGTTGCCGAGACCCTGAACAACGGGAAGCCAATCAAGGAAACTCGCGACTTCGATATTCCAACCTCGGCGGCCTGGTTCTTTTACTACGCCGGCTGGGCTGACAAGCTCGACTACGCGGGCCTGGGGCCAAATCCAAAGGCCCACGGCGTCGCGGCTCAGGTAATCCCATGGAACTTCCCCTTCATGATGCTCGCCTGGAAGGTGGCTCCGGCACTTGCGGCGGGCAACACCGTGGTGCTGAAGCCAGCAGAATCCACTCCGCTAACAGCAATGCTGTTTGCCGAGATCTGCCAGCAGGCTGAGCTACCGGCAGGTGTTGTGAACATCGTCACCGGCTTCGGTGACACCGGTGCTGCTCTGGTTGGTCACAAAGACGTAAACAAGGTTGCCTTCACGGGTTCAACCGAAGTGGGACGCAAGATTGCCAAGCAGGTGGCCGGTTCCAACAAGAAGGTAACCCTGGAGCTTGGCGGCAAAGCAGCCAACATAGTCTTCGATGATGCCCCGCTTGACCAAGCAGTAGAGGGTGTCATCAACGGCATCTTCTTCAACCAGGGCCACGTCTGTTGCGCTGGCAGCAGGCTGCTGATCCAGGAAAACATCCACGATGAGTTCATGAAGAAGCTCAAGCGAAGAATGGAAACTCTGCGACTTGGCGACCCTATGGACAAGAACACCGATATTGGTGCCATCAACTCCAAGGAGCAGCTGGACAAGATCAGTGCCCTTGTGAAGCAGGGCGTCAAGGAGGGTGGCGAGCTGTGGCAGCCAGCCTGCAAGATTCCAAGAAATGGCTTCTGGTTCGCCCCAACAATCATTGACAACGTCTCCCCCGCCAACACCGTAGCGAG
>JALQVB010000031.1 GCA_023260495.1 Aquiluna sp.
ATTCGCCCATGCGGGACAAAAGTGCTCTGCCAGCTCCGTTGTCATCCTGGTGGGCTCCGTTGCCAAATCCCAGCGCTTCCGCAGACAGCTAATTGATGCAATTTCATCGCTCAAAGTGGATTACCCCGAGAATCCAATGGCCCAGATGGGCCCAGTCATAGCGAAGCCGGAGGGCAAGCTTCTCGGTGGCCTCACGAAGCTGGAGCGTGGCGAGAAGTGGCTGATTGAGCCGAAGCAGCTGGATGACGGCCCGCAATCTGGAAGCAGCCATCGCCCTGCAAAATGCAGTTGATTATGGACTTACAGCTGGAATTCACTCGCTAAGCCGCCAGGAAATTTCCGACTGGCTAGAGCGAGTTCAGGCAGGCAACGTCTATGTCAACCGGGGCATTACCGGAGCGATTGTGCAGCGCCAGCCCTTTGGAGGCTGGAAGAAATCGGCCGTTGGCCCAACCGCCAAAGCCGGTGGCCCGAACTACTTGTTCACCCTCACGGGATGGCGTCGCAGCGATAACGAAGCAACCGAACCGATTCAGGGTCAGGGTGTCAACCAGCTGCTCAGCCTGGCCGCCATGAGCAAGCTAAACGACGACGAGCTTGCATCGCTGCTTCGCGCAGCGCAAAGTGACGTTGCAGCGCTCAGGAACTACTTCGCCATGAAGAGAGACCCTTCCGCACTTGCCAGCGAGCAAAACGTGCTCCGATATTTCCGGGCCGATTGCTCCATCAGGATTCAAGAATCCGCCTCCGAATATGACTCTTGGAGATTGTTGCTGTCGGCGGTAGTGCTTGGCGGAGCCAGGCTAAGCGCCGCGTCGTTGCCAGCAGGCGTGGCTGAGATTCTCGCCCGGGCTGGGGTTACACTCGCTCAGGAGAGCTTCGAAAGCTGGCTGGAACGCTTCTCCAAGACCAAGGGTCGGGTGAGAATAGTCGGTCAGTACCCAACGAGTGCGCTGGGTGATGTCGACATAGCGGTATACGACGGCCAACCAACCGAATCGGGCATCATCGACCTATTGCCTTTTTTCAAGGAGCAGGCGGTGAGCATCACAATGCACCGTTTCGGAAATCCCGCACTTCATGTTCGGGGACTCTCGCTCTAGGGAATTCCCAGCAGAATGCCAGCCCATTGGGAGTATTCTGGGTGACTGGCTGGTTGGAACCAGTTAGAACCAAACATGAGGTAGACCTTGCACATTCTCTCTAAGCTCTCGCTTGCCAACCGCGCCGTAGTCGCACTAATTACCGTCATTGTTGCGGCATTTGGCTACATCTCGGTCGGAGCGCTCAAGCAGGAACTGATTCCATCGATTGAAATTCCGTCCGCAGCAATCGTGACAAGCTACCCGGGCGCCTCTCCAGAGGTGGTCGACAGCCAGGTTTCCAGCACCATTGAACAAGCCGTCTCTGGACTAGAAGGAATCGAATCCACCAGCGTCACCTCCACTACGGGCCTTTCGGTTCTGCGAGTTAGCTTCCAGTTTGGAACCACCACCGAGGAGGCCACCCAGCGGCTAAATGATGCGCTCGATGGCGTGTCTTCGGTGTTACCGGCGGATTCATCCCCCCAGGTGATCTCGGGCAGCTTTGATTCTGTCCCAATCATTGTTTTGGCAATCAGCGATGTCAACGGCGATAACGAGCGAATTGGCAAAACGCTTGAAGAGGTAGCGCCGGCTCTATTCCGTCAGGTGGATGGAATCCGTGACATCACCGTGAGTGGAGCCAAGGAAAAGCGAATCAATTTGGAATTGGACCAGATTGCCCTGGCCCAAGCGGGTCTTAGCCAGCGCGAGATTGCAACGGCACTTAGCTCAAACGGGCTAATTCTCCCGGTCGGATCCATAGTCGACAGCGAGGGATCCATAGCGGTACAGGTGGGATCTGCAGTTGACACCATTTCGGCACTTGAGGGACTGCCACTGATTAGCTCCTCCCCCGCCCCAGGAGCGCCTGCTGTGCTGCTCGGAGACGTAGCAAAGATTTCACTTGAGGATGCTCCTGTCACCTCAATCTCACGAGTCAACGGACTCGAGTCACTTGCAGTTTCAATCGTTAAGACTCCAGATGGCAACTCGGTCGCAGTTTCCAACGGAGTTCAAGACCTGATTCCAGAGCTTGAACAAGCTCTTGGTGGTGACGTGACAATCACGACCACCTTCGATCAGGCTCCATTCATCGAGAAGTCAATCAAGGACCTCACCGTCGAGGGACTCCTTGGCCTCGGCATGGCCGTGCTGGTGATTCTGGTGTTCCTGTTGAGCGTCAAGTCCACCATCATCACTGCTATCTCCATCCCAACATCCGTGCTGATTACCTTCATCGGACTGTCGGTGGCGGACTACTCGCTAAACCTGCTGACTCTTGGAGCCCTCACTATTTCGATCGGTCGCGTGGTGGATGACTCGATTGTGGTCATCGAAAACATCAACCGACACCTCAGCTATGGTGAGAAGCGCAAGAAGGCGATTCTGACGGCTGTGCGCGAGGTGGCCGGCGCCATCACCGCCTCCACAATCACGACGGTGGCCGTTTTCCTACCAATCGCCCTGGTCGGCGGGCTGGTTGGCGAACTGTTCCGTCCGTTCGCCTTTACCGTTGGCATCGCCCTGTTGGCATCGCTATTGGTAAGCCTCACCATCGTGCCGGTGTTTGCCTACTGGTTCCTCAGAATGCCAAAGAGGCTCCGGGCGGCCAAGGAAGCAAACCCGAAGAATTTCGAGAAAAAGCAGCGCAAGGAGGAAGAGGAGCGCGAAAAGCGAGGCTTCCTGCAGCGTGGCTACATTCCAATTCTCCGCGGCACCACCGGTCACCCTTGGCTCACCCTGACCGCGGCGCTCTTGATCCTGGGGTACACCTTCTCACTGGTGCCGCTGCTGAAGACCAACTTCATTGAAGGGGGCGGCTCCTCGCAGTTCTTCGCCAGGCTCGAGATGCCTGCCAGCACCTCGCTTGAGGAGCAGGATGTTGCCGCAACCGAACTTGAATCTCAGATTCTCGCTATCGAGGGCGTCGATGTGGTTCAAACCACAATTGGATCTGCAGCCGATGGCCGAGTCGCCTTTGGCGCTGCAGCGTCTGGCATTTCCTTCACGATTACCGCGGATGAGACAGCCAGCATCGAAGACCTGCAGGCCAAGGTTTTGAACCTGCCAGCTCCTGCGGACAGCGAGATTACCTCCACCCAGGGTGGCGGATTTGGCTCTTCTGAGACCATCGACATTCAAGTACTGGCCCCAGACAATGAATTGCTCCAAGAGGCGGTTTCAACAATTGCTGAGAGCATGCAGGGTCTTAGCGATGTAACGGCCGTGACGACCACACTCGAGGCCGATGAGCGTGTCCTCGAAATTGTGGTTGACCGCGAGGCGGCCGCCCAGTATCTACTGGCAGAAACCACGGTGACCGGAATTGTCGCAGCGCAGCTGAGGCCAACTCCGCTTGGCACGCTGAGTATCGAGGATCAAGACGTCTCGGTTTACATTGCCGGTGCCGAGGCTCCAGAGTCGATTGCTGAGGTGAAAGCCTTGCAGATTCCAACCTTTGCTGGCCTGGTTCGCTTGGATGAAATCGCATCGGTTAACGAGGTACTCAAGCCGACTTCGATTACCTCTGAGCTGGGTAGCCGCACTGCACAGGTGAACCTCACCCCAGCCGGAGACGATCTCGGCGCGGTGAGCGCAGCTATAACGGAGCGCCTTGACACCGTGAACCTTCCGGTTGGCGTTGAGGCGTCTATCGGCGGTGCAGCTGCCGACCAGGCAGAGAGCTTCCAGCAGCTTGGGCTTGCTCTGCTGGCCGCAGTGGCGATTGTTTACATCGTCATGGTGGCAACCTTCTCCAGCCTCATCCAGCCGCTACTTCTGCTGATTTCTATTCCATTTGCGGCAACCGGCGCCCTTGGTCTCCTGCTGTTGACCGACACCGCCCTTGGCGTTCCGGCTCTTATTGGAATGCTGATGCTGGTCGGAATTGTGGTTACCAACGCAATCGTTCTGATTGACCTTGTGAATCAATACCGACGCAGCGGAAGCAGTGTCATCGACTCATTGATGAACGGAGCGCGTCAGCGACTGCGCCCCATCTTGATGACCGCACTGGCCACCATCTTCGCCCTTACGCCAATGGCGCTTGGCCTCACTGGCGACTCCGGATTCATTTCGCAGCCGCTAGCCATTGTGGTTATAGGTGGTTTGTTCAGCTCGACTCTGCTAACTCTGATTCTGGTGCCAACGCTCTACTGGCTGGTTGAAGGTCGCAAGGAGCGCAAGCAACTAAGGAAACAGCGCAGGGAAGCCCGCAGGGCCAAGAAGGCAGAAGCAAAAACCGCCAAGGCCAAGGCCAAAGTCGGCACAGATGTTGCCAACGCATCCGTTGCGGAAGCGCAGCCCATTGCCACAACCGAGGCCGAGCCTGCGGACGGACCAGCCGGCGAGCCTCTGACTCCCGCAGCTCCGGAACAAGTCGTTGACGCAGAGAGTTCCGATGACGCTATCGCTGCTGCGCTCGAACAAAGCTTCCAGCCCGCTCAGCCAGCTCCGGCACCCGAAATGCACTGGTCGGACGATGATTTGGCGAAGACCCTTGAGGAAGATGCGCAGATGCCGCTTGATGATGAGCAGCAAATGTCCTGGAGCGAGGAGCCAACCGAGACGCCTAGAGCCAAAGCAACGGGAGATTCAGACTTGCCTGAATTCCTCACCAGTGAAATACCGATCGTGCAGCAGCCCAGCGAGAATCTCTCTCGCAAGGAGCGCAAAGAACTCAAGAAACTCGAGAAGGCTCAGCGTAAGGCTGCCAAGAACTCTCGCTACTCAAAGGACTAGATTTGAGCGACTACATAGTCTGGGTTGACTGCGAGATGACCGGTCTCGATGTCTCCATTGACGAAATCTGCGAGATCGCAGTGGTGGTAACGGATGGGGAGCTGAACGTCCAGGACCCAGGGTTGCAGATTGTGATCAAGCCCTCTGATGCTGCGCTTAGCAACATGGGCGATTTCGTAACCCAGATGCACACCGATTCGGGATTGATCGACGAGATTCCCGATGGTCGGACCATGGATGAGGCGGAGCAGCTCGTGCTCGAGTACATTCAACGTTGGATCCCCGCCGAAAAGACCGCCCCACTCGCCGGAAATTCCATCGGAACAGACCGCATGTTCCTAAATCGCCAAATGCCGAAGCTGGATGGCTTTCTGCACTACCGCAACATCGATGTCAGCTCAATAAAGGAGCTGACCAGGCGCTGGTACCCGAGGGTCTACTTCCAGCTACCCAAGAAAAATGGAAATCACCGTGCTCTTGCGGACATCCTGGAGTCAATCGATGAGCTCAAGTACTATCGCCAGACGGTTTTGGTGCAGGAGCCAGGACCCAGCAGTGAAACCGCGAAGACAGTAGCGGAATCGATTGGGACTGATAGAATCTAACGGCTCTGGATCAGTCCAGACATGGTGGGTATAGCTCAGCTGGTAGAGCACCTGGTTGTGGTCCAGGGGGCCGCGGGTTCAAGTCCCGTTACTCACCCCAAGTGCTAGTTGGCGCGCTCCAAGATCAGCTCACGAACCCTGGCGGCATCTGCCTGTCCGCCCATGGCCTTCATGACAGCACCGATCACCGCACCTGCGGCCTGCACCTTGCCCTCGCGAATCTTCTCAAGAACATCTGGCTGCTGAGCTAGGGCGGCATCAATTGCCGCAACCAGAGCACCCTCGTCGGTCACGACCTTCAGGCCACGCTTCTCGATTACTTCTTCCGGCTCACCCTCTCCAGCCAACACACCCGCGACTACGTCGCGAGCAAGGCGGTCGGTTAGGTCGCCAGAGTCAATCAGTTGCTGAATACGCGCAACCTGTGCTGGCGTGATTGCCAGCTCGTCTGGGGAAACGTCCTGGGCGTTTGCCAGCCTGGAAAGCTCGCCGGTCCACCACTTACGGGCGGCCTGCGGCTGGGCTCCGGCAGCAACCGTTGCTTCTACCTGATCTAGCAGATCAGCATTGAGCACGTCGCGGAATTCAAGGTCGCTGAAGCCCCAATCACCTTGCAGTCGCTTGCGCCTAAGCGCTGGGTTCTCGGGCAGCGTGGCGCGAATTTCCTCAATCCACTCTGCTGCCGGAACTACCGGTACCAGATCCGGCTCCGGGAAATAGCGGTAGTCATCGGCATCCGACTTGGGTCTGCCGGCTGAGGTGTGGCCGCGGTCTTCGTGCCAGTGACGGGTCTCCTGGGTGATGCTACCTCCCCCAGCCAGAATGTGTGCCTGACGCTGAATCTCATAGCGAACGGCGTTCTCAACGCTTCGAATCGAGTTCACATTCTTCGTCTCGGTCCTGGTGCCAAGCTTCTCCTGGCCCCTTGGGCGCAGCGAAACATTCGCATCGCAGCGAACGTTTCCACGCTCCATACGGGCATCTGAAACGTTCATAGCCTTCACCATGTCGCGAATCGCTCGAACGTAGGCGGCCGCCAGCTCGGGAGCCTTCGCGCCGGCGCCGAAGACCGGCTTGGTGACTATCTCAACCAGTGGCACGCCTGCTCGGTTGTAATCCACGAGCGAGTATTCAGCACCTTGAATTCGACCGGTTGCGCCACCGACGTGAGTCAGCTTTCCAGCATCCTCTTCCATGTGAGCTCGCTCAATCAAGACCTCGAACTTTTCGCCATCCTCAAGCTCGATGTCGACCTTGCCATCAAACGCGATTGGCTCGTCATACTGGGAGGTTTGGAAATTCTTTGCCAAATCTGGGTAGAAGTAGTTCTTTCGGGCAAACCTTCCGGTTGGCGCAATCTGGCAACCCAGAGCCAGGCCGATGGCGATGGAGCTCTCGACTGCCTTCTTGTTCACGGCAGGCAGGGAGCCCGGCAGTCCGATGCAGGTTGGGCAAACGTTGGTGTTTGGCTCGCTACCAAATTCATTGGCACAGCCGCAAAACATCTTGCTCTTAGTGTTGAGCTCGACGTGCACCTCGAGTCCAATGACAACCTCGAACTGCTCAATCGCCTGCTCGTAAGGCATCAACTGATCTTTAGCCATTTGCAACCTCCAGGTTTGGTGCCTGAGCAATTAGCGGCGCACCCCATTGGGCGACATAGAGCTGCTCGATCAGGGCACCGACGCGATACATCTGAGCATCCTGCATGGCAGGCGCCAGACTCTGAACTCCCGACGGCAAGCCGTCTTCTTTAGCAAGTCCGTTTGGCACGCTCATGCCCGGAATGCCGGCAAGGTTTGCCGGAATGGTGGCGATGTCGTTTAGATACATAGCCAATGGATCATCTAGCTTCTCCCCCAGCTTGAACGCCGTGGTTGGAGCAGTTGGCGTCAACAGGACATCAACCTGGCTAAATGCCTTGTCCAGATCCTGCTGAATCAGCGTTCTAACCTTCTGGGCTGAACCGTAGTAGGCGTCGTAGTAGCCAGACGAAAGTGCGTAGGTGCCAAGGATTATGCGGCGCTTGACCTCGGGGCCAAACCCGGCCTCTCTGGTTGCTGCCATGACCCGCTCAATGGTTGGGTTTCCCTCTGGCTCGACTCGCATACCAAAGCGCACCGAGTCGTAGCGGGCCAGGTTGGAAGAGGCCTCAGCAGGCAAAATCAGGTAGTACGCGGCAATTGCGTACTCGAAGCTTGGGCAGTCTACCTCAACCACTTCAACACCCTGGGCTACGAGCTTCGCAATCGTGTCGTCAAACAACTCCTTGATTCCAGCCTGGAAGCCATCGGAGCTGAGCTGCTTTACAACACCAACCTTGAGACCCTTGAAGTCAGCCCTGCGCACCGCTTCGGCCATTGAGCCAAGCGAGGTTGGAATCGAAGTTGAATCCATCGGGTCGTAGCCGGCAATGACATCCTGCAGCAGAGCCGAGTCCAAAACCGTGTTGCTTACCGGCCCGATTTGATCGAGCGAGGAAGCCAGAGCAATCACTCCGTAGCGCGATACCGCACCGTATGTCGGCTTTGCGCCAACCGAACCGGTTACCGCAGCGGGGTAGCGAATTGAGCCTCCGGTGTCACTTCCAGTAGCCAGCGGCGCCAAGAAGCCGGCCACTGCAGAGGACGAGCCTCCTCCGGATCCGCCGGGGATGCGGGTGAGGTCCCAGGGGTTCTTTGATGGGCCGTAGGCCGAAAATTCCGTAGAGGAACCCATTGCGAACTCATCCATATTGGTCTTGCCCAAAATTGGCATTGCTGCTTCGCGGATTTTGCGCACCACGGTCGAGTCGTAAGGTGGAATCCAACCCTGAAGAATTTTAGAGCCGGCAGTTGAAGGGGCGTCCTTCGTCGTTAGCACATCCTTCATCGCAATTGGAACGCCGTGTAGCGGCGAAGAAACATTGCCTGCAGCCAACTCGGCATCTGCCTGCTTAGCCGCTGCAAGTGCCTTGTCTCGGTCTAGGTGCAGGTAGCTGAAGGTCTTCTCGTTGAGTTTTTCTGACCGGTCGAAGAACGCTGTGGTGACCTCTAGAGAAGAAACTTCCTTCTTGGCAATCAGCTGGGCCAGCTCGCTGGCCGGCTTGAATACAAGTTCGCTCATGGTTTAGTCCTCATCCAGAATTGCCGCCACGCGGAACTTGCCATCTGCGCTGTCAGGTGCACCACTGAGCGCCTCCTGCTGGCTAAGCGATGGTCGAACCTCATCCTCGCGGAAGACGTTGCTCATCGGAATCGGGTGGCTGGTGGGAACAACATCGCCAGAGACAGCCTTGTTAACCTCGGCCACGGCGTCGACAATTACGCCGAGCTCTCCGGCCAGCTTTTCAACTTCCTCATCGGTCACCAGGATTCGCGATAGCGAGGCAAGGTGGCGCACCAAATCTGGGGTGATTTCAGACATGCTTCAGCTCAATTTCTCTCTTCGGCAGATACCTAAGTCTAGTTTGCTGCTGCGGCCAACCGGTTCAGGAATTCGGCCTCATCAATAACTTCTACACCCAGCTGCTCGGCCCTGGCCAACTTGGAACCAGCTCCGGGGCCGGCAACTACGAAAGAGGTCTTCTTGGAGACGCTGGAAGCGGCCTTGCCGCCCAGTTGAATGATGCGCTCCTCGGCCTGGTCACGGCTCATGCTTTCCATCGTGCCGGTCACGACAATGCTCTTGCCCGCAAAGGGCCCGCTTGGTCCCTCCTGGGGCCCCTGATGTCCCTGAATTGCCACCTGCACACCAGCGCGCTCCCAGCTTTGGACAATTTCGCGGTGCCAATCCTCAGACCACCAATCGAGGATTGATCCGGCAAGAGTGGGCCCGACGCCTTCAACTTTTGCAAGGTCTTCCAAGCTGGCGTTGAAAATGGCTTCCAGAGAGCCAAAGTGGCTTGCCAGTGCCCGGGCTGCCACCGGCCCGACATGCCTGATTGAAAGCGAAACCAAAACACGCCATAGGTCCCGGCTCTTCACCTCTTCCAGATTCGCTAGCAATTTGAGGGCTATCTCGGCTGGCTGGCCATCCTTTTTCCGGAAGTAGTCCACAACCTTGGGAGTGCCATTGGCGTCATGCTTCGGAAGTCCAGTATCGGGGTCCAGCACATGCGTCTTGATGGGCAAAAGCTTCTCAAGAGTCAGGTCAAACAGGTCTGCTTCGGACTGAACTGGAGCTTCGGCGGGCTCAAGGGGCGAGGTCAGAGCGGTTGCTGAGACATAGCCAAGCGCTTCGATGTCGAGTGCTGAGCGGGACCCGATGTAGGCGATGCGCTCCCTGAGCTGCGCGGGGCAGGATTTGGAATTTGGACATCGCAGATCGACATCGCCCTGGCTTGCCGGCGCCAACTGGCTACCGCACTCCGGGCAGCTTTCGGGCATAGTGAATTCGCGCTCTGTGCCATCCCTGAGGCCGGTCACCGGGCCAAGAATCTCGGGGATTACATCGCCGGCCTTGCGAAGCACCACCGTGTCGCCAATCAACACTCCCTTAGCCCTCACCTGGTCGGCGTTGTGCAGGGTGGCAAATTCCACCTCGCTGCCAGCAACTCGCACTGGAGCAAGCACGGCAAATGGTGTGGCCCTGCCGGTGCGGCCGATCGACACGCGAATATCGAGCAGCTTGGTGTTCACCTGCTCTGGCGGGTACTTGTAGGCAATGGCCCAGCGCGGGGCCCGCGATGTGGCACCAAGATCGCGCTGCCTGGCGAGCTCGTCGACCTTGATGACCACCCCGTCGATCTCGTGCTCAATGTCGTGGCGCGATTGCTCAAGGCTTTGGATGTAATCGAGTGCAGCCTTGGCATCGGCTGCCACCGAAAACCGGGTGGTGGTTGGCAATCCCCAGCTGCTCAGCAGCTCATAGACGCCGCTCTGGGTGGCAACCGGAGACTCCCAAGCCCCAAAGCCGTGCACCAGCATGCGCAGCGGTCTGCTTGCGGTCACCGCAGGATCCTTCTGCCTTAGTGAGCCCGAGGCGCTATTGCGAGGATTGGCAAACGGCTTACCGCCGGCGGCGACGATTGATGCGTTGAGACCGGCAAAATCCGCTAGGCCAAAAAATACCTCGCCGCGTATTTCCACCACCTCGGGGTGCCCAGAGCCGCTTAGCTGGTGCGGAATGCCGCTGATTGTGAGGACGTTAGCGGTGACATCCTCCCCCACCTCGCCATCGCCTCTTGTGGCAGCGGAGACCAATTTGCCCGCGCGGTAGGTGAGCGAGATTGCCAAACCGTCAATCTTTGGTTCGCACAAAAACGGTCCGTCGCCTACTCGCTCTACCCAGGCCTGGAACTCCTCGGTACTGAATACGTTGTCGAGACTCATCATCCGGTCGAGGTGACGATGCGGGGCAAATAGCTCGCTGGCTGAGCCTCCAACCTTGGTGGTCAGGCCGTCATCGGCTTCGCCAATCTGGGACTTTTCCAGCTCGGCAAGCTCCCGCTCTAGAGCGTCATACTCGGCATCCGAGACCAGGGGCTCATTTTCCTGGTAGTAGGCATCGCGATACTTGGCTATTTGCGCTCGAAGCTCTTCGATGCGATCAGGCACCCTGCACCTGCTTTGATTCGGTGCGATCGATGGTGGTCTGGCCGAGCACCCGCGTGCCCAGATAGATAACCGCAGTCTGCCCCGGTGCCACCCCAAAAAGTGGCTCGGTCAACCTGATAACCAGTTCATCGTCAACGACTGCGGCAGAGGCAGGGACTGTGTCGCCATGCGCCCTAACCTGAACCTCGCAATCGAAAAACTCCGCCGGGTCAGCCGGAGCTGCTCCACACCAGGAGTACCTGGCACCGGCGAGCGCCGAAATTTCCAGTGCTGATTCGGGACCAACCACCACCTCATGGGTCTTTGGCCTAATCTCCAGCACGTACCTAGGCTTTCCATCCTTTGCGGGCCTACCAAGCCTCAGCCCCTTGCGCTGACCAATCGTGAATCCAACGTGACCATCGTGGTCCCCCAGCACGTTGCCCTCCAGGTCAACAATGTTTCCCGGCTCAGAAGGCACAAAGTCCCTCAGCCACTCCCTGGTGTCTCCCTCGGGTATGAAGCAGATGT